>NZ_JBFREQ010000027.1:0-97496 GCF_052114385.1 Variovorax sp. M-6 | reverse complement strand
GGTCCCACTCCTTCCCATCCCGAACAGGACAGTGAAACGACTCAGCGCCGATGATAGTGCGGGTTCCCGTGTGAAAGTAGGTCATCGTCAGGCTCTTACAGCCCCAAATAGCCCAGCCCCTCAAAAGGCTGGGCTTTTTGCGTTTGGGTTTCACCATGCTGCCGGCAGCCCAGATATTGTCGGGCACGGGCTTTGCAGCAATCACGCCATTTCCCACCGGAGTATTCCCATGTTCGCTGTCTGGTCCCGTCGTGCCCGTTGGGTGGCACTGTCTGCCGTTGTCGCCCTCGCCGCGGGTTGCGCTTCAACGCCCCAGCCGTCCGTGGCCGAGCCCGTGAAGGTCAAGGTGTTCGTGGCCGCCATGTTCGAGATCGGGCAGAACACCGGCGACCGCGCCGGTGAATTCCAGCACTGGTACGAGCGCTACTGGAAGGGCTCGACGCCGGTCACCGTGCCCGGTGCGTTGCAGCCCGTGTATTGCAATGCCGACGGCGTCTGCGGGTCGGTGCTCGGCATGGGAAAGGTCAATTCGTCTTCGTCGATGCAGGCCATCCTGACCAGTCCGAAGTTCGATTTCTCGAAGGCCTACTACGTGATCTCGGGCGTGGCGGGCACGCCGCCTTCGCGCGGGACCATCGGTGAGGTCAGCTGGGCCACCTGGCTGGTCGACTACGACCTCGGCCATCGCTGGGCGCCCGAGGAGAACAAGGCCGGCGAGCCGACTTTCATGCCGCGCAAGGGCTACGAGGAGTACCGCCGCTTCAAGCTCAATCCCGAACTGGTCGCCTGGGCGATGAAGCTCTCGGCCGACACGCCGCTGAAGGATTCCGATTCGGCCAAGGCCTACCGCCTGCGCTATCCGCAGGCGGCTGCGCGCCGCGCGCCATTCGTCGGCACGGGCACCCACATGACCGGCGATACCTTCTTCCATGGCCCGGGCTTGTCGAACCAGGCGCAGTACATCGCGAAGCTGTATGGCGCCGACGACTACGTGATCACCGAGATGGAAGCCGCCGCGATCACGCTGGTGATCAAGCGCCAGCATGGCACCGATCGTGTGATGAGCCTGCGCGGCGCGGTCAATTTCGACCAGGGCAATCCGCGCGAGACCACCCTGCAGCACCTGGATCCGGCGCCCGGCGAAACCGCGGGCGGCTTTGCCGAAACGGTCGAAAACATCGAGCTCGTCGGCAGCCGCGTGGTCGATCACATCGTCGTCAACTGGCCGCAGTGGCAGGCCGGCGTGCCGGCGCTTGCGCAGCGCTAGAACAGCGAGGCGGTCTGGGCTGCCGCGGCGTCGGCCGATGACCTGCCGCGGTGTGCTGGGCCGCCTTGGGACGCCGCCTCCACCTGGACCTCGCCGGCCCTGGCGAGCGTGCCCACGCGCACCCCGAGCAGGCGCAGCGGGCGTTCCAGCGGCACCCGCTTGAGGCACTGGCCCGCGATGCGGCGGATCGCCTTCGGATCGGCCGTGAAGCCCTCGATGGTCTGGTCGCGGGTCGCGATCTTGAAGTCGCCGTAGCGCAGCTTGATGCCGATGGTCTTGCCGACGTAGCCCTTGCGCTGCAGGTCTTCGGCCAGCTTCTCGCAGAGGTGAGTGAAGATGGCGCCGAGTTCGGCGCGGTCGCGCACCGCGTGCAGGTCGCGCTCGAAGGTGGTCTCGCGGCTCATCGACACCGGCTCGCTCTCGGTCACCACGGGCCGGTTGTCACGGCCCCAGGCGACTTCATGCATCCAGGCGCCGCTGGCCTTGCCGAAGTTCGCGACCAGCCAGTCGCGGTCCTTCGAGGCCAACTCGCCGATGGTGCGGATGCCGTGCTGCTGCAGCTTCTCGTCGGCCTTCGGGCCGATCCCGTTGACCTTGCGGCAGGGCAGCGGCCAGATGCGCGCCTGCAGGTCGCTCTCGAACACGATCGAGATGCCGTTGGGCTTGTCGAACTCGCTGGCCATCTTGGCCAGCAGCTTGTTCGGCGCCACGCCGATCGAGCAGGTCAGCCCGGTGGCGTCGAGGATCGACTTCTGGATCAGCCGCGCGAGCACCCGCCCGCCTTCGCGCTGGCCGCCGGGGACCTCGGTGAAATCGATGTAGACCTCGTCGACGCCGCGGTCTTCCATGAGCGGCGCGATCTCGGTGATGACCTGCTTGAAGCGGCGCGAGTACCTGCGGTACTCGTCGAAGTCCACCGGCAGGATCAGCGCCTGCGGACACAGCTTGGCGGCCTTCATGAGCCCCATCGCCGAGCCGATGCCGAACTGCCGCGCTGCATAGGTCGCGGTGGTGATCACGCCGCGCCCCGCGTAGTCCTTGAGCAGTGGAAAGGCGGCCACCGGGATGTCGGCCAGCGTACCGCCCTCGGGCACCGCGCGCAGGGCCTCGTCGACCTTGCGGCGGCCGCCGCCGATCACCATCGGCAGGCCCTTGAGCTGCGGGTAGCGCAGCAGTTCGACAGAGGCGTAGAAGGCGTCCATGTCGAGGTGGGCGATGCGGCGGATCGGTGCGGTCGTCACCCCTGCAATTGTCGTCGCTGCGGCCGCGTCCGACCGGCGCTCCATCGACGCTTGCGCTGCGCAGGCTGCCGGTGCCATGATCCGCCCCATGCAGACCCTCGCTTCGATTCTCTGGCGCCGGCTCGGCCAGCCGGGGCATGACGTCTGCCGGCTCGAGCGCCAGGGCGACAACTGGCAGATCGACGGCGGGGCGGCGTTTCGCCATGAGGACGGAAGGGTCGCGCAGCTGCACTATCGCGTGCGCTGCGATCGCGCCTGGCACACGCAATGGGGCACGGTGCGCGGCTGGCTCGGCGGCGAGGCGATCGACCTGTCGATCGTGCGCGATGCGCACGGCGGGTGGAAGCTCAACGATGCGCCGGCGATGGAGCTCGGTCATTGCGTCGATCTGGACCTGGGCTTCACGCCGGCGACCAACCTGCCGCAGCTTCGAAGGCTGCACCTGGCGCCCGGCGAGGCCGCGGATGCCCCGGTGGCCTGGCTGGACCTGGACGGCGGCGGGCTGAGCGAACTGCAGCAGCGCTACGAGCGGCGCAGCGAGAGCGACTACTGGTACACCGCGCCGCGCTTCGATTACGAGGCCATGCTGGAAGTCACCCCGGATGGCTTCGTGCGCCGCTACCCGGCGATCTGGGAAGCCGAGGACTGAATCGCCGCCGTCAGCGGGTCAGCGGTCGTGGCGCAGGTCGCTCGACGCGTGCGCCTTCAGAAGGTGCCGGGCAGCAGGATGCTCGAGTCGACCTCGTCGATCTGCGTGCGGCCGCAGAAGGCCATGGTGAGATCGAGTTCGCGCTGGATGATCTGCAGCGCGCGGGTCACGCCAGCCTGGCCGAAGGCGCCCAGGCCGTAGAGGAAGCTGCGGCCGATCAGGGTGCCGTGGGCGCCCAGTGCGCGCGCCTTGAGCACGTCCTGGCCGCTGCGGATGCCGCCGTCCATCCAGACCTCGATCTCGGTGCCGACCGCCTCGGCGATCGCCGGCAGTGCGGCGATCGAGGAGGGTGCACCGTCGAGCTGGCGGCCCCCGTGGTTCGAGACGATCAGCGCATCGGCGCCGCTGGCCGCCGCGAGGCGCGCGTCTTCCACGTCCATGATGCCCTTCAGGATCAGCTTGCCGCCCCAGAGCTTCTTGATCCACTCGACGTCGGCCCAGCTCAGCGTCGGGTCGAACTGCTCGGCGGTCCAGGAGGACAGCGAGGAGAGATCCTTCACGCCCTTGGCGTGGCCCGCGATGTTGCCGAAGGTGCGGCGCCTGGTGCCCAGCATGCCCATGCACCAGCGCGGCTTGGTGGCCAGGTTCATGAGGTTCTTGAGCGTGGGCTTGGGCGGCGCGGTGAGGCCGTTCTTGATGTCCTTGTGGCGCTGGCCGAGGATCTGCAGGTCGAGCGTGAGCTGCAGCGCCGAGACGTTGGCGGCGCGGGCGCGTTCGATCAGGCGCTCGATGAAGTCGCGGTCGCGCATCACGTAGAGCTGGAACCAGAACGGATGGCGGTCGGTCTTCTCGGCGATGTCCTCGAGCGAGCAGATGCTCATGGTCGAGAGCGTGAACGGAATGCCGAAGGCCTTGGCCGCGAGCGCGCCGAGGATCTCGCCGTCGGCATGCTGCATGCCGGCCAGGCCGGTCGGGGCGATCGCCACGGGCATCGCGACCTCCTGGCCGATCATCGTGGTGCGGGTCGAGCGGCCTTCCATGTTGACCGCGACGCGCTGCCGCAGCTTGATCTTCTGGAAGTCGCTCTCGTTGGCGCGATAGGTGCCCTCGGTCCAGGCGCCGGAGTCGGCGTAGTCGTAGAACATGCGTGGCACGCGACTCTTGGCGATGACTCGCAGGTCTTCGATGGTCGTGATCTTGGACAGGTCTGGCACGGGAAAGGGCTCCTGGGTTCTGTGGCTGCGCAATGCCTATTATCGGCGGCGCGCCCGAGCGCCCTTTCCGGTCGTTCCTGTTGGCCTGCGAGTCCCGGCGGACCCGGGCGTCGGGACTCGCCCGAGCTTCCTACTTCAGTCTGCAGAACGGCCAGCCTTCGACGCTGGCCCAGATGCAGGCGCGGATCCAGGCGACCACGACATGCGGGTCTTGTCCCTGCGGCACGGTTGTCATCTTGATCAGCATCACGGCCTCCGTGGAAGTGGTGGAGCGAACTCCCATGGATGAAGGTATAGGCCCGGCGGGCGTGCCCGCACAGCAGCCCGCACGCTGCGACGCCGTGGGCCGCGGCGCGGGATGCCTGTACGCCGTTTGCCGATGGGTGGCCATCGGTTCCGGCTGACAGGTGTCGGACAGCGTCCGAGCCGCGGGCCGGGCCGTCCCTTCAGCGCGCCGACACCAGCACGAAGGCAATGCGCGCCGGGGCGCCCGACCGGTTGGCCCAGGCGTGGCGCGTTCCGCGCTGGATCAGCACGTCGCCCGCTCGCAACACCGTTTCCTCGTCGTCGAGAATCGCGATCAGTTCGCCCTCCAGCATCAGCGCGTAGTCCACGGTGTCCGTGCGGTGCATCCCCGGGTGCTCGCCGGGCTTCACTTCCCGGTGCGCGTCACGGTACATGTTCGCAAAGGTGGCTTCGAGCGCGCGTTGCAGCGCCTGCGGATCCTGCGGCTCCGGCGGGATGTCGATGATGCGCAGCACCGTGCCGTTCGGTGGCGGCGCCACGCCCTGGTGCGCCTCGATGGCATCGGGCGCGGCGAAGGCAGAAGGCGCTGCGCCCGTGCACCAGAGGTTGGTGACGCGGTAGCCCGGACGTTCGGCCACGACGCGCACGGCCGGCGAGGGGCCGTCTTCGACGATGCGCGAGCGGCCGTTGGTGCCGTCGCCCGTGACGACGCGGCGAATCGGAGCGAGGCCCGAAGCGGAAAGGGCGGGGGATGAGGGCGTGGGTGTGGTCAAGCTGGGCTCCTGGAAGGTCATTGGGCCACCGCGCCGGTGCGGCGGAAGGCTTCGCCCTGCTTGCGGAATTGCTCGTCGATCCGGCGTTCCCAGGCGGCGCGCGGCTGGTAGGCCACGACCTGGTTGCCGCGTGCCGCAGCCTCGCGCACGGCATCGGAAGCGGCCGCGCGTGCGCAGGCCGCATCGAGCTTCTCGAGGATCGGTTCGGGCACGCCGCGCGGCACGAACAGGCCGGCGAAGGATTCCTCCAGCACCGGCAGGCCGAGTTCCTTGAAGGTCGGGACTTCGGGGTAGGCCGGATGGCGGCGCGCCGAGGCCACGGCGAGCAGCCGCAGCTTGCCGGCCTGGATCTGCGGTGCCGCCGAGGCGGCGATGCTGCTCACGAAGTCGAGCCGGCCGGCGAGCAATTCCTGGATCGAGGCGGCGTCGCCCTTGTAGGGAATGTGAACCAGGTCGAGCTTCTGGTCGCGCGTGAGCTGGTCGATCGCGAGGAAGGGGGCCGAATTGGGACCGGGCGAGCCGTAGTTCAGCGGCCGGCTCCTGGCGGCCGCGATCAGTTCGCCGATCGTCTTGAAAGGACTGTCGCTGCGCACGGAGACACCGAGGATGTTCTCGGTCACGCCGCACAGGGGCTGCACCGTGTCGGGCCGCAGCTTGAGCCCCTTGATGTAGTGCGGCTGCACCGTGATGGGCGTCATCGGCGTGAAGGCCAGCGTGAGACCGTCGGCCGGAGCCTGGGAGAGCGCGGTCATGCCGATCACGCCGGAGCCGCCCTCGCGCGAGACCACGACCACGCCCTGGCCCCACTGCTTCTGGAACTGGTCGGCCAGCGTGCGCGCCATCAGGTCCGTCGAACTGCCGGCCGCCCAGGGATTGATGATGGTGAGCGCCCGGGCGGGAAAGCCGTCCTGGGCCCAGGCAAGGCCCTGCAGCGCCAGCAGCGCTGCCAGCATGGTTCTTTTCATTCGATGGTTCTCCGTGGTTCGGGATGGGATGGCGCGCCGGATCATAGTTCAGTCATCTGACTGAATCAATCAAGTGACTGAATCGGCCGGCTATGATCGAACTCCCGCCGGCCCCTCGGCGCTTCAGTCCGCGTTTCGATGAGTTCAGCCCTGCCGTCCGGCGACGAAACCCCCACCCGCGAGCGCATCCTGCTCGCGGCCGAGCGGCTGTTCGCCCGGCACGGCTACGGCGGCACCTCGTTGCGCGCGATCATGGGCGAGGCGGAGGTCAACACCGGTTCGGTGCACTATCACTTCCGCACCAAGCAGAGCCTGCTCGAGGCGTTGTTCGCGATGCGGGTGACGGAGATGAATGCGCAGCGCCACGCCCTGCTGGCGCAGTGCGAGCCGCAGGACCCGTGCGCCGCGCCCGAGCTCGAAGCGGTGCTGCGGGCGTTCTTCGCGCCGGCCCTGCGCTTCGCGCGTTCGGCCGCCGGCGCGGATTTCAACCGCGTGTCCGCGCTGTGTTCGGTCGATCCCGACCCCGAGGTGCGAAGAATCGTGTTCGCGGCCTACGACGACGTCGCGCGACGCTTCACCGCGCTGCTGCGCCGGGCCACGCCCTGGCTGGCCGATACCGATTTCCACTGGCGGCTCGAATGCATGTTCGGCAGCATGATGTACCTGCGCGCCGACAACGGGCGCGTGAGCTACCTGCTCGGCAAGGGCGAGGCGCGGCGGTCGGTCGAGGTGGTGCTCGACCAGCTCGTCACTTTCACGGCCGCGGGATTCCGCGCCGGTCTCAGCGTTTCGCGCCCGCCACCACGCCGGCCCCGCGCACCTCGAGCCTGACCTGGTCGGCCACCTGGCCGCGCGCATCGAGCAGTTCCACCACGTGCCGCCCCGGCCAGGGCAGCCATTGCGCGCTGGGGCCGCGCGCGAAGGGCTTGCCGTCGATGCGCCATTGCACGCCGCGGCCTTGGGCCTCGAAGCGCACGCGCTGGCGGTTGGGCGGGATGTCGGGGTCGAGCGCGATGATGGTGCCGTCGGACGGCGCCGTGATGCGCGGCGCCGCTTCGGCCGACGATGCGTCGGGCGCGATCGCGAACACCGGCTGCTCGGTGCCGGCAATGAACCATTCGGCGCGCGCCGCCTCGAGGTCGTCGCCGAAGCGCACCCGCGCCTGCACCACGCCTGCCGGCGGCGCCGGCGCCCGGCTCGGTTCGTGGCGATGCAGGAAGCCCATGAGCTGGGCCCAGACCGGCGCCGCGCCGCTGGTGCCGCTGACCTCCCACATCGGCGCGCCGCTGGCGTTGCCGACCCAGACGCCGACGGTGTAGCGACCGGACCAGCCGATGGCCCAGTTGTCGCGCATGTCCTTGCTGGTGCCGGTCTTCACGGCGCTCCAGAAGCGGGTGCCGAGCACGCTGTCGAGGCCGAAGGTGCGGGCGCGGGCGTTGGGGTCGGCCAGGATGTCGCCGACGATGAAGGCGGCGCGCGCATCGATGGCGTTGCCGTTGTCTCTCGCTGCGGGCGAGGGGCCGGGCAGATAGCGCGTGTCGCCGAAGCGCCCGCCGTTGGCCAGCGTGCGGTAGGCGTTGGTGAGCGTCAGCAGCGACACCTCGGCGCTGCCCAGCGCCAGGCTGTAGCCGTAGTAGTCGCCGTTCTGCGCCAGCGGCAGCCCGGCTGCACGCAACTGCCGCGCGAAGGCTTCGGGCGACACCATCACCAGGGTGCGCACCGCCGGCACGTTGAGCGAGGCCGCCAGCGCGGTGCGCACCGAGACGTAGCCCTTGAACTGCCGGTCGTAGTTCTGCGGGATGTAGAGCCCGCCGGCGGTGTTGATCTGCGCCGACGAGTCGTCCAGCAGCGAGGCCGCCGTGAGCCTGCGCTCGGCGATCGCCTGTGCGTACAGGAAGGGCTTGAGGGTGGAGCCAGGCTGCCGTTGCGCGAGCACGCCGTCGACTTCGGCCGCGCGGCTCAGCGTGCCCGAGGAGCCGACCCAGGCCAGCACCTCGCCACTGGCGTTGTCGAGCACCACCAGCGCGCCGTCCTCGACGTTGCGCCCGCGCAGTTCGCGCAGCTGGCGCTGCAGCGCATCGAGCGCGAAGCGCTGCAGCGGTGCCCGCAGCGTGGTGCGAACGGGCCGGGCCGTGCCGGCGTCCTTCAAGGCGCGCCGGGCCAGGTGCGGCGCGATCCCTTCGCTTGGATCGAAGGCGCGCCGCTGCAGCGCCGCATTGGCGAACATGTCGAGCGCATCGCAGTCCGGCTTGCCGGCAGGTTCCATTGCCCGCATCAGCTCGCAGGCGCGCTGCGCCACCTGCGCGGGCTTGGCGTTGGGTGCCCGCACGAGTGCTGCGGCGACCGCCGCCTCGCGCGCATCGAGCCCGTGCGGCGCCTTGCCGAACAGCGTGCGCGACAGGGCGTCGATGCCGACGATCTCGCCGCGGAAGGGCACCGTGTTCAGGTAGGCCTCAAGGATCTGGTCCTTGCGCCAGCCGCGCTCCAGCTGCTGGGCCGCCACGGTCTGGCCGAGTTTCTGCGCCAGGCTGCGGCCGCCGCCGGCGCGCCGCAGGTCATCGTCGAGCAGGCCGGCGAGCTGCATCGTGATCGTCGAGGCGCCGCGCGTGCGGGTGTTCCAGACGTTGCCCCAGGCCGCGGCGGAGACCGCGCGCCAGTCGACGCCGCTGTGTTCGTAGAAGCGCTTGTCCTCGCTCAGCAGCATCGCGCTGCGCAAGGCCGGCGAGATGTCCGCGAGCGCGATCCAGTCGCCGCGCCGCACGTGCGCGTCGGTGCGCACGCGCTGCAGCAGGACGCCGTCGCGGTCCAGCACCGCGGTGTCGGACGGGCGGAAGTCGCGCCGGACCTCGTCGAAGCCGGGGATCGCCCAGGCCGGCGCCGCGAGCACCGCGGCCAGCGCCAGCGCGAGCAGGGGACAACGAAAGGAGGTCATGTCGACTCGGGCACCGCGTCCCCGCCGGTCTGCAGACTTCAGGCGGGGCGCCGGGCGAGCAAGGCCCAGATTCCTGCGGCCGACAGCAGCGAGCCGCCGGCGAGGTTGAAGCGCCGCTGCGCGCGCGGCGATGCCAGCAGGCGACGCGCCGAGCCAGCGAACACCGCATAGAGCGTGGCGTTGAGCGCGGCCATCGCCACGAAGGTCAGGGCCAGCACCCACAACTGCTGCGTCACGCCGGTGCGCGCATCGATGAACTGCGGCAGGAAGGCGACGAAGAACACGATGCCCTTGGGATTGAGCGCCGTCACCAGGTAGGTATTGGCGAACAGCCGCCAGCGTGAGCCGGGGGTCGCGGGGGCGGCAAGAACGGCGGGCGAGATGCCGGCGCGCAGCAGCTTGATGCCGAGGTAGAGCAGGTACAGCCCGCCCACCCACTTGATCGCGGTGAACCAGAAGGCTGAGGTCGCGAGCAGCGCGCCGAGCCCGAGCAGCGACACCACCAGCGCGGTCGAATCGCCGAGCGCGACCGCGGCCACCAGCGGCACGTTGGCACGGCGGCCGTGGGTCACGGAGTAGCTGATGACCGTGAGGATCGTCGGCCCGGGGATGATCAGGAGCACCGCCGATGCGGCGACGAAGGCGAGCCAGAGCTGGATGGACATGACAGTTGTTCCTTGTATGGCGGGTCGTCGTGACGTCGACCCGTTGTGGAATGTAATCGGCGCCGGGCCGAAGCGCTGGGACGCGGCCGCGTCAGCGCAGCCGCTCGACAACAACCTCCCAAAGCGCCTTGGATTGCGCATAGCGCTCGACCACCTGCTCTTCCACGCCGAGCGTCCGCCAGCCGGTGGCGAACAGGCGGTCGACCGCGGCGCGATCGAAGAAGCGCTTGGGCATGCCGTCCACCAGATAGAAGTTGTCCGTGCGTTCGGGATCGCGCCTGGCGCCGTGATGGAAGTCGTGCGTCGAATTGAGGCGGCACAGCAGCACGCCGCCGGGCCGCAGTTGCTGGCGGATGCGCTCGACGAGTGCGACAGTCTCTGGCCAGTCGAAGTAGTGCAGGCAGAGGCTCGCGATCACGACGCCCATGTTTCCGGGCGGCAGAGGGAAAGGCTCGCGGATGTCCTGGCAATGGAACTGCGCGGAGGGCGCGCGGGCGCGGGCCGCTTCGATGGCTTCGTTGCTGAGGTCGATGCCCACCACCGCGAGTCCGGCACCGGCCAGCGTTTCGGTGTCGCGGCCGCTGCCGCAGCCGAGCTCGAGGATCGGCTGGCCGCCGGCGCGCTCGGCCACCAGGGACAGCCAGCGTTCAAGCCAGGGGTCGGTGGGCGAGGGGGCTGGCTGCGTCACGCCTTGGTCTTCCTCGGCTTGGCGGCAATCTCCATGGACTCCCTCGCCAGGGCCATCAGCCGCTCGCGATCCTCGAGCAGTTCGGCCGGCAGCGCGAAGTAGCGCCGGACCTCGACGCGGCGCACCCGCGTGGTGTAGGAGAAGCACTGGCTGCCCATGGCTTCGTAGGCCGGGCGCGTCGTGTCGTCGACCACGAAATAGAGCACGTTGCCGATGATCATCGCGAACTGCACGCCGTGGGCGGACAACCCGACGCCACCGAACAGGCGGGCGCCTTGCAGGTCGCGCAAGGCGTCCAGCTGGTCCTTCACGAAGTCGACGAAATCCTGCGAGTTCTTCACGGTGCCTTGGGACTACGCATCCATCACCAGCTGCGTCTGCGTGACGACCGCGCACAGCTTGCCTTCCGCCGACCTGATCGTGGTCTGCCACACCATCGTGGTCCGCCCGCGGTGCAGCGCCAGGCATTCGCCGACGACCGTGGTGTCCCTGCGCGCGCCGCCGATGAACTTGGTGCTGGAATCGGTGGTCGTGGTGCGCTTGCCTTGCGGGAGATTGAGGATCGTGCCCACGGCGCCGAGCGTGTCGGCGAAAGCCATGCAGGCGCCGCCGTGCAGGATGCCGCCGGCGGTACACAGGTCGGGTCGCACGGCGAGTTCGGCGACGACGCGCTCGGGCTCCAGCGTGACGAGGCGCACGCCCATCAAGCCGGGAAAGAGCGGTTCCAGGATCTGCTGGAGCTGTTCGATGGTGGGCATCGGTGGTTCCTGTCTCGGTCAGCCTTGCGCGCCGAAGCGAACCGCCAGCCGTGCGCGGGCTCGCGCGGCCTCGATCTCGCGATCGCGCGGATCGGCGGTGGTGACCAGCGATTCGATCAGCGCGCGGGCCGCGGCCGTGACGTCTTCCACGGCCCGCTCGAAGGCCGCCTCGTTGGCCCTGGAGGGCTGATGGAAGCCGCTGAGCTTGCGCACGAACTGCAGTGATGCGGCGCGCATCTCTTCGTCGGTCGCGGGCGGGTCGAAGTTGAACAAGGTCTTGATACTTCTACACATCATGTCTCCATGCGAGGCCCGAAGGGCGAGCCCGCAGTGTGCGCAAGATCGAGCGCAAGCTCAAGCCTGCCGCCGCGCTACTTCGCCGCCTCCACCTTGACCCTGGCATTCGGCATTTCGCCGAACATCTCGGGTGCGTACAGCGCCTCGACGCGGCTCGGCGGCAGCGCGAAGTCGCCGACATTGTTGAGGCGCAGCGTGTATTCCATCTTGACCACGCCCTTGGGCAAGTACTCGTAGTAGCTGCGGAAGGCCTCGAAGCTGCGCTCCTCGAAGGCCGGCCAGCCGCTGCCCGAGCGCTTCTCGCCCTGGGTCGCGATCTGCGAGTCGCGGCCCAGGCCGCCGCCCAGGATGGTCGCGCCGCCGGGGACCGGATCGGTGATCGCGACCCAGGTCATGTCGGCGCTGGCGTTGACTTCCAGGCTCACGCGCAGCACGTCGCCGCGCGTGTAGACGCCGGGCACCGCCTGCTCGACCGGCGTGACGGTCTTCTTGATCGCGTAGCCGGCGGCGAATGGCGCCTTGAGCTGCACCGCGGCGAGCGACTGCAGCGTGAGCCAGGGCTTGCCGCTGCCGCTCTGCGTGACCAGCAGCGTGTCGCGGCCCGTGGCGGCCGGCCAGGGGACGAACAGGGTGTTGTTGCGCAGCATGCCCGGCGATGCCGGCGCGCCGAAGGCGCTGGCCTGGTTCGGGGCGCCGCCCGTGTCGCTTGCCTTCACCCGCTCGACCTTGCTCCAGTCCACCTGTGCCTTGGCCGGGCCCAGGCTGGCCGCCGTGATGCCGCTGACCGGTGCGCTCTCGAAGCGCCTGGAGAATGTCTCGAGCGCCAGGCCGCCCCACAGGTTGGCCGTGGTGGTGCGCCAGGCGCCGTTCTGCTGGCGGCCGATGAAGCCGCTGGCGAGGCGGCCGATGTCGTCCTTCCACGCCGGGTCGTCCATCACCGCGAGCAGCAGCCGCGCGGTGTTGACGTCGCCGTTGGCCATCAGCCACCACCAGTTGTCGTCCTGCTCGGTGCTGAACACCAGCCGCGTGCCCTGGTAGCTCAGGCGCGCCTTGAGCACATTGCCGGCTTCGTCCAGGCGCTGCTGGCGCTGCGGCACGTCCGGCACCCGCTGCAGGATCTGCAGCCAGTCGATCACCGCGCTGGTCGGCCACTGGTTGGGCGCGATCGTGATGCTGCCGGCCATGCGGCCCTGGGCCTTGCCGTAGCGCGACAGCGCTTCGAGCGCTGCCAGCTTGCGGACGTCGAGATCCTTGCGCGGGCTCCAGAACTCGCGCTGGATGCGGCCTTCGACGAAGGCGACCAGACCCTGCAGCATCGGCGCGCTGGCCGCTTCGGGCAGCGCGAAGGCCGGGTCGAGCGAAGCCGCCTCGTGCGTCGATGCCAGCAGGTAGGCGGTCAGGATGTCGCTGCCGCGGTTGGCCTCGCCATCGCGCGGCGGGAAGTAGTTGGCGAGTCCGTCGCCATCGAGGTAGCTCGGCAGCTGCGCCACCAGCGCCTGCCAGCCCTTGCCGTCGCGCAGGCCGATCGCCTTGCTGGCCTTCTGTTCGAGGCAGGCATAGGGGTAGGCCGCGAACCAGTCGCGCACGCCGGTCAGGCCTTCGGCCAGCCGCGGCTGCAGCGACATCCGCAGGCCGCCGCGGCCGGGCAGGGCGTCGGCGGGCGGGCCGACATCGAGCGTGAAGGGGCCGTCGAGCTGCACCAGCGTCGCCTGCTGCACCGTCAGCGGCACCGCCGGCAGGATGCGCTGGCGCACCTTGAGCGCGTCACGCGCGCCGCCCAGCGTGTCGCGGGCCTCGATCTCCCACAGGATGGCTTCGGCGCGCGTCTGCGCGAGCTGCGCGGGGGCGGTCACGGGCCAGGCCAGTTCGCGCGCCTCGCCGGGCGGGATATCGATCGTCTGCGGCTCCAGCGTGAGCAGCGTGGCACGCGGCGTCGCCTCGACCTTCATCGCTTGCTGCGTCGTGTTGCGCAGCGTGATCTGGGCCCGGAACTGGTCGTCCTCGCGCACCAGCGGCGGCAGGCCGCTGATGATCTGCAGGTCCTGGGTGGCGCGGATCGAGGCCTGGCCGGTGCCGAACAGGCCGGTGCCGGCATCGGCCACCGCGACGATGCGGAAGGTGGTCAGCGCGTCATTGAGCGGCACGCTCAGCGTGGCCTGGCCGTTGGCGTCGAGCACCACCGCGGGTTTCCACAGCAGCAGGGTGTCGAGCAGCTCGCGCGTGGGGCTCTTGCCGCCGCCGCCCCCCGCGGGCACGGCCTTGCGGCCGTAGTGCCGGCGGCCGACGATCTCCATCTGCGCGGTCGAGGTGGCGACACCCCAGCTGCGCCGCTGCAGCATGGCTTCGAGCAGGTTCCAGCTGTCGTTGGGCAGCAGTTCGAGCAGCGCTTCGTCGACCGCCGCCACGGCGACTTCGGCCCCGGCCGCGGGCTTGCCGTCGGGCAGCCGGCCGGTGATGGTGATCTGCGCCTGGCTGCGCACGGGGTAGGCGGGCTTGTCGCTCGCGACCTTGACCTCGATGCGGTGCGACTGCGTGCCGACCCGGATCTCGGCCAGGCCGAGCCGGTAGGCCGGCTTGCTGAGGTCGACCAGCGCGGTCGGCGCCACGTACTCCTTGCCCTCGTACCAGAAGGCAGTCCACCATTCGCGCGGCGCCTTGAAGCCCCAGGTGAAGAAGCTGTACCAGGGCACCTCGCGCAGCCGGCCGCGCAGCGCCAGCACGCTCACATAGGCGTTCGGCCCCCACTCGGGCTTGACCTGCAGGCTCACGGTCGGGTCCTGGCCGTTGAGCTGCACCACGTGGGTCTCGATCACGCCCTCGCGTTCCACCGACACCAGGGCGGTGGCGAAGCGGAACGGACTGCGGACCTGGAACCTGGCGACTTCGCCGGGCTGGTAGCTCTTCTTCTCGGGCAGGACGTCGATCCGGTCGTGGTCCTCGCCGCCGAACCAGAGCTCGCCCTGCCGCGTCACGTAGACCGAACTGGCGGCGCGGCTGTCGCGGCCTTCCTTGTCGGTGGCACTGGCAATCAGCTCGACCTGGCCCGGCTCCTTGAGCTCGATCTCGCACAACAGCAGGCCGCGGTTGTCGCTCTTGCCGCTGCAGACGGTGCCGATCTCCTTCACCTCGGTCTTGTTGTCGTAGGTGTAGAAGCCGCCCACCATGCGCTTGCGGCTGGTGGTGGTGATGCGGGCGACGGCGCGCACGTTGAGCGTCACGCCTTCCTGCGGCTTGCCCGCGAGGTCCAGGGCCAGGGCCTGGAACCTGAGCTTCTGGCTGGCCGACACCCAGCCCTCGGTCTTGATGCCGGCGACCACCGCGGCCGGCCACAGCGTGTGGGTGCTGCGCAGCGTCTGCACTTCGCCGTTGGGGTCGGCGTAGCTGGCTTCGAGCAGCAACTCGCGCGGCGTGGCCTTGGCGACCGGGATCTTGTCGATCGTGAGCTTGCCGGCGCCTTCCCGGTTGAGCGTGAGCGGGAGCTTGTCGGCGATCACGCGGGCGTCTTCCGCGCTCTCCGCGTCGTTGTCGCCGTCCTTGCTGGGGGCGGCAAAGCTGAAGGCATCGAAATCGGCGAAGGACGGCTGCTTGCCGCGCACCAGCGCCGACACGCGCACCGGCAGCGCCGCGGCGCCGCCGCCCGCGACATAGTTGATCTGGACCTCGACCGGCAGCGAGCCGACCGCGACCAGCGGCTTGCCGTCGGTCGGCGAGATCCGGCCCGCGAGCACCGGCAGGCGGAACTCCTCGACGCGGAACTGCCCGGTGGCATAGCTGCCCGGGCCGCCTTCTTCGGCGCTCGCGCGGCCCTCCTTGCCGCTTCTCAGCTCGACCTGGTAGACGCCGAGCTTGGCGGCGGGCGGGATCGCGAAGCTGCTCTCGCCGCTGAGCCCGCCGGTGGGGGTCTTGCGCCATTTCAGCGGCTGCTCGAACTGCTGGCCGCTGCCCACATGGGTGACGACCAGCGTGTCGGGCCGCAGTTCGGGCAGGCCGAGGCCCTTCTGCGTCTGCGTGCGCAGCAGATGCTTCATCGACACGGTCTCGCCGGCGCGCAGCAGCGTGCGGTCGAACACCGTGTGGGCGATACGGTCGGGCTGGGCGTCGAGGCTGGTGGGCACGTTGAAGCGCCAGGGCTCGATGCCGCGCTGCCAGTCGCTCCAGGTGAAGGCGAGGTCCTCGACGCCTTGCGCGTCCTTGGCGCGGGCGCTGACGAAGTAGGCCCCTGCGCTGTAGTCGTCCTCGGTGGCGCAGGACGGCGCGTCCGGGGAAATGCCGGACAACCTGACCAGCCCGTTCGCGTCGGTGGTGCCGCTCGCCACTTCGCGGCCGTCGCAGCCGGACACGCGCACCGTGGCGTTGGCGACCACGCGGCCCTTGTCCAGCGTCGTGACCCAGGCCACCGCGTTCTCGCGGCCCAGCTTGAAATGCACCGCGAGGTTGGTGGCCAGCGCGGTGGTGCGCACGTACATCGTGCGGCCGCTGCCGTAGCGCTCGTCGAGCAGTGCGTCGCCGAGTTTCTGCGACGCGATCTCCAGCACGTGGAAGCCGGGCGTCAACGGGATGCCGACGACTTCGAACGGCCGCGGATCACCGCCCTCGGCCTTGGGCATGTCCAGCGTGCGCACGCCGGCCTGGCCGCCGAGCAGCGACACCATGCGGGTCTGGATCTGGTCGCGGTCGTCCTTGTCGATCACCTTCGGCAGCGCGCCCTTGACGTCGCGCGCCGCGAGTTTGCGCGACACCGTGTAGTTGCCGTCATAGCGGCGCACCTTGCGGAACCAGGCGATGATCTCGGCGTCGCTCTTCGGGTTCAGGTCGCTGACCTGGCCGGGCGCCGATCCCAGCGTCAGTGCCTGCACCTGCAGGGCCGGCTCGACGCGGCGCACCGTGACCGGCATCAGCGCCACCCCGCCGGGCTCGGCCAGGCGCTCGACCACGCCGAAGGGCGAGGCCGCGAACTTGGCCAGCGGCGGCATCGCGCCGGTCGCGACCTGGAGCGGAAAGCTGTCGGGCGACGCCAGCGCGCGGCCCGAGGCGTCCTCGAACTTCGGCGGCAGCGCGATCGTGAACGGGGTCTGCTCTGCGAACGGGGCCGGGAAGCTCAGCGACTCGACCACGCCATCGTCGTCCCTGGCGGCGTTGTCGTCGAAGACCGGCTTGAAGGTCTTGCCGGCGCCCTTGAGCGTGATGGCGGCGGCCAGCTTGCGCGCGACCGGCGCGTTGAACCGCAACGTCATGGGCTTGAGCGGCAGGCAGGCCGATTGCGCGTTCTCGCGCTCGCAGCTGAAGGAGACCGCGAAAGGTTCGCGCACATCGAAGTTGAGGCGCCGCTCCACATTGTTGACCACGCCGGAGGGTGTCGCGACGCCCTTGCCGTAGACCAGCTGGACCCGGCTGGCCGGCGGCAGCGTGCGATTGCACTGGAGCGTGAGGAATCGCAGTGGCGCCTTCTCGGCTTCCTTGTCGCGCCCCAGCGCCTTCAGCAGCCCGGCACGCTGCTCGCCGTCGATTTGCCTGACCGGAATGCGCTCGCCGATGCCGGCGGCCGCGCACCAGACGTTCTCCTGCACGCTCTCCAGCGTGGCCGGGCCGTTGAGCTCCAGCATGAAGATCTGCTGCTCGTCGATCTTGCCGTAGCTGGGCTGCCAGTTGCGCACGAACGGGCCGCCGCTGTTGAAGCGGTAGCTTTCCGGTCCGGTCAGTTCCGAACCTGTGGCGGACTTGAAGCCGGCCACGCGCGTCACGCTGCACCGCACGCCCGGCGGCAGGTCGTTCTCGAAGTCGAACACCCATTGCTTCTCGCCGGTCCATCGTCCCGTGCCCTTGCCGGCCTCGGCGTCGGCGCAGCTGACGCCGAGCGGCGCCGGCGCCTTGGGGTCGCCGAAGCGGACCGCGGGCTGGTCGAACTTGGCGACCACCTGGCGCACGCGCGAGACCTCGCCCTGGGGCGTCAGGCTGGTGATCTGCAGCGCGTGGGATGCTCCGGTCGCGAGCAGGGCGCTGGCGGCCAGCAGGAAGGCGGGTATCGTTCGGCTCAAGCGGGGGTTCTCCATCCAAATTCTCGGCGCGTCGAGCGTAGCCCATTTGCCCCCCGCCAAGCGGCCCGCCGTCGGCCCGCTCCTTACAATTCCGCACTCGTCGTGCGTGTCTCGCGCGGACCGCTCACCGAACACGTCGACCGATGAAACGCTACTGGGAAATCGATGCATTGCGCGGGCTCATGCTCGTGCTGATGACCGTCACCCACCTGCCGACCCGATTGACCGACCCGCTGGGGCAGCCTTTCGGCTTCGTCTCGGCGGCGGAAGGCTTCGTGCTGCTGTCGGCCTTCGTCTCGGGGCTGGTCTACAGCCGCATCGCGCGCACCCGGGGCGTCGACTCGATGCGCCGGGCCTTCTGGCGCCGTGCGCTCAAGGTCTACCTGAGCCAGGCGGCGACGCTGCTGTTCCTCTTCACGATCATCTCGGCGGTGGGCCTGCGCATCGACCAGCCGGCGGTGAAGAACCTGCTGTCCTTCTACCTGGCCAGCCCGCGCGAGGGCTTCCTCTACTCGCTGCTGCTGGTCTACGAGCCGGCGCTGCTCGACATCCTGCCGATGTACATCTTCTTCATGCTCCTGAGTCCCTGGGTGCTGGCCTTCGCGCTGCGCCACGGCTGGACCGGCGTGATGGTGGCGAGCGCAACCCTGTGGGCGCTGGCGCAGTTCGGCCTCAGCGAATGGCTCTACGCGCTGGCCGTGCGCTACCTGGGCCTGGCGGTGCCCTTCCACGAGATGGGGGCGTTCAATGCCTTCGCCTGGCAGTTCCTGTGGTTCGCGGGACTGTGGATGGGCGCCAGCCGCAACGCGCCCGATGCGAAGCCCCTGAACTTCCCGTCCTGGCTGGTCGTGCTGGCCGGCGCGGCGGCGCTCTACGGATTCTGGTGGCGGCACCACGGCATCCACGGCCAGGCGCCCTTCGGTGGCGACGTCGAGCTCAACCTGCTGTTCGACAAGTGGCAGCTCGGGCCGCTGCGCCTCGTCAACCTGGCGGTGCTCGGCATCGTGGCGGTGCGTTTCGGGCCGGGCTTCATGCGGCGCATCCCGCGCCTGCACGGGCTGGAGGATCTGGGCCGCGCCTCGCTGCCGGTCTTCTGCGCCCACCTGGTGGCCGTGCTGTCGGTGCTCGCGATCTACGGCGACAGCCAGACGGCCCGCCCCTGGTGGGGCGACGGGTTGCTGCTGGGCGTGGTGTTCGGCTGGCTCTACGGTGTCGCTCGCCTCACGCTGTGGTGGGACGACCGGCCGAAGCCGCCGCAGCGTCAGTCGCTACCGCGTGCCTTGGGCGACTGAGGCCTCGGCGGGTGCGGGTTGATCCTGCAGGTGCGGGGCGATCGCCGACTGCCAGAGCCGGTAGCCCTCGTCGTTGAGGTGCAATTGGTCGCCCCGGAACAGCTCCGGCCGGGGCCGGCCGTCGGCGCCCAGCATCGGCGTGAAGATGTCGATGTAGGCGCTGTTGGGCAGCCGCTGGAGGTAGGCGCCGATGACGTTGTTGGTCTCCCGGATGCCGGGCAGCAGCTTCTCGCGCGAAGGGCTGGGCTTGATCGAGATGTAGGCAATGCGGGTGCCGGGCAGCTGGGCGCGCACCGTGTTGGCGAACTGGGCGAAGCTCTCCAGCACCTGCAGCGGCGTGCGGCCTTCGGCCAGGTCGTTGTCGCCGGCGTACACGAGCACCATGCGCGGCTTGTAGCGCACCACGAGATCGTGCGCGAACAGGCCGCAGTCGGCCATGGTCGAGCCGCCGAAGCCACGGTTGATGACCACCGGCTGCTGCCGGAAGTCCTGCGCCAGCCGCGGCCACATGCGGATCGTGGAACTGCCGACGAAGAGCACGCCGCCGGGGTCCGGCATGCGCTGCGCGTCGGCGGCGTCGAAGGCGTTCAGTTCGCGTTGCCAGCGTGCGTGGGCCGCCACGTAGGCGGCGGACTCTGCCGGTTTCGAGTCCGGCTCGGCCTGCGAGACCAGCGGGCTCAGAAACGCGAGCGAAACCAGGGCGACGCGGACGGCAGCTTTCATCGACATCCATGTTAACCAAACACAGCGGCCCGGCCGGCGCTGCCAGGCCCGTTGGTGAAACACCGCGGAACCGGCTTTGCCGGGCCGCTGGTGTTGCCCCCGGCAGGGGGTGGGAGGGCTACACGCAGTGAGCCCGACCTGGGGGCGAGCTAGAAGCTATTGCGGCCGATGCCGTGGTAGATGACGCCGGCTTCCTTCAGGGTGGCCGGTTCGTAGAGATTGCGGCCATCGAAGATCACCGGCGTCTTCATCAGCGCCTTGAGCCGTTCGAGGTTCGGGCTGCGGTAGGCCTTCCACTCGGTCACGATGATCAGCGCGTCGGCGCCGTCCAGGGCCTCCATGGGATCCTTGGCGGCGCTGAACGTGATGCGTTCGAGCAGCGCCGGCGCGTCCGCGAAGTCGAGCTTCAGCACTCGCCGCGTCTCGTCGACCGCGATCGGGTCGTGCGCCACCACGCGGGCGCCGGCGCGCAGCAGCACGTCGAGCACGACCCGGCTCGGCGCCTCGCGCATGTCGTCCGTGTTGGGCTTGAAGGCCAGTCCCCACAGCGCGAACGTGCGGTCGCACAGGTCGGGGCCGAAGCGGGCCAGCACCTTGTTGGTCAGCACGCGCTTCTGCTCGTCGTTGACCGCCTCGACCGATTCGAGCACGCGCAGCGATTGCCCGTTGTCGCGCGCGATCCGGGTCAGCGCCTGGATGTCCTTCGGAAAGCAGCTGCCGCCGTAGCCGGTGCCGGCATACAGGAAGCTGTAGCCGATGCGCGGATCGGAGCCGATGCCCTGGCGCACCGCCTCGATGTCGGCGCCGACGCGGTCAGCCAGGTTGGCCAGCTCGTTCATGAAGCTGATTCGGGTGGCGAGCATCGCGTTGGCCGCGTACTTGGTGAACTCGGCCGAACGCACGTCCATCATGCGCGTGCGTTCGTGGTTGCGATTGAACGGCGCATAGAGCCTGCGCATCCAGCCCAGCGCCTCGCGGCCGTCTTCGTCGTCGGCGTAGCCGATCACGATCCGGTCGGGCCGCATGAAATCCTCGACCGCCGCGCCTTCCTTCAGGAACTCGGGGTTGCTCACCACCGAGAAGCGCAGGTCGGAGCGTCCGCGCTTGTCGAGCTCTTCCTGGATCACGGCCTTGACGCGATCGGCCGTGCCCACGGGCACGGTCGACTTGTCGACCACGACCTTGAAGCCGTTCATGAAGCGGCCGATGTTGCGGGCCGCGGCCAGCACGTACTGCAGGTCCGCGCTGCCGTCTTCGTCGGGCGGCGTGCCCACCGCGATGAACTGGATGTCGCCGTGCGCCACCGAGGCTTCGATGTCGGTCGAGAACGACAGCCGCCTGGCGGCCACGTTCGACTCCACCACGGCTTCGAGGCCGGGCTCGTAGATGGGAATGCCGCCGGCGTTGAGCGTTGCGATCTTGCGCGGGTCGAGGTCCAGGCAGAAGACGTTGTTGCCGATGTCCGCCAGGCAGGCGCCGGTGACCAGTCCGACGTAGCCGGTGCCGATGATCGAGATGTTCATGAGCTCAGGCCGCCGCGGTGGGTTCCGACAGGACCTTGTCGAAATAGGCGATGGTCTTCTGCAGGCCTTCCTCGAGCTGGGTGCGCGGCGTCCAGCCGCCGAGCTCCTTCTGGGCCAGCGAGATGTCGGGCCGGCGCTGCTTGGGATCATCGGCGGGCAGCGGCTGCTTGATCAGCTTGCTCTTCGAGCCGGTGAGCTCGATCACCTTGTTGGCCAGCTCGAGCATCGAGAACTCGCCGGGGTTGCCGATGTTGATCGGGCCGGGTACTTCGTCGCCGGTGGCCATCATGCGCAGCATCGCTTCCACCAGGTCGTCCACGTAGCAGAAGCTGCGGGTCTGCTGGCCATCGCCATAGATCGTGATGTCCTCGCCCCGCAGCGCCTGGACGATGAAATTCGACACCACGCGGCCGTCGTTCATGTGCATGCGCGGCCCGTAGGTGTTGAAGATGCGCACCACCTTGATGCGCAGCTGGTGCTGGCGGTGGTAGTCGAAGAACAGCGTCTCGGCGCAGCGCTTGCCCTCGTCGTAGCAGCTGCGGATGCCGATCGGGTTGACGCGGCCCCAGTAGGCCTCGACCTGCGGATGGATCTCCGGGTCGCCATAGACCTCGCTGGTGGACGCCTGCAGGATCTTGGCGCGCACGCGCTTGGCCAGGCCGAGCATGTTGATGGCGCCGTGCACGCTGGTCTTGGTGGTCTGCACCGGGTCGTGCTGGTAGTGGATCGGCGACGCCGGGCAGGCGAGGTTGAAGATCTCGTCCACTTCGACATAGAGCGGAAAGGTCACGTCGTGCCGCATCAGCTCGAAGCGCGGATGGTCGAACAGGTGCTCGACGTTGCGCTTGCTGCCGGTGAAGAAGTTGTCGACGCACAGCACGTCGTGGCCCTGTTCGATGAGGCGGTCGCACAGGTGGCTGCCGAGAAAGCCGGCGCCGCCGGTGACCAGGATTCGCTTGGAGGCGTTGTATTTGCGCATGCGCGTGATCACTCCGTAAATGTCAGTTCGATGGCTGCTGGTTGCGTTGCTCGTACATCTTCGCGTCGACCAGCATGCGGAACCAGAGCGCCTGGAAGAAGGCGAAGTAGAAGCCCGTCCTGCCGTCCAGGAAGCCGAGGCGGAAGACGTAGCGATAGACGAAATAGCCGAGCGAGCGGATGCCGATCGGGAGCTTGTAGTAGAGCTCCTTGATGAAGCGGGTGCGCTCCCGGGCATCGCCCATGAGCCGCGGCTTCAGCACGTTGTCGGCGGCGACGCGGGGACCGAGCTTCTCCTTCGCCTCGGCGTCGCTCCAGCGGTTGTGGCTCGCGATCCAGTCGCTCAGCCGGGCCGAGTTCTTGTCGTGCATGAAGCCGCCGATGCGCCCGGGCGTCGCGGGGCTGATGAAGTGCTGGTCGTAGAGCCGCGATTCGCAGCGGCCCGCGCCCGAGCGGAACAGCCGCAGGTGCCAGGGGTTGAGGCCGCTGAAGCGCAGCATCTTGCCCATGAAGTAGTCGCGCCGGCGGATCAGGTAGGCGTCCGACCCGGGCGTGCCCGACAGCAGCGCATTGATGTCGGCCACTGCGCGGGCGTCGAGCACCTCATCGGCATCGAGGTGCAGTTGCCACTCGAAGGAGGTCTCGATCTGCGAAATGGCCCAGTTGCGCTGGTCGCTGTAGTTGGAAAACGGGCGCTGCACCACGGTGCAGCCCAGTTCCTCGAGGATCGCGGGCGTGCCGTCGGACGAATGGGAGTCGACCGCGAACACGTGCGGGCTGACTTTCTTCGCCTCGGACACGGTTTCCCGGATGATGGAAGCGGAATTGAAGGTCAGGATGACGACGACGCAGCGGGGTTTTTCCATGGAGTTCGGCGCTCGGTAACAGCTTCGGTTCAGGGTTCACCCTGATCCGTAAGCGCAAAGCATGCCAAACTTTAGCACTACATTCTTACATTTAGGAACACAACGGACGGTCGACCCCCTCCGTCCATTGGCCTATTGCCGCAGAACTTCACGGTTTTCGCCGTGAAGTCGCCTCGGCCGGGTCAGGCCAATCGTGCCTGATGCCGGGCGATCTGCCGGCGAACCTGCGCCGGCGCGGTGCCCCCCAGGATGTCGCGGGCGTTCAGCGAGCCGCGCAGGCTCAGCACGCCGTAGACGTCCTTCTCGATCTTCGGGTTGAAGGTCTGCAGCACGGCCAGCGGCAGCTCCGACAGGTCGACCTGGTGCGAGATCGCGGCCTTGACCGCGTGGGCCACGGTTTCGTGCGCGTCGCGGAAGGGCAGGCCCTTCTTGACCAGGTAGTCGGCCAGGTCGGTCGCGGTGGCGTAGCCGCGCAGGGCGGCGCGCTCCATCGCCTCCGGCTTCACCGTGATGCCGCCGACCATCTCGGCGAAGATCCGCAGCGTGTCCTTGAGCGTGTCGACGGTGTCGAACAGCGGCTCCTTGTCTTCCTGGTTGTCCTTGTTGTAGGCCAGCGGCTGGCCCTTCATCAGAGTGATCAGGGCCATCAGGTGGCCGACCACGCGGCCGGTCTTGCCGCGCGCGAGTTCGGGCACGTCCGGGTTCTTCTTCTGCGGCATGATCGAGCTCCCCGTGCAGAAGCGATCGGCGATGTCGATGAAGCCGAAGGACTGGCTCATCCACAGCACCAGCTCCTCGCTCAGGCGGCTGATGTGCACCATGGCGAGCGAAGCCGCGGCCGTGAACTCGATCGCGAAATCGCGGTCGCTCACCGCATCCAGGCTGTTCTGGCAGACCTCGTCCATGCCCAGCGTGCGGGCGACGGCCTCGCGGTCCAGCGGGTAGCTGGTGCCGGCCAGCGCCGCGGCGCCCAGCGGCAGCCGGTTCACGCGCTTGCGCACGTCGAGCATCCGTTCGGCATCGCGCGCGAACATCTCCACGTAGGCCAGCATGTGGTGGCCGAAGCTCACCGGCTGCGCCACCTGCAGGTGGGTGAAGCCCGGCAGGATCACCTCGACGTTCTTCTCGGCCAGCGCGAGCAGCGACTTCTGCAGGTCGGTCAGCAGGCCTCCGATCAGGTCGATCTCGCCGCGCAGCCAGAGCCGCACGTCGGTGGCCACTTGGTCGTTGCGGCTGCGGCCGGTGTGCAGCCGCTTGCCGGCATCGCCCACCAGCTGCGTGAGCCGGGCCTCGATGTTCAGGTGCACGTCCTCGAGGTCGAGCTTCCAGTCGAAGGCGCCGGATTCGATTTCCTCGCGAATCTGCTTCATCCCACCCTGGATGGCGGCGTGGTCCTGCGCGCCGATGATCCCCTGGGCTGCGAGCATGCCGGCATGCGCCAGCGAACCCTCGATGTCAGCCTGCCACAGCCGCTTGTCGAAGAACACGCTGGCCGTGTAGCGTTTCACGAGGTCGCTCATCGGTTCGGAGAACAGGGCGGACCAGGCTTCGGATTTCTTGTCGAGTTGGTTTTGGGTCATGGGAACCGATCAGGGGAGGCAATAATGGGTTTGACACCCATTTGTTTCTGCGATGCGCAACCCGTCGATTTTATCGGCCCCCCCTTCGGCGTCGCCGGTGACGCCTTCAACTTCGCCCTTGCAGGCCAAGGGGCGGGTGTCGGCGCGTCCCGGCAGGCCGCTGTTCGACGCCTGCCAGATCGGCGTCGTGCTGCGCGCCGTGCTGTTCGTCGAGGTGGTGGTCGCGGTGGCCACGATGTTCCTGGCCCCGACGCTGTCCGAGTGGCTGCTGCTGGCCGCGACCGTCACCGGCGGGGCCTTGCCCGCCACGCTGGTCTGGCTGCTGGCCACCTGCGGGCTGAAGAGACTGCTGGCCCGGCTGCCGGTCCCGGTGCAGTACGGGGCGGGGGCCCTGCTCGGGGCGCTGTCGGCGCTCTATGGCTGCGGGCTGCTGCGGCTGACCGGCGTGGTCGGCGAGGCGCCCTGGCTGGCCAGTGCCCTGGCCGGCGTCCTGTTTGCGGGGCTGATGATGGCGGCGCTGGTGCTGCGGGCGCGCGGCCAGACGCCGGCGGCCACCACGGCGCGGCTCGAGGAACTGCAGTCGCGCATCCGGCCGCATTTCCTGTTCAACACCCTCAACAGCGCGATCGCCCTGGTGCGACAGGAGCCGGCCAAGGCCGAAGCCATGCTGGAAGACCTGAGCGAGCTGTTCCGGCAGGCGCTGGCCGATCCGGGCGAATCGGTCACGCTGGCGGACGAGATTGCGCTGGCCGAGCGCTATCTGGCGATCGAGCAGGTGCGCTTCGGCGACCGGCTGCGCATCCGCTGGGATATCGATCCGGCCGCCGACGACGCCCGGTTGCCGCCCCTCCTGCTGCAGCCGCTGGTCGAGAATGCGGTCAAGCACGGCGTCGAGCCGAGCCCGGACGGCGCCCGCCTGCGCATCCGCACCGAGCGCCGCGGCGCGATGGTGCTGATCGAGGTGGTCAACAGCCTGCCGCCGCTGCGCTGGGCCGATGCGCCGCTGCCCCGCGGCCATGGCATCGCACTGGCGAACGTGCGCGACCGCCTGAGGCTGCTGCACGACATGCAGGCGCAGTTCAACGCCGGCATGGACCAGAAGAGCTATCGCGTCCGCATCGCCATTCCTGCCGAGTCATGAGCATGAATCCTCTTCCTCTTCGCACCCTGATCGTCGACGACGAGGCCCTGGCGCGTTCGCGCCTGCGCGCCCTGCTGGCCGATTGCCGCTCGCCGGCCGCGGAGGTGGTGGCCGAGGCGGCGCACGGCGAGGGCGCCCTCAAGCAGCTCGCCAGCGCGCGTTACGACCTGGTGCTGCTGGACGTCCACATGCCCGGCCTCGACGGCCTCGAACTGGCGCGCCGGCTGCGCCATCACGAGGCCGYGCCGGCCGTGGTGTTCGTGACCGCCTATGCGGCCCACGCGGTCACGGCCTTCGAACTCGAGGCGGTCGACTACCTGACCAAGCCGGTTCGTGCCGAGCGGCTTCAGCAGGCCCTGCAGAAGGCCGAGCGCTACCTGAAGGAGCGGCGCGCGCTGGTCCCGGAGCCGCAGGACGTGCTGCTGATCCAGGACCGCGGCCGCACCGAGAGGGTCCCGTTGTCGGAGGTCCTCTATCTGAAGTCCGAGCTCAAGTACCTCACGGTGCGCACCGCAGCGCGCAGCCACATCTTCGACGGCTCCCTGGCCGAGCTCGAGGAGCGCTATCCGGCGAAGTTCGTCCGGGTGCATCGCAACGCGCTGGTGGCGCGCTCCGCCATTCGCGCTCTCGAGAAATACGACGACGGCGAAGACGCCGAAGGCTGGGCGCTGCGGCTCGACGGCATCCCCGAACCGGTGGTGGTGTCGCGCCGCCAGCTGTCGACCGTGCGCGAAGCGCTCAAGGACGCGCGGTGAACGACGCCGCCGAGCCGAGCGTCGATACCGCGGTCGAGCCGCCGCAGGAGCCCGAGCGCGTGCTGCTGCACATGCCGGTCGACGTGCGCAGCGCCTCGCTGGTGGTGCTGGCGGTGCTGGCCAGCGTGTTTGCGCTGCGCTGGGCGGCGGCGGTCTTCATTCCGCTCATGGTGAGCCTGATGCTGACCTATGCGCTGGCGCCGCTGGTCGACCGCCTCGAACGCTGGAAGATCTCGCGCTGGATCGGCGCGGCCGTGATCCTGCTCGGCATCGGCGGCGCCTTCGGCTGGACCGGCTATTCGCTCGCCGGCAGCGCCTCCGAGCTGGTCGATTCGCTGCCGGTGGCGGCGCAGAAGCTGCGCCTGGCGATGCGCACCAGCAGCCGTACCGCCGATGCCAACACCCTCGACACCGTGCAGAAGGCCGCGGCGCAGCTCGAGCAGGCGGCCGAGGAGAGCTCGGCCAAGGTGGCGGCGCGCAAGGGCGTGGCGCGGGTGGTGGTCGAGCGGCCCTCGTTCAACGTGCGCGACTACCTGTGGAGCGGCACGGTGGGGTTGATCGGCGCCGCCGGCCAGCTCACGCTGGTCGCCTTCCTGACCTTCTTCGCGCTGGCTTCGGGCGACACCTTTCGCCGCAAGCTGGTCAAGATCACGGGGCCCAGCCTGCAGAAGAAGAAGATCACGGTGCACGTGCTCGACGACATCTCGGGCCACATCGAGCGCTACCTGCTGGTGCAGATCCTCACCAGCGCGCTGGTCGGCGTCGCGACCGGCCTCGCTTTCTGGGGCATCGGGCTCGAGAACGCGGCCGTGTGGGGCATCCTGGCGGCGGTGACCAACCTGATCCCGTACATCGGCTCGCTGATCGTGATGGCGGCCGCGGCGCTGGTGGCCTTCCTGCAGTTCAACGGCGTCGAGATGGCCCTGCTGGTGGGCGGCACCTCGCTGCTCATCCATACGCTGGTCGGCAGCCTGCTGGTGCCCTTCCTCACCAGCAAGAGCAGCCGCATGAACCCGGTCGCGGTCTTCGTCGGCGTGATCTTCTGGGGTTGGCTGTGGGGGATCTGGGGCCTGCTGCTGGGCATTCCGATCATGATGGTCGCGAAGGCGGTCTGCGACCACGTGGAAGACCTGGAGTCGATCGGGGAGTTGCTGGGAGACTGATGGGCGCGACGATCTAGCCCACCTGCACCACCGCCCCGTCCGGCCACACGCGCCAGATCACCCAGTCGCCGACGCCCACGTGGTGCGTGGCGGGCTGCGGTCCGGACTCTCCGTGGCGCAGGGTGATCCGCTTCCCGGCCAGCCGCAGCACGATCTCGAACCCCGGCCAGTGCGCCGGCACCCGCGGCGTCAGCGAGAGCTGGTCGCCGCGCACCGCGAGGCCCAGCAGGGTCTCGACGGCCGCGCGGTGCAGCCACGCGGCCGAGCCCGTGTACCAGCTCCAGCCGCCGCGACCCGCATAGGGCGCGGCGCTGTAGACGTCGCCCGCCATCACATAGGGCTCGATCTCGTAGGCCGGTCCGCGCTCCGGATGGCGCGCGCGGTGTGCCGGGCTCAGGCCCTCGAAGGTCTGCCAGGCGGCCTCGACGTCGCCGTGCTGCGCCTGCGCCATCAGGGCCCACACCGCGGCATGGGAGTACTGGCCGCCGTTCTCGCGCACCCCGGGCGGATAGGCCTGGATGTAGCCGGGGTTGTTCGATGCCTGCGCGAACGGCGGATCCAGCAGCCGCATCAGCCCGAGAGGCTCGTCGTGCAGGTGCTGCTTCATCGACGCCAGCGCCTGCGCCGTGTGCGCCTCGTCCGAGGCCCCCGAGAGCTGCGACCAGGCTTGCGCGATCAGGTCGATGGCGCATTCGTCGTTGAGCGCCGAGCCCAGCGGCGCGCCGTCGTCGAAGAAGGCGCGCCGGAACCAGGCACCGTCCCAACCGGCTGCGTGCAGCGCCGTGATCCAGCCCTGCCGCGCCGTTTGCCAGCGTTGCGCCCGCGCCCGCTCGCCACGCGCCTCGGCGAAGGGCGCGTAGCGCTCGACCACGCTGCAGAGGAACCAGGCCAGCCAGACGGATTCGCCGCGGCCCTCGTGGCCGACGCGGTTCATGCCGTCGTTCCAGTCGCCGGTGCCCATCAGGGGAAGGCCGTGCACGCCGGTCGCAAGGCTCTTGTCGATGGCGCGCGCGCCGTGCTCGTAGAGGCTCGCGCTCTGCTCGCTCGTGCGCGGCGGATAGTAGGCGTCCTCGGCACCGGCCGGGATCTCGGGGCCTTCGACGAAGGGCACCCGCTCGTCCAGCACCGAGCGGTCCGCCGTGATTTCCACGTAATGCGCCGCGGCATAGGGCAGCCACAGCAGGTCGTCCGAGAAATGGGTGCGCACACCGGCGCCGCCCGGCATGTGCCACCAGTGCTGCACGTCGCCTTCGGGGAACTGCCGCGCCGCGTTGACCAGGATCTGCTCGCGCAGCCGGGCCGGATCGGTCAGCGCGAAGGCCATCGCGTCCTGCAGCTGATCGCGGAAGCCGAAGGCGCCGCCGGCCTGGTAGAAGCCGGCCTTGGCCCAGAGCCGGCAGGCGAGGGTCTGGTACATCAGCCAGCGATTCACCATCGCATCGAAGAGCGGATCGGGCGTGCGCACCTGCAGCCGGCCCAGCAGTTCATCCCAGAAGCCGCGCGCCTGCGCCAGGGCTTCGGCGACGTCGCGCTGTTGCCAGCGGCGCGCCAGCTGCATGGCGGCCTCGGCATCGTCGGCCTGGCCCAGCATGAAGCTGAAGCTGGCGCTCGCGCCGGCAGCGAGGCTGAATTCGCCGGCCACTGCCGCGCAGGCGTCGAGGCCGCTGCCGCCGCGCGCTGCGAGGCTGTCGGGCAACTCGATGGTGCCTCGGCCGTTGAAGAACTCGCTGCGGTCGCAGGTCCATTGCGTCGCCCCGTTGAGGCCGGCGATGGCGACGAAGCCGGTGCTGCCGCCGAAGCCGGCGCTCGATTCGCGCTGCTGGCCGAACACGGCCGGCAGCTCCTCGGGCTTCCAGGTGTGGACCGTGCGGCGCTCGCCGCGGGCCGCGCCGAGCTGCCACTCGACCATCGCGAGCGCGCGCAGGCGGCGGACCGCCGTGCCGTCGTTGCGCACCTTCACCTGCACCAGCTTGATCCGCTCGTCGCGATCGGCGAAGAAAGTGGTCGTCAGCGCGACGTCGCGGTGCTGGCATTCGAACACCGTGTAGCCCTGGCCATGGCGCACGCGATGCGTGGCCGCGCTGGTGCCACGGGCCGCCGGCGTGAGCGGGAGCAGTTCGAGCGAGTCGAGATCCTGCAGCAGGTAGTGCTCGAAGGCCGGGTCCTGCACCGGGTCGTTGGACCAGGGCGTGACCTGGTGCAGCCGGCTGTTGATGGCCCAGGTGTAGCCGGTGCCCGATTCGGAGATCTGAAAGCCGAAGCCGGCATTGGCGATCACGTTGATCCAGGGCCTGGCGGTGCGGTGCCCGGCGTCGACCTCGAAACGGAACTCGCCGCTCGCGGCGTCGAAGTCGCCCTGCGGCGCCACGGGTGCGGCTGCCGGAAGGGCGGCCGGCGGCGGCGCGGAGCGCGCCGGCCTGCCGGGCTCCTCGACCAGCGCGGCCGTGGCCTCGCGCAGCGCCGCCACCTGCGCCTCGAGCGCACGTCCGTCGGCGGTGAAGACCACCCGCGCCAGGCTCGACAGCGCCGCCTTCTCGGAGGGCGCGACCTCGGCATCGCGCAGCAGGTAGAAGCCGGCCGCGTCGTTGCGCGGGAAGCTGTTCTGCGTCTGCTGCGCGACTCGGCTGCGCAGCGCCTCGATTTCGCGCTGCAACGGCATCAGGTAGGAGTGCGGCTCACTGTTGAGCACCACCAGGTCGCAGGCCACGCCGCCGAAGCCCCACCAGGGCTGGGCACGCAGCAGCGTGTCGACCAGGCCTTTGCCGGCCATCGAATGGATGGTGACCAGCACGATCGGCTTGTCGCCGGAAATGCCGAAGCGCCAGATCTGCCGCAGGTCGATCAGTCCGCGATCGCGCATCACGCGCGGCGTGGTGTAGGTCAGGATGGTCGTGAGGTCCTGCAGCGCCAGGTTCTTGGCCGGATCGATGCTGAGGTCGCGCAGCCGCACCTGCGCCAGCGTGGCGGCCATGCGGGTCGCGCGCTCGACGTGCATCGGTTGCAGGTAGCGGTCGATGCTGGGCATCAGGGCCTCCACGTTGTCGTCGGCCGCGGTGGCAAAGGTCACGCGCGCGGTGGCGCCCGGCGCGATCGACAGCGTGACGCGCAGGCAGGCGATCGGATCGAGGCCGTTGATCTGCGTGCCGTCGGCGGCCAGCGGCTGGGCGTCGAGCGCGGGCGCGGCCAGCGTGCGGTTGCGCCCGATGAAGGCGCGGCGGTCGGTCATGCAGTCGACGGCCAGCACCTGCGCGTCGACCGCGGCGACGAAATGCGCGGCGGCCACCACCGGGTCGCCGTGCAGGCGGGGCTTGCGCACCATCAGCAGCGCGCGCCAGCCCGGCTCCCAGCGGCTTTCGACGAACAGGTTGGCAAAGGCCGGATGCGCCTCGTCGGCCTTCGGGTTGGACAGGACCGGCTCGAAGTAGGAGATCAGTTCGAGCGTGCGGGTCTCGTCGCCGGTGTTGTGCAGCGCGATCGTGCGCAGCTCGGTGTCGTCCTCAGGGCTGATGAGCACGGTGATCCGCGCCTGCAGGCCGGGGCCGCTGGCGTCGAACTGCACCTGGTCGGCCAGGAAGCGGGCCCGGTAGCGCCAGCCGGGACCGGGCGCGGGCAGGGCGGTCAGGGAATTGAGCGCGTGCGTCTGCGTATCGCGCACGTAGAAGAAGGTGCCGTAGCCGTCGCGCAGCGGATCGTCTCGCCAGCGGCTGACGTTGAAGGAGCGCCAGCGGCTCACGCCGGCGCCGTTGGCACGCAGCGCCACGGTGTAGCGGCCGTTCGACAGCAGGTGGCTGGGCTGGAAGCCGGTGGCCATCGGGTCGACCGTGCGCGGCTGGAAGACCGGCGGTGCCTCGCCGGTCGCCGGCTCGGGCGGCGTGCGCGGATCGGCGCTGCCGATGATCTGCCGCGGCGTGCGCTCGTGCAGCAGCGATGCGTGCGCCTGCACCAACGGCGCGCTGCCGAACCAGCGGCGCGGCGCGCCGTCGCGCACCGCATTGCAAAGGGCCACCAGCGTCATGCCCTGGTGGTGCGCCATCACGTTGCGCACCACCGTGAAGGCCTGGCCCTCCGGCTGCCGCGAGACGGTGAAGTCGATCGCGTCATAGAAGCCGAACTCGCCGCGTGCGCCGAGCGATTCGAGCAGCCGCAGGTTCACGACCGCGTCGCCCGGAACGAGCACGGCCGCCATGGCGCTCGCGTAGGGCGCCACCACCCGGTCGGCCGGCGGCGTGCGGCGCAGCGCGAGCCGCGGCACGCCGAAGGGCGAGTACTGGTAGGCGAGCGAATGGTCGCGCGCGAAGTAGGCCGATTCGGAGACGCCCCAGGGCAGGCCCTGGGCGCTGCCGAAGGACTGTTGCTCGCCGATCGCGGCCAGGTTCGCGACCTGCAGCAGGCCGCCCACGGGTTCGGCCATCACCAGCGTCGGCATCAGGTACTCGAACATCGAGCCCGACCAGGACTTGAGCCCGGGCTTCACGCCGACCGACAGGAAGGGCCGGCCGAGCGCCATCCAGTGGCGCCGCGGCACGTCGCCCTTGGCGATCGCCAGGAAACTCAAGAGCCGCGATTCCGAGGCCAGCAGGTCGTAGTAGCTGGCGTCGAGCAGGTTGTCTTCCACGCGCAGGCCGATGTGGAACAGGTGGCGCTTGGTGTCGTAGAGGCCGCGGAAATCCATTCCGGCGCACAGGGTCTCGCAGCGCTGTGCCAGCGCTTCGAGGGCGGCGCTGTCGGCTGCGTCGGCAGGCGCGGCGGCGAAGCTGCGGCAGGCCTGCGCCACGGCGATCAGGTGACCCGCGAGGTTGCCGCTGTCGACGCTGGAGACATAGGCCGGCGGCAGCATCCGCAGCGACTGCGTGTCGTACCAGTTGTAGAGATGGCCCTCGTGCTTGTCGAGGCGGTCGATCGTGTCGAGCGTCGCGGCGAGCCGTTCGCGCAGCACCCGCGTGTCGATCCATCCGAACTCGCGCGCGCAGCAGCAGGCCAGCAAGTACACGCCGATGTTGGTCGGCGAGGTGCGGTGCGCGACGGTCCGTTCGGGTTCGAATTGCAGGTTGTCGGGCGGCAGGTGGTTGTCCTCGGGCCCGACCAGATGCTCGAAGAAATGCCAGGTGTCGCGTGCCAGTGTCTCGAGGTAGTCGCGGCGCTCGGCGCCGAGTTCGTTCGGGGTCCCGGTCGGCGTGCGGCTGCTCCACCAGGCGGCGACCGGCGCCAGCGCCCACAGCACGAACACCGAGGCGCCCAGCCAGGGATGCGGGCTCCAGAACGACGCCACGGCGAGAGTGACGCAGGCCAGGCTCGTGAGCGCCGCGCCACGCAGGAAGCCGTCGAGCTCGTAGCGCGCCTGCGCCTGGGCCTGCGCGGCGGTGGTCCATTCGAGCAGATGACGGCGGGTCACGAGCAGGCGCCAGGCCGCGCGTGCGCTCGCATCGAGCAGCAGGCGCGCCTGGGCGGCCAGTTGCACGAACTGCCAGGCGGCGCCGGCCATCGCGCGCAGCAGCTCGGTGGCGCCGACGTCGAAGAAGTGCGGCAGCTCGATCGAGCGCCGTGTCGGCACCAGCCCTGCCAGGGCGCCCAGCAGCGGCCCGAGCGCGAGGGCGGCGGCCACTGCCGCGAGCGCCCAGGACAGCGGCAGCGAATCCGTGAAGACGACCCAGGCGAGGAGGGCGGCCGAGGCCGGCACGACCAACGCCCGGCGCAGGTTGTCGCTCATCTTCCAGAGCCCCAGCGCGTCGATGCCGAAGCGTCGCGCACGCAGCATCAGCGGCAGCAGCTGCCAGTCGCCACGGGTCCATCGGTGCACGCGCGAGGCGGCGACGCCGGCATGGTGCGGATGGTCCTCGATCAGCACCAGGTCGCTCACCACGGCGCAGCGCGCCACCGTGCCTTCGAGCAGGTCGTGGCTCAGCACCGCGCCTTCGGGAAGGCGCCGGTCGAGCGTGGCGTGCACGGCTTGCACGTTGAGCATGCCCTTGCCGGTGAAGGAGCCGGTACCGAAGACGTCCTGATAGATGTCGGAGGCGCTGTTGCTGTAGGGGTCGAGCCCGCACTGGCCCGCGAACATCCAGTGGAAGTGCGAGCGCTCCTCACGCTCGGGGAAAGGGGTGACGATGCGCGGCTGGAGGATGCCGAAGCCGGCCGTCACGCGACGGGCTGCAGCGTCGATCTGCGGCGCATTCAGCGGATGCGCCGCCACCGCGACCAGCTCGCGCAGCGTGCCCGGTGGCAGGCCGGTGTCGCTGTCGAGCGTCATCACGTAGGGGATCCGTGCGGCCAGCTGTTCGCCGCCGTCCATCGGCACGAAGCCGCTCGCGTCGCCCGTGGCCAGCAGGCGCAGCAGCATCTCGAGCTTGCCGCGTTTTCGCTCCCAGCCCATCCAGCGCCGCTCGGTGTCGGACCAGCTGCGCGGCCGGTGCAGCAGCACGAATCGTGGCGGGCTGCCGGCGCCGCCAGGAGGAGGGTAGCTGTCGTTGAGCGCGGCGATTCGGTGCGTCGCGTCGTCGAGCAGTGCCGCGTCACCGGGCATCGAGGCTTGGGCGGCGTCGTTCCAGTCGGTCAGGAGCGCGAACTGCGCATGGTCCTCGCGGTTCGCGAGCCAATGCAGTTCGAGGCGATGCGCGAGCTGGGCGTTGGCCTCGATCGAGCTCAGCATCGAAGGCACGACCACCAGCACGCGGTGCATCTCGGGAATGCCGGCGGCGAAATCCAGCCGCGGCAGCGGCCGGACCCGGGTCGACTCGGCCACGATGCGGTGCACCAGCGCGATCACCGCTTCGGACAGCGGCCAGGCGAGCAGCCCCAGGGCCACCACCGAGGTCCATCCGGCCTCGGGCCAGCCGCGACGGTCCAGGCCCTGCACCGCCGCGGCGAGCAGCAGCGCGGTGCCGGCAAGGACCGTGGCGATGTACAGCATGAGACGCCAGTTGCGAGGCAGGATCCGGCGCCGCACGGCCATTGCCGCACCGCCGACGCGCGCCGGCGCGAGCGCGGCGATCAGCGCCGGGCGGCCTTCTCCGAAGAGGTAGTAGCCCGCCGTGCGCTCGGCCTGCGACCAGCGCGCCTCCTCGTCCTGCGCGCTGGTGGCATCGCCGGCCGCCTGCCACGCCAGGCCGACCACTGCCTGCGCCACTTCGCGCTCCGGCCGACGGCTGCTGCGCGCCACCTGTTCCATCGCGTGCGTGATCTGCTGGCGCGTGAGCTCGCTCTCGCGGCTGAAGCTGGGGAGCTCGCGCAGCACGCGCAAGGAGCGGCTGACCGGCTCGATCAGGTCGGCCCATTCGACCTGGCCGATCATGCGCAGCGTGGTGATGATGTTCCCGACCGTGAGGTTGGCGGCGGCCTGCGCGGTCTGGGCGTCGGCGATCAGCGCCGGCCCGCTCGGGCAGTGCTGTTCGGTCCACTTGACGAGTGCGGGCGCCTGCTCGCCGTGCTCCACCGGCAGCCGCTGCCAGAGCTGGGTGAGATAGCTCTCCTGCATGCCGCGGCTCTGCAGCGCCCGGTAGAGCACGTCGAGGTCCTGCGCAGACAGGGTGTCGGCCGTGTCCCAGACGGCATGCGCGACCTCGCGCGCCACCTTGTTCACGGCGATGCTCTCGGCCACTCGCCGCAGGTTCTCCAGCAGCACCACGCGCAGCGTGGTCGGCAGTGCCCACAGCTCGCCGAGGGTGAGCTCGTCGATGTCCTGGTAGGCGTTGAGAAAGGCGGTGAACAGCGCCTTGTTCAGCACGCTGTCGGTGTGGGCCACATAGGCCCAGGCGATGCCGTACACGCGCGGCAGCCCTGCCAGCGGCGCCGCCGCGAGCTTGGGCAGTCGCGCGTAGTAGCTGCGCGGCACGCCTTCGTGGATCTGCTGCAGCTGCGCCTCCACGAGGTGGAAGTTGTCGAGCAGCCATTCGGCGGCCGGCGTCACGTAGCGGCCGCTCTGCGAGATCAGCGCGATGTAGTCGAAGGCGTCGCGCAGCGATTCCAGGTTCTCGTGGACCCGCGGGAAGAAGGGTGTGCTGTCGCCGCCGGAGGGGCCCTGATGCACCGCCTGCGCGCGCGCCAGGCTGTGGCCGTGCTGCTCGAAGCGTTGCGCGCCGAACAACTCGGCGCGGATCGGTGCTTCGACCGGTTCGTGCGGAGCGAGGAGAAGGTTGCGCGCGTACTGGCTGAGGGAGTCGAGCCGGTCGACGACCGCCGCGGCGCTCAAGCGAACGCGAACAGTCCGATGGCGAGCACCACGGCGACGCACGCCATCGTCACGATGCGGCCAGCGGCGACCGAGCGCACCCGCTGCAGGCTGTTCCGTAGCGCGAACCACCGTCCCTGAGCGAGCGCGCAATGTCGCATGTGCAATGCCAGCGCTTCGAAGTCACCGCTGACGAAGTCGATCTGGGAACGGGCAAGCGATTGCGGGGAAGACATGGCGAAGATTCCTGTGAACGACCCTCGAGCCGCCGCGCGATCGCGAGAGCTGTGAACGTAGGGGACAGGGTACTCTTGCGCCAATGGCCTTTTTATCGCCTTCGCCGTGAATTGGTGTAGGAGATGGCGTACATCTCCTGCGCCGATCCGCTAGCCGGTGTTTCGCAATCCCGCCGCCACGCCGTTGATCGACATGTGGATGCCCTTCTGCAGCCGCTCGTCGACCTGGCCCGCGCGGTAGCGGCGCATCAGTTCGACCTGCAGGTGATGCAGCGGGTCGATGTAGGGAAAGCGATGCCGGATCGAGCGCTGCATGTCGGCATTGCCCTCCAGGCGCTGCTTCGCGCCGGTGATCAGCGTCAGCGCCTCGGAGGTGCGGTGCCATTCCGCTTCGATCATCGAGAACACCTTCTGCCGCAGCTTCTTCTCGGCCACCAGCTCCGAGTAGCGCGAGGCCAGCGCCAGGTCGCTCTTGGCCAGCACCATGTCCATGTTCGACAGCAGCGTGCGGAAAAAGGGCCATTGCGCGTACATGCGCTGCAGCAGCGCCTGGCGCTCCTTGCGCGCGGCCGGGTTGGCGGCCTGGGCGAGGAAGCGCTCGATGGCCGAGCCGAAGCCGTACCAGCCCGGCAGCGTCAGGCGGCACTGGCCCCAGCTGAAGCTCCAGGGCACGGCGCGCAGGTCCTCGATGCTGCGGCTCGGGTTGCGCGAGGCCGGGCGCGAACCGATGTTGAGCTCGGCGATCTCGCGGATCGGCGTGGCGCTGAAGAAGTAGTCGCCGAAGCCCGGCGTCTCGTAGACCAGTGCCCGGTAGGCCGCCATGCTGGCTGCGGACAACTCGGCCGCTGCGGCGACGAAGGTGGCGGGCGCCGCCTTGGCGGTCGGCAGCAGCGTGGCCTCGAGCGTCGCGGCCACCAGCGTCTCGAGGTTGCGCCGCCCGATCTCGCTGTTGGCGTACTTCGAGCCGATCACCTCGCCCTGCTCGGTCAGGCGGATCTGGCCGCGCACCGTGCCCGGTGGCTGCGCCAGGATCGCCTGGTAGCTCGGGCCGCCGCCGCGTCCCACCGTGCCGCCGCGGCCATGGAACATGCGAAGCCGGATCGCCACGCCACCATGGGCATTCAAGTCGTCGAACAGCGTCACCAGCGCCAGCCCGGCGCGGTACAGCTCCCAGTTGCTGGTGAAGATGCCGCCGTCCTTGTTGCTGTCGCTGTAGCCCAGCATCACGTCCTGCTCGGCGCCCGAGCGCTGGACCAGCGCATGGATGCCGGGCAGCGCATAGAAAGCGCGCACGATCGGCGCCGCGTTGCGCAAGTCCTCGATGGTCTCGAACAGCGGCACCACGATCAGGTCGCAGGTGGCGTTGTCGGCCAACGTGCCGCGCAGCAATCCCACTTCCTTCTGGAGCAGGAGCGCCTCCAACAGGTCGCTCACGGTCTCGGTGTGGCTGATGATGTAGTGGCGGATCGCCGCCGCGCCGAAGCGCGCGCGGGCGGTGCGTGCGGCCGCGAAGATCGCGAGTTCGCTCCTGGCGAGCGCCGAGTAGTCGGCGTCGGGCACGCGCAAGGGGCGCGCATCGTCGAGCAGGCGCAGCAGCAGCGCCTGCTTGTCCTCTTCCGCCAGCGCCGCATAGCCGGGCTCGATGCGCGCCGTGGCCAGCAGCTCCGCGACCACCGCCTCGTGCTTGTCGGAGCTCTGGCGCAGGTCGACGGTCGCGAGGTGGAAGCCGAACACCTCCACCGCGCGGATCAGAGGATGCAGGCGCGGGGCGGCGAGCACGGTGCCGTGCTTGTCGGCCAGCGACTCCTCGATGGTGTGCAGGTCGGCCAGGAACTCCTCGGCCGTGGCATACGGGTTCTGCGGCGCCACCGCATGGCGCGCGGCTTCGCCGCCGGTCAGCTCGCGCAGGGTGGCGGCCAGCCGCGAATAGATGCCGGTCAGCGCGCGGCGATAGGGCTCGTCGACCCGGTGCTCGTTCCTGTCGGGCGAGCGCTCGGCCAGCGCCTGCATCTCGACCGACACGTCCACCAGCGTGGCCGACAGCGACAGCTCGCCGCCCAGGTAGTGCACTTCGGTCAGGTAGTGGCGCAGCGCCAGTTCGCTCTGCCGGCGCAGTGCGTACTCCAGCGTGTCGGCGGTCACGTTGGGGTTGCCGTCGCGGTCGCCGCCGATCCATTGGCCCATGCGCAGGAAGGGGGCCACCGAGGGCACGCTGGCGCCTTGGGCCAGGGCCTTCTCGAGTTCGGCATAGACCCGCGGGATTTCGCGTAGGAAGGTCGCCTCGTAGTAGCTCAGTGCGTTCTCGATCTCGTCGGCCACCGTGAGCTTGGAAAAGCGCAGCAGCCGCGTCTGCCAGAGCTGGGTGACGCGCGTGCGCATCTGGCGCTCGTTGTCGGCGTACTCCAGCGGCGTCAGGGCATCCTTGGCCGCAGCGAAGGCGCGCTGCCGCAATGCGATCTCGTCGCGCGCGGCGAGCAGCTGCGCGATGGCGCGCTCGGCGTCCAGGATGCTCTTGCGCTGGACCTCGGTCGGGTGCGCGGTGAGCACCGGCGAGACGTAGCTGCGGGCCAGCGACTCGACCACCGCCTCGGGCTTGATGCCGGCCTTGCGGATGCGCGCCAGCGCGGTCTCCAGGCTGCCTTCGGCGCTCTCGCCGGCGCGTTCGGCCTCGGTGTGGCGGCGGATCTGGTGCCGGTCCTCGGCCAGGTTGGCCAGGTGGCTGAAATAGGTGAAGGCGCGAATCACGCTCACCGTCTCGGCCGCGCTCAGTCCCTTCAGCAGGTTCTTCAGCGCCCGGTCCGCCGCATGGTCGGCATCGCGCCGGAAGGCCACCGACAGGGTGCGGATCTTCTCCACCAGCGCGTAGCTGTCCTCCCCCTCCTGTTCGCGGATCACGTCGCCGAGGATGCGGCCCAGGAGCCGGATGTCGGCGACCAGGGGCAGGTCTTCGTCACGGGTCCGGCGCTTCGCGGCAACCGGTGCGGGGCTCGTCTTCATTCGAAACTTCTCCTCGTGGACAGGGGACATGCCGACGTTGCTGCGGCGCAACATGCTAGCATCCCACGGGTCTCTCTTTCATACGGAAAACGGTCTTGAGCAACATCGTGATCGCCACGCGCGAAAGCCGCCTGGCCATGTGGCAGGCCGAACACGTTCAGGCGCTGCTGCAAGAACAGGGCCATGCGGTGGAACTGCTCGGCATGACCACCCGCGGCGACCAGATCCTCGACCGCTCGCTCAGCAAGGTCGGCGGCAAGGGGCTGTTCGTCAAGGAACTCGAACTCGCGCTCGAGGAAGGGCGCGCCGACATCGCGGTGCATTCGCTCAAGGATGTGCCGATGGATCTGCCCGAGGGTTTCGCGCTGGCCTGCGTGCTCGAGCGCGAAGATCCGCGCGACGCGCTGGTGTCGCCGCGCCATGCCTCGCTGGCCGCCCTGCCGCAGGGTGCGGTGGTCGGCACCTCCAGCCTGCGCCGCGTCGTGCTGCTGCGCGCGCTGCGGCCCGATCTGCGCATCGAGCCCCTGCGCGGCAACCTCGACACCCGGCTGCGCAAGCTCGACGAGGGCCAGTACGACGCGATCGTGCTCGCCGCCGCCGGGCTCAAGCGGCTCGGTCTGGAGAGCCGCATCCGCGAGTGCTTCGAACCCGACACGATGCTGCCCGCCGCCGGGCAGGGCGCGCTGGGCATCGAGGTCCGGTCCGACCGCGCCGACCTGTTTACGCTGCTGGCGCCCCTGGCCAGCGGCGGCGACGGCCTCGCGACCGCGGCCGAACGGGCCGTCAGCCGCGCCCTCGGCGGCAGCTGCTCGATGCCGCTGGCCGCGCACGCGCGCTGGCAGGCCGACGGCCGCCTGCGCATTGACGCCGCCCTGGGCGATCCCGAAGGCGTGGCGCCGCTGGTGCGCGTGCATCGGGTGGCCGAGGCCGCCGACGCCGCGCAAGCGACGGCGCTGGGCGAAGCGGTGGCGCGCCTGCTCCAGACATGAGGCGTCGCCAGGCTTGCCCATGCTGTTGATCACACGGCCGGCCAGAGAGGCCGCGCGATGGGTGGACGACCTGCACGCGGCGGGGCTGGAGGCCGTGGCGCTGCCATTGATCGCGATCGAGCCGCTCGAAGATCCGGCGCCGCTTCACGCCGCCTGGCGGCGCCTTTCCGACTACCACGCGCTGATGTTCGTGAGCGCTGCCGCGGCCGAGCATTTCTTTCGCGGCATCGACCTTCGCCTGCCGACGCACCTGCGCTTCTGGGCCACCGGCCCGGGCACCGCCCGCGGCTTGCGCGAGGCCGGGGTGCCGGCATCGGCGATCGACGCACCACCGGCCGATGCGGCGCAGTTCGATTCCGAAAACCTGTGGGCTCTCGCCCGCGCGCAGGTGGGTCCGGGCGTGCGGATCCTGATCGTCCGGGGCGGTAACGCCGCGGGCCAAGCCACGGGGCGCGACTGGCTGGCCCGCGAAATCGCGGCCGCCGGCGGCGCCTGCGATGCCGTGGCGGCCTACCGGCGGCTGCCGCCGCCCTTCGGCGAGGCCGAGCGCAGGCTGGCCATCGACGGCGCCAGCGGTGCCGCGACCTGGCTCTTCAGCAGTTCGGAGGCGATCGGCAACCTGCGCCAGCTGATGCCTGGCGTCGGCTGGGGGGCGGCACGCGCGCTCGTCACGCACGATCGCATTGCCGATGCCGCGCGCGACGCGGGATTCGGCCGCGTCCAGGTCTCGCGGCCAACGCTTGCGGCGCTGATCGCGTCGATAGAATCCTTCGCATGAGCGACGCTCCCGTCTTCAACGAGCCCGTGCCGGAACCCGCGCTGCGCGCGCCGACCCCGACCCCTGTGCCGGCCGGCCATTCGGCCGCAGCGGCGCTGCTGGCGCGGCTGGCGTTCGGCCTGCTTGCGATCGTCGCGGTGGTCGCGTTGCTGATCGCGCTGGCACTCTGGCAGAAGGTCAGCGGCATGCAGGAGCAATTGGCCCGCCAGAGCGCCGATGCCCTGGCCCAGTCGCTGGAGGCCCGCACCCTGGCGCGCCAGGCGCAGGAAGTCGTGCGCGACACCGCAGCCCGTCTGGCGCTGGCCGAAACCCGGGTCGGCGAGGTCGCACTGCAACGCTCCCAGCTCGAAGAACTGATGCAGAGCCTTTCGCGTTCGCGCGACGAGAACCTGGTGATCGACATCGAGGCCGCCGTGCGGCTGGCGCTGCAGCAGGCGCAGGTCACCGGCAATGTGCAGCCGCTGCTGGCCGCGCTCAAGGCCGGCGATCTGCGTATTGCGCGCGCGGCGCAACCGCGCCTCGCGCCGCTGCAGCGCGCCATGCAGCACGACGCCGACCGCCTTCGCAGCAGCGCCAGCGTCGACAACAGCGATGCGCTGCAGAAGCTCGACGAACTCATGCGCGGCGTGGACGACCTGCCGGCGCTCAACGCCGTGGCGCTGCGTCGCGGCGGGTCGGACACCTTGCAGGCCGAACCGCTGCCGGCCGATGCGCCCTGGTGGCAGCGCTTCCTGGTGATGGTGCGCACCGAGGCCCGCTCGCTGCTGCGCGTCGGGCGCATCGAGCGGCCCGAGGCGGTGCTGCTGACCCCCGAGCAGACCTTCTTCCTGCGCGAGAACCTCAAGCTCAAGCTGCTCAATGCCCGCCTGGCCCTGCTGTCGAGGCAGGTAGACACGGCGCGCGGCGAGATGGCGACCGTCTCGGCGGCGATCAACCGTTATTTCGATCCGGCCTCGCGCCGGGTCCAGGCCGCGGCCACGCTGGTGCAGCAGGTGCAGGCTCAGATCCGCACCAGCGAGCCGCCGCGCGTCGACGAAACCCTGGCCGCGCTCGCCACGGCCGCCGCCGGGCGCTAGGACAGGCCCGGAAGCCATGCGCGCCGTCCTCTGGTTCCTCGCCCTGTTCGGCATCGCCGCCGCGGTGGCATTGTTCGCCGGCAACAACCAGGGCACGATCACCGTCTTCTGGCCGCCCTGGCGGGTCGACCTCTCGCTGAACCTGGTGCTGCTGCTGCTGTTCGCCGCGTTCGTGCTGCTGCACTTGGCGCTTCGCGGCCTCGCAGCGCTGTTTTCGCTGCCGAAGCAGGCGCGCCAGTGGCGGCTGCAGCAAAAGGAGCGCGCGCTGCATGTGGCCCTGCTCGATGCCGCTGCGCAACTGCTGGCCGGCCGTTTCTCGCGAGCGCGCAAGGCGGCACAGGCGGCGCTGGCGCAGGAGAGAAGGCTGGCCGCGCTCGATGCCCGCCTGCCGCAGGCCCTGCAAGTGCGGGTGCTGGCGCATCTGCTGGCGGCCGAGAGCGCGCAATCGCTGCAGGACCGCCCGGCACGCGACGCCCACCTGCAGCAGGCGCTCAACGAGAGTGCCGAGCGCGGCGTGCTGGTCACGCCCGAAACGCGCGAAGGCGTGCAGCTGCGTGCCGCCCGTTGGGCGCTCGACGATCGGGACGCGCCGGCGGCTTTGGCGCGGCTCGAGGAACTGCCGCAGGGCGCCCAGCGGCGCACGCTGGCACTGCGGCTGCGGCTGAAGGCGGCAAGGCAGGATCGGCGCACGCTCGAAGCCCTCGAGACCGCCCGTCTGCTGGCCAAGCACCGGGCTTTCTCGGATGCCGCGGCGCAGAGCATCGTGCGCGGGCTGGCCACCGAGCTGCTCTCGGGTGCCCACGACCCCGCCCAGTTGCTGCGCGCCTGGGGCGAACTCGAGACCTGGGAACGCGAGATGCCCGAGGTCGCGATCCATGCGGCCCAGCGCATGGTGGCGCTGCGCGGCGACCTCGCACTGGCGCGCGCCTGGCTGCTGCCGGCCTGGGCGCGCATGGTCGAGCATCCGCAGAGCCTGGGTGAATCCTTGCGCGTGAAGCTGGTCCAGGCGCTGGAAGCGGGTCTCGATTCGGTCGATGCCGACTGGCTGTCGCGGATCGAGTCGGCGCAGCGGAACAATCCGCGCGATGCCAATCTGCAGTACCTGGCGGGCATGGCCTGCATGAAGCGCCAGTTGTGGGGCAAGGCGCAACAGTTGCTCACACAGGCTGGCCTGGGGCTTCAGGATGCGAACCTGCATCGGCGGGCTTGGCAAGCGCTGGCGCAACTGGCCGAGGCGCGCGACGACGCCGACCAGGCTTCGGCCGCCTGGAAGCGCGCCGCGCAGTCGGAAAATCCGTAGGTTTGTACCGCTGCATGCGGCTTTGATGCTATTGAATTAATAGCACGAGAAGCGGAAGATTTGCCGCTGCGGACGGGGTTCGGTTCAGGAAATTCCCGGAAACGTGCGATTTCCCCGCCTGACCAGAAATAATTCCTCTGACTAAAGTTCTACGCCAAGAAAGGATTTGAGTCGCCCCCGCACCTGATGTACAGTTCGTAACTGTTTGCAAAAGTATTCATTTCAGGGTCACCATGCGGAGCTGCACTTGAAGCATTTTTTACTACATGCCGCGCTGCTGGTTTCGGCGGGCGTGCTGGTACAGGGCTGCGCGCCACTGGCGCCGGGCTTCCGTTCGGCCAGCAACGATGCCGAGCGAGCTGTGTCGCCGGCCGGTTTTTCGACGGCAGAGATCGATCCGCCGCCTGCGGGTGCGTTGACCGAGATCACACCTGTCTTGATCGGGGCGCATCGCGCCGCCACGCGCCAGACCAAGCTCGGCCCCGAAGTGATGGGTCTGCTGGGCCCGACGGAGCCCTACCGGATCGGTCCCGGCGATGTTGTGGGCATCGTGGTGTTCGACCATCCGGAGATGGTGTTCAGCTCGGTTCCCGCGACCACGGTGGCCGACCCCGCCAGCGTCTCTCCCGCACCCGGCTACATCGTCTCCAACACCGGCCAGTTGAGTTTCCCGTACATCGGGCCACTCAAGGTGGCGGGGATGACCATCCAGGAGATGGAGCAGGCGGTGGTGAAGCGCCTCGCGCGCGTCTTCAAGGACCCGCAGATCAGTGTCCGGGTCGAGGCCTTCCGCAGCAAGCGCGCCTACATGGACGGCGAGGTCCGTACACCCGGACTGATCCTGTTCACGGACATTCCGATGACCTTGGCGGAAGCGATCAACCGCGCGGGCGGCGTGACCCCGAACGGCGACCGTTCATCGATCGACCTGACGCGCGACGGCAAGACGATCCCCCTCGACATGTTGGCGATGGCCGATGCCGGGATCAATCCCAGCCGCCTCCCGCTGCGCCCGGGCGACATGATCTATGTGCGTGGCCGCGAAGAGCGCAAGGTCACAGTGATGGGTGAGGTGACCCAGCAGGGCGGGGTGCTGATGCGCAATGGCCGGCTGAGCCTGAACGACGCCCTGACCGAAGTGGGCGGCGTCAACCTGTCGACCGCCAATCCGCGCCAGATCTACGTGATCCGCAACGAAGCCCAGGGCCAGTCGATCTTCCATCTGGACGCCAGCACGCCCACCGCGATTGCGATGGCGAATGGCTTCGCGCTGAAGGCCAAGGACGTGGTGTATGTCGACCCGGTGCCGCTGGTGCAGTGGAACCGCGTGCTGAACCTGATCCTGCCGACCGCCACGACGGCGAGTTCGTACCAGACGCTCACCGTCACCGGCCGCTGACCGAGCCGACCGTGACCATCCGGAACATCCTCGTCGTGTGCATCGGAAACATCTGCCGCAGCCCGATGGCCGAAGGCTTGCTCGCCGCGGCCCTGCCGGACGCGCAAGTCGCATCCGCCGGCCTCGGCGCCCTGGTGGGTGAGCCCGCGGACGCCATTGCGTGCGAACTGATGCAGGAGCGCGGCATCCCCATCGAAGGCCACCGCGCGCGGCAGATCAGCCTCGATGCCTGCCAGCGCGCCGACCTGATCCTCGTGATGGACGGCCAGCAGCGCCGCGCGGTCGAGGAGCTCTATCTATTTGCCTCCGGCAAGGTATTTCGTCTCTGTGAGTTCAGCGATCAGGACGTGCCGGACCCCTACCGGGCCGGCCGCGCTTCTTTCGAGCGGTCGCTGACGCTCATCGAAGACGGCACCCAGCAATGGGTCAAACGCATTTCAAGAGTATCCAGCCGATGAATTCCTCTCTCACTCCCAAATCCAATCCAAGTTCCTTCGGCACGTCGGACGAGGAGGATTTCGACGTCGGGCACTACCTCGAGGTGCTCGTCGCGAACAAGTGGCTGATCGCCTTCGTGACCCTGGTCGTGTTCCTCGGCGGCGTGGTGTATGCGTTCCTCCAGCGGCCGGTCTACGAGTCCAACATGGTGATCCAGGTGGAGAGCCCGGACACCGGCAAGGGTGTCCTCAGCGACGTCGGCGGGCTGTTCGACGTCAAGACGCCGGGCAGCGCCGAAATGGAAATCATCCGCTCGCGCATGATCGCCGGCAAGGTCGTCGAGGCGATCAAGCTCGACGTCGTGGCCGGCCCGCGCTATGTGCCCTATATCGGCGGCTGGCTGGCGCGGCGGGCGAGCGGCCTGTCGGACCCGGGCTTCCTGGGCTTCGGCGGCTATGTGTCGGGCACGGAAAGGATCGACGTGGCCCAGTTCGATGTCCCGCAGGCGATGGAGGGGACATCCTTCGTGGTAACGGCCAAGGGCGACGGGCAGTACACGCTGTCGGCCTCCTCGCTGCCTGAGCCTCTGACCGGCACGGTTGGCACCCTCCTGAAGGCGCAGACCCCCGCCGGGCCGCTCGCGCTCAAGGTGAGCGCGCTGTACGGCAAACCGGGCGCCGAGTTCAACCTGATGCATCTGCCCAAGCTGCCGACCACCCTCGGGCTCCAGGCCGGCCTCCAGCTGAGCGAGCGGGGCAAGGCGTCCGGCATCATCAACGTCGCGCTGCAGGACATCGATCCCAACCGGGTGCAACGGGTGCTGAACGCCGTGGGCGAGCAGTACGTGCAGCAGAACGTCGAGCGCAAGGCGGCGGAAGCGCAGAAGACGCTGGCGTTCCTCGACGTCCAGCTGCCGCTGTTCAAGCGTCAGATGGAGGCCGCCGAAGAGGTCTACAACCGCTATCGCAACCAGAAGGGAACGGTGGCGTTCTCCGAAGAAGCGACCATGATCCTGGGCCAGGCCGTCGATCGCCAGACCAAGCTGCTGGAGGCCCAGCAGCGCCGGCGCGAACTCGAAGCGCGCTTCACCTCCAACCATCCGCTGGTCCAGACGCTGGACGCGCAGATTGCGGCGCTGAAGACCGACATCACCGCAATCCAGACGCGGATCAAGGGCTTGCCCGCGATCCAGCAGGAAGCGGTGCGCATGGAGCGCGATGTCAAGGTGAACACCGAGCTCTACCAGTCGCTGCTCAACAATGCGCTGCAGCTTCGCCTGGTGAAGGAAGGCAAGGTCGGCAACGTCCGCGTGCTCGATGAGGCCGTGCTGCCGATGTTCCCGATCAAGCCGAACCGGACGGTCATCATGGCTGCGGCCCTGGCCCTGGGCCTGTTCAGCGGCGTCTGCGCGGCCTTCCTGCGCAATGCGTTCGTGGAGCAGCGCATCCGCGATCCGCACGAGGTCGAGGCCGACATCGGCCTGCCTGTGTTCTCGACCATTCCGCTGAGTCCGGCCCAGGATGCCATCGCCAAGCGGCGCTTGAGCGGCGCCACCGGCGTGCGTCTGCTGACGATCGAAAAGACCGACGACCCCGCCGTCGAGAGCCTGCGCAGCCTGCGCACCGCGATGCAGTTCGCCATGCTGGAGTCGCCGAACAACCGCGTGCTGATTACCGGGCCCACGCCGGGCGTCGGCAAGAGCTTCGTGGCCGCCAACTTCGCCGCGCTGATGGCAGCCGCCGGCAAGCGGACCCTGTTGATCGATGCCGATCTGCGGCGCGGCCACACGCACCAGTATTTCGGCCTGCAGCGTCACGGCGGCCTGTCGGAATTGATCGCCGGCAGCTTGACGGTGCAGCAGACCGTCCACCGTCAGGTGGTGCCCAACCTGGACTTCCTGGCCACCGGGCAGTTGCCGCCGAATCCGGCCGAACTGCTGATCTCGGACTCGTTCAAGTCGAACCTCGAGCGCTTGTCCGACCAGTACGACCTGGTGGTCATCGACGCGCCGCCGGTGCTGGTCGCCGCCGACACGAGCACGGTGGCCACGCACGTGGGCACCGTGCTGCTGGTGGCACGCGCCGAACAGTCCACGATGGGTGAGCTGAAGGAAAGCACACGGCGTCTCGCGATGGGCGGCAAGGCGGCCACCGGCGTGCTGCTCAACGGCATGAACGTGCGCCGCAGGGGCTATGCGCCCTACAAGTATGGCCGCTACCGCTACACCAACTACAACTACGAGAGCATCCTGCCCGAAGAGCAGTAGCTGTTGCTCGCCCCCAGGTTGCCCGGCACTGCGTGTCCGGGCGCCCACCCCCTACCGGGGGCAACACCAGCGGCCCGGCAAAGCCGGTTCCGCGGTGTTTCGCGAACAAGGCCGGGCTTCGCCGGCCTTTCAGCTTTTCAGGCAGGACTGGAGGTCGCGTTCGAATTGCGCGAGGACGGCGTCGCGGTCGAAGTGGGCTTCGGCGAAGGCGCGGGCGCGCAGGCCGAGTTCCGCGCGCAAAGCAGGTTGGGAGGCGAGTTGGAGCACCGCATCGGCGAAGGCGCGGGCGTTGTCCGGGGGGACGGCCAGGCCGCACTGGGCGGCCACCTTGCCGAGCTCCGTTTCGGCTCTTGCGCCGGCGACCACCGGTCGGCCGCTGCTGAGCATGCCGGTGAGCTTGGAAGGCATCACGAGATCGGCGGCGTCCGCGCGCTGCGGCAGCAGGTGGATGTCGGCAAGGCCGAGCAGATCGCCCAGGCGGCCGACCGGCTGCAAGTCGAGGAAGCGCACGTTCGGGAGCTTCTCGCAGCGCCGCATCAGGTCGGCGCGCCCGGCGCCATTGCCGCAGAACACGAACTCGAGGTTGGGCTGGTGCTGCAGCATGCCGGCCATCTCGGCCAGCAGTTCCAGACCCTGCTTGGCGCCCGTGTTGCCCGAATAGAGTGCCACGACGGTCTCGGGCCGGATGCCCAGTTCCGCCCGATAGGGACTCGCCGCCCGCAGGGGCTGCACGGCCGACACGTCGGCCCAGTTCGGCAGCGAGATCAGCCGTTCATCCTCCGTGCCTTTGCGGCTCGCACGCTCCATCATGCGCGGGGAGATCGTCGAGATGCGGTCGAACCGCCGCATCAGGCCGCGCTCGACCGCGGCAGCGAACGATCGCACGCCGGCGCCCTTGAGCAGGCCGAGCTCGAAGGCGGCATCCACCTCGTAGTCCTGGATGTGCAGCCATGCCTTCGCCGAGCGCAGGCGCGCGAAAGCCAGCGCCGCCGGCGAACAGAACAGCGGCGGTTCGGTCACCCACACGACGTCGGGCTTCCAGCGCCACTGCGCGAGCAGCGCGGGAACACTCGAGAGCGCGAAGCTGGCCAGGTGAACCAGCCTCTTCAGTCCGGTCACCTTGCGCGGTACCCACAACGGCGCGCGGAACACGGTGGCGCCATGCCACTCCTCGCGGGCGTAGCGAGAGCCCTTGTAGCCGGGCCGGACCGCCCAATCCGGGTAGTAGGGCGGCGCCGTCACCACCCGCACCTCATGCCCCCTGGCCGCGAGCCAGGCAACCATCTCGCCTGTGTATTTGCCGATGCCGGTCAGTTCCGGCGCGAAATTGATTCCGTAGACAAGAAGCTTCATTGACCCTCGGGCAGCGTTCCGGCGCCGGTTCGGCGCGGTCTTGACGGTGTCGAGGCGACGCCTGACCCCGGCGTATGTTCGCCGATGATCCGGACCAGCGTTTCCGCGACCTGCCCGACCTGGAAACGATCCCGGAACGAACGCCGCGCCGCGACGCGCATGGCCGCCACCGCCGCCGGCGTCAGCGCCAGCCAGCGCTGCAGGGTGTCGATCGTGCCGGCCAGCGTGTCCGGGGCCACCAGGCCTGCGCCGTCCTGTTCGATCTCGCGCCAGATGTTCACCTTGTCGCTGATCAGCACGGGCTTGCCGCAGGCCAGCGCCTCCACCACAGCGATGCCGAAGTTCTCCTGGTGCGATGGGAGACAGAACACATCCGCCGCATGGAAGGCGCCCCATTTGAGGTCGCCCAGCAGCATCCCGGTCCAGGTGATGCGCGCCGAAATGCCGAGCTCCGCGGCACGGCTTGCGAGCCGCTGCACCAGGCCCTCGTCGCCGGGCCCGGCCATGACCAGTTGCAGTTCGGGCGCATCGGCCGCGACGCGGGCAAATGCGTCGATCAGGAGATCGCCGCCTTTCTTCTCGTGGACACGCCCGAGATAGAGCAGCGATCGCTTGCCCCGAAGCTCGGGAAAGCGGTTCAGGAAAACCTCGGTCAGTGCCGCCGCGTCCGCAGGCGGCTCGGAGGTGCCGTACGAGCCGACGACTTCCCGGGCACGGTAGAGCCAGAAGGATTGGCGCGCCAGAAGGCGTTCTTCCTCGCAGGTGAAGATCACTGCAGCGGCGTCGCGCAGCACGCGGTACTCGGCCCAGGGCCAGTACAGCCACTTCTTCAGGTGCTTGAGCGGATAGCGCCGCTTGAACCACGGGTCGAGCATCCCGTGGGTGTAGACGAAATAGGGCGTGGTCGACGAATGCAGCGCACGCCAGGCGGCGAAGCCGGCGTATTGCCAAAGACCATTCACGATCACCGCGTCATAGCGGGCTGCATGCTCGCGCAGCCACGCCACGGCGTTCGCGTTGTACATGTAGCTGGTGCGCGACGGTCCCACGGCGTGAAGCGGCACCGGACACTCGCGAACCCAGGCCGACGCCGGATCGTCCAGCGACAGCAACTCGCTCTCGTGGCCGAGTGCGACGAGGGCTTCGTGGATCCGAAGCACGCCTTCGATCGGTCCGCCTCCGCGAGGATCGACCGAGGAAATCAGATGTAGCAGTCTCACGCCGATGGATTGCGAGGGGGAAAGAACTCGACCGTGGGATGCCGGAATACGAGCAGGCCGAAAGCCAGCATGATGCCCAGCAGCCCGTGGGCGGACAGTTGGCCGATGGCCGACCAGGTGAGGATGGCGAGCGACACGACCATCCACAGCAGGATCGGATAGACCGAATGCAGGCGGAAGGACAGCTTCAAGCTCTTGCTGACGCCCGCGACGACGACCGCCACCTTGAACGCGGTGAACACGTAGCCGATCAGGCCGCCTTCGAGCAGGATCCGGCTGGCCTCGACTTCGGCCAGCGCGAAGTCGCCGGTGCTGCCGGTGCGCGCAAAGGTCGCGAGGTTCGAGCCCAGGCCGATGCCGGAGCCCAGCCAGGTGAACTGGTCGTATGCAACGGATTGGCCGATGAAGATCATCAGCACGCGGCCCCAGAAGCCCTCGACCTCGGAGGCCTCCTGGAAACGCTGCTCGGTGATCTCGATCGCACCGCGGAAGGCATAGAGCAGCACCGCGAGCAGCAAGAGTCCTGCAACGACGCCCACGGCGGCCCGGACCTTGGCCTTGCCGCGCGCCAGCCAGAGCCGGCCGACGAAGTAGCCCGCGACCATCAGGCCGGACAGGGTGACGGCGGTGCGCGAGCCGCTCACCATGCTCGAGACGATGAAGGCGCCGAACAGTGCCATTGCGAACAGGTTCTGCCGCCCGTTCCGCTTGCGCGCCGCGGCATACGCGAACACCAGCGGCGTCATGAGCGCCAGGTAGGTGGTGTAGCCGGCCGTGAAACTGAAAGTGCCGGTGGTCCGGACGACATCGGCGATCACCAGGAAGACGCCGGTCTCGTCGCCATCGACCTGGCTGTTGATGCGCGCGCCCGGCGGCGAGAAATGCTGCAGCACGACCAGCGGCGTCATCAGCAGCAAGGTCCAGGCGGCCACCCGCATCGCGGCCCGATAGTCGGCTTCGTTCATCGCGGCGGCAGCCGCCACGCCGAACCATATGTACAACAGCCAGAAGCGCAGCCCGATCAGCAGCACGGTGGGCGAACTCGCGCCGGCGACCAGCTGCATCAGGCCCCAGGCAACGACCAGGCAGGACCACACCAGCAAAGCCTGGGTGATGCCCTTCTGGCGCTGCAGCGCGCCATTTCGAAGGGCATAGGCGATCACGTAGATCGCGAGCACGTCGCGCATCAGGAGCATCGGCAGCGTGGCCGCCGAGCTCACCCATTTCCGCACGGCGCCTTCCAGCACGATGATCAGGAACACCGCGATGAAGGCCTTGCCGGCACGGGTCAGCGTCGACCTTCGTGCCGGTGCATGGGTATGGGTATGGGAAGCAACCGTACTCATTGAACAAATTCCTCGAACAACTCGCCGGCGCGGCTTCGATAGCTGGCCCACGAGAATGCTTCTCCGGACTGCCGCGCGATCGCCCGCGCGGACTGCAACTGCTCCGGCCTGCGAGCCAGTTGCCGCAGCAGCGCATGCAGCGGTTCCACTTCCGGCTCAACGATCCAGCCGCTGCCTGGAAAAGCCTCGATCATCGCCTTGGCGCCGGTATTCGTCGAGACCACGGCAGGCGTTCCGCAAGCCATCGCCTCGGCGACCACCATGCCGAACGAATCGAAGCGCGAGGGCAGCAGCAGGCAGTCGGCACGCGCGAGGATCGAGAACAACTTGCCCTGCGGCACGCTGGGCGTGTGGCGCGTGTTGGGCGTGGCAAGCACGGCGCGCAGCAACGCGTCGTCGGCGACGCCGCCGACGAACTCCAGCTCGTAGGCGATGCCCTCGGCATGCAGCCGGCGAAAGGCGGCAACGATGCTGTCGATCGACTTCAGCCGGCTCAGCGCGCCGGCGAAGACGAAGCGCGGCGGACCGCCGTGGGCCTGCCAGGCCGGCACGTCGGGCGGCAACTCGGCACCGAGCATCATGGGCCGGATCTTGTCTTCCGGCACGCCGTTGGCCGTGTAGCTTTCCGCCGCCAGCGGAGAGCATGTCAGGATCAGGTCGGCCAACCGGACCTCCTCGTCCTTGCGGCGATTGATCTCGGGCGTGTAAGGCGTATCGCTCGCGCCCAGCAGCCGGGCGGCGGTCCGGTGGTGGAAGGCGGCGGCGTCCAGCACGCAGCGCGCACCGACCGACTTGGCGGCCTGGAACGTGTGGTAGGCCGCGTTTTCGTAGGCGACGACGACTTTGGGCCTGAACTGGCGTATCTGCTGCGCGGCCCAGTGGTCGAACCAGTGGAAAACGCGGTGCACGATGTCCGAACCCGGAACGCCGAGCCTGACGATCGAGCCCGACATCCTCAGGGCCAGTTGGAAGCGGGCCGGATGACGTCGCAGCGAGCGGGGAATCTCGACCTTGCGGACCTTGTCGCGGTAGCCGGCGGGCAGCCACCACGGCGGCGCTTCGCCGTCCGCCACGACCGGCACGCCGGACCAGAAAGACTGCAGCAGCGAACGCTCGTGCAGCGCGAGGGCGAGCTGATGCGAGTGCTGCAGCCCGGGATGCGTGACCAGCACCATGGTCATGGCCGCGGCTCGAGGCCGTGCATGGGCGGATTCGACGGACTCGCCGGATCCGCGCGGCGGCCGATCCAGGCCTCGAACGGCGGCAGCAGGGCCACCGGGTCGTAGCAGAGGTCGGCGGGGCGCGCGTTCAAGCGAACCACGGCCGGGTTGCCGGTGGCCACCGCCAGCGGCGGCACATCCTTCGCAACCACTGCGCCCGCGCCCACGACCGCGCCGTAGCCGATCGTGACACCCGGCAGGATGGTCGCGCCGACGGCGATCCAGGCGTAGTCCTCGATGCGCACGGGCTTCCTGAAGGATCGCCAGCCCGGATCTCCGACATGGTGACTCGCCGTGAGAATGCTGACCCGGTCGTTGATCACGACGCGCGAGCCGATGTGGACCTGATCGAGCGCGACGATCTCCGAAGACCCCGAGATGAAGCTGTGTTCGCCGACGCTCAGGTTGGCGGCCGTGCCCTTGAGTTCGAAGCGGTCGAGGATCGACAGTTCGCCCACCTGCGCCCCGCGCACGCGGAAGCTGCGCCTCGCCAGGATGATCTTGAGCAGCGCGCGGAAATGCAGCGCCCGCTTGGCCCAAACGACGAACCAGCGCCGGGACCCCGGTGCCGGCCGTTCGCGTGACGTCCACAGGTAGCGGATGTCGCTCATCTGCGAGCCTCGCCGCTCATGGTCCTCAAGGCGGCAACATGGGCTTCCACGCAATGCGGTTCATACCACCTGCGCGCCTGGCGGCCGACGGCGCGCGCGTCGATGTTCTCGAGCGCCTCGAAACCGGCCACGTAGTTGACGTTGGCGACCAGTCCATCGTGCGGCCGGTCGTCGTTCCAGAGCAGGATCGGGCAGACGCCGTGGGCGCTGTAGGCGGCAAGCACGCCGCTCTTGGACGCGTAGTCGATGGGATAGGAGAGGGCGCCGTAGCTGGCGCCGGAGAGGGCCTGGCTGACCTCCTGCGCCGCCAGTTTCCCGTGCACCACAGCGTTCTCCCGGACCAGCCGCTGCGCCAGCGAAGCGTCCTGCAACGGCGGACCGATGTCGTGGATGACCAGGCCCTTGCGTCGTGCACGGTCGAACACTTCGCCGCCGGCCCATTGGTAGACGTTGGCGCGCACCCCGGGGCTGCCGAAGACGACCAGGTGCGGCGCCCTGTCGGTGTCGATCGAAGCCGGCTCTCCCACATTCGAAATAACGGGTAGCACGCGGTGCGGCATGGTGTCGCGCCGAGCCAGCAGCCAGCGACCGGACTCCTCCCGGTTGGTCAACCAGAAATCCGAAAGATCGAGCAGTTCCCTGGCGATCCGCTTTTGCCAGGCGCCGAGCCAGAACGCGGAGCCCCAGGGCGGGCTGGAAGCGAACAGCTCATGGAACACCACGCCGAATGCCCGGAAGCGCGTGCGCAGGCTGCGCATATGCTCGACCAGCCAGAGCGGCACGCCGCGTTTCTGGAAGCCGTAGCCGCTGAAGTGCAGCAGCAGGCAGTCGCCCGAAAGCGACGAGACGTCGGTCATCCGGGTCATTTCCAGGGGCGGGGACTGGAGCGCGTTCCCGATCACGGTCGCATAGTCCCGAACGCCGCCGGAGCCCGGCGGAACGAGGGAAAGGAAGGAAGCGCGCATGGTTGGAACGGCCCGTACGGCGCTCTTCAAGCAACCGGCATTTCGCTGCAGAATTCTTCGTAGGCGTTGGCAATACCGTCACGCAACGCCACATCCGGTTTCCATCCGAGCTGGCGGATCCGCGAAATGTCGAGCAGCTTGCGCGGCGCGCCATCGGGCTTGCTGGTGTCGTAGCGGATGCTGCCCCGGTAGCCCACCACCTCGCTCACCAGTTGCGCGAGTTCGGCGATCGACAGGTCCTCGCCGGTGCCCACATTGATGTGGCTGGCCATCACGTCGGTATGCGCCGCGTAGACCTCCCGCGGCAGGTCCATCACGTGGACGCAGGCGCGCGCCATGTCGTCGACGTAGAGGAATTCGCGCTTGGGCGAGCCGGTGCCCCAGATGACGACCGCCGGCGCATCGCTGGCCTTCGCCTCATGGAAGCGCCGGATCATCGCCGGCAGCACATGGCTGTTCTCGGGGTGGTAGTTGTCGCCCGGGCCATAGAGGTTGGTCGGCATCACGCTGCGGAAGTCGCAGCCGTACTGGCGGTTGTAGCTCTCGCACAGCTTGATGCCGGCGATCTTGGCGACCGCATAGGGCTCGTTGGTCGGTTCCAGCTTGCCGGTCAGGAGCGCGTCCTCCGACATGGGCTGTTGCGCGAGGCGCGGGTAGATGCAGCTCGACCCGAGGAACAGCAGCTTGCCGACGCCGGTGCGCCAGGATTCGTGGATCAGATTGGCCTCGACCATCAGGTTCGAGTAGATGAATTCGGCCGGAAAGCTGTTGTTGGCATGGATGCCGCCAACCTTCGCGGCGGCGACGTACACCTCCTGGGGCCTCTCTTCGGCGAAGAAGGCCCGCACCTGCGCCTGGTCCGTCAGATCGAGTTCCGAACGGCTCCTGGCGATGATGTGGGTATAGCCCTGCGCTTCCAGGCAACGCACGATGGCGCTTCCAACCATGCCGCGATGGCCGGCGACGAAAATCCGCTTCTGCAACTCGTTCATTGAAATAAGGCCTTGTCGCCGGTTGGAAAAGTCAGGCGAGCAATCTTGCACTGCCGACGACGGGCGCCTCGCCATCGGCGAAGCGCACGATGTCGTCTTCGCCCAGGTAGCCGCCGGTCTGGACTTCGATGACTTCCAGTGCGGTCTTGCCGACATTCTCCAGCCGATAGACCGCACCCACGGGGATGTAGATCGATTCGTTTTCCTTGACCAGCACGGTCTTGTCGTCGCACACCACGCGCGCCGTCCCCTTGACGATCACCCAGTGCTCGGCACGATGGTGATGCATCCGCAAGGTCAGGCGCGCGCCCGGCTTCACCGTCAGGCGCTTGACCGCGAAGCGCTCGCCGTCGTCGATGCTGTCGTAGGCGCCCCAGGGTCTTGGAATGCGGCGGTGCCGGGTGGCCTGGCTGTGACCGTGCGTGGTCAGCAGCGCGACCACGTCCTTGACCTGTTCCGCGCACTCGCGGTGCACGACCAGCAGCGCGTCGGGCGTGTCGACCACCAGGAGATCCTTGGTGCCCAGGGCCACCACCGGCCGGCTGGGTGCATGGATGAAGGTGTTGGTCGCTCCCATCGCGAAGCCCTGGCCGCTGATTCGGTTGCCATTGGCATCGGTGTCATGGAGGTCGGCGACCGCATTCCAGCTGCCCACGTCGCTCCAGCGGCCTTGGAACGGAATGACGGCGACCCGGTCGCATTTCTCGAGCACCGCATAGTCGATGCTCTGGCTGCGGCAGCGGCTGAACGCGGCACTGTCCATCCGGAGGAAGGCGCCATCGGTTTCGATGGTGGCAGTGGCGAGCCTGCAGCTGTCGAGGATGTCCGGGGCATGCTCTTGCAGCGCCGCGATCAGCACCTTCGCCTGGACGAGCAGGATGCCGGCATTCCAGAGGTGGCCGCCTTCGAGCAGGAACTGCTCGGCGCGGTCCACCGTCGGCTTTTCGATGAAGGCCGCGACCGCATGGCCTGCCTCCTCGCCCAGCGCGGCATCGAGCTTCTCGCCCTGGCGGATGTAGCCGTAAGCGGTGCTGGGAAAGGAAGGTTCCACGCCGAAGGTCACGAGGTATCCCGCCATCGCCGCCGGCACGCCCTTCAGGATGGTGGCGACGAATCGCTCCGGTTCCGGAATATGGTGGTCGGCGGGCGCGAACAGCAGCAGCTGCTCCGGGTCGGCCAGAAGGGCCACCGCCGACATCGCGGCGGCGGTGTTGCGCGCGATCGGCTCAAGCAACTGCTTGCCGCTCACGTGGGCCGCGTCGATGCCTTCCTGGACCAGGAAGCGATGCTCCTCCGCCGCCACGCAGGTCACTTCCGGGTTGAGCGGGCGCAGCCGCTCGAGCGTGAGCAGCAGCAGGCTCTTGTTGCCCACCAGCGGGGCGAATTGCTTGGGCAGGGTCTTGCGCGACAGCGGCCAGAGCCGGGTGCCGCTTCCACCGCAGAGAACGACCGGCTGGATCTGTGTCACTTCGAACCCTCACCGGTGATCACGGCGCGAACGGTCTTCAGCAGGATCTTGACGTCGAGCCACAGGGACCAGTTGCTCACGTACTCCACGTCGAGCTCGACCCGACGGGCGTAAGAGAGCCGGTTGCGCCCGCTGACCTGCCACAGGCCGGTGATCCCCGGGCGCATCGCGCAGTAGTGCTCCCAGCCCCGTCCGTACAGGCTGCGCTGGCGCTCCATGCAGGGGCGCGGGCCGACCAGGCTCATGTCGCCCTTGAGGACGTTCCAGAACTGCGGCAACTCGTCCAGGCTCAGCTTGCGGATGAACTGGCCGATCGGCGTAATGCGGGGGTCCTTTTCCAGCTTCTGGAAGGTGTCCCATTCGGTGCGTGCCATGTCGCTGCGGCTCAGGAACTCGTCCAGCACGTCGTCCGAGTTGCGCACCATCGAGCGGAACTTGTAGAAACGGAAGCGTTGCCCGCGCTCGCCGAGCCGGGTCTGCCAGAAATGAACCGGGCGTCCCATGCTGATGAGCACACCCAGGGCAACCAGCAGGTAGAGCGGCCCGAAGACAGCGAAAAAGAACAAGGCCCCGACGATGTCCAGGGAGCGCTTCACGATGCGCTCGAAGAGGGACAGGCGGCGCGGCCGCGCCTGAACGGGTGGTACGGACGGGCCGCCGCCGTCCGGGGAAAAGCGTCGGACGACGTTGCCGCTGGCGGTCGAATCGGTACGAAACATCTGAAATCCCCCCGTGTCGGGTGCTGCCTCAAACTTGAGCGTGGCAGTGTAACGCTTTACTACTATCGGCAAGAATTTGAACATATGTCGCAGCCCGTGTCGTGTCAACAAAAGCCGTACATCGTCCGCCAAACGGCGTAGGCTGCCCCCCTCTGTCAGCAGCCCAATGAGCCACCTTGGTGCACCGCAACATCCGTCGTAGCAGTGTAGTCCTTTTGTATAACAATATGTAAATGCGAACGGGTGCCCGGGTGTTGTTTGCACACGCCGATTGGGATTTCGAGAATTAGTACCGAAGTTGTCGTTGGGCTGACCCTTTCCGGGCCGCCCCCGTCATCGGCGACGCGTTCAGCTGCGCTCAGGCCGGCGCCGGGCCGTGGGGGGCCTCGGACGCGAGTGGTGTCGGAGTGGGGGAGGAGAGGGCCGCGCGAGTGGCGGCCTCAAGGGACGGGCGGCGGGACCGCCGCGCGGGCGGATGCTGCCCTGGGACCCTGGGGAAGAGACGGGGAGGCATTGCGCCTCCCCGTGGCCTCAATGCGAGGCGTTCGTGCCGCGCGCAGCCTCTTCGAAGGGCAGCGCCATCGATCCCAGGTCGCGGCGGGTTTCCACCAGCACCAGCGGACCGTCGTCGATCACGATCGCCGGCGGGCGCTCGCGGGGCACATGCACGGGCTTGGGCTCGGCCGCGATGGCGGCGCGAACCTCGGCGACGCGGTCGGCGTCCGAATTGACCCAGTGGAGGCCCGAGCCTTCGGCCACCTGGGCGAGTTCGTCGAGCGGCAGCTCGAAGGGCTGGACCTTCGGCAGCGCCCGCGCGGAAGGGGCCTTGGCCTGGACCGCGATGGGCACCACCGGGGCTTCGACCGGACGCTGCGCACGAACAGGCACCGACGGCGCGTCCGGCTGGACGGCGCGCTCCACGGCTTCGACCGGTGCCGTGGCGGCGTCGGGGCTGGCGAGGTTCGCTTCCCCGGCGTCTTCACGCGGGCCGCGCTCGCGCCGATCGCGGCCGAAGCGGTCGCGTGAGCGGCCGCGGCGTTCGTCGCCGTCGCGGCGCGGCGCCGCTTCGACGCCCTGGTCGTCGCCGGGGGCGCCGGCCTCGACGACAGGGGCGTCGACGGCGCCGGCTTCCGGCATCGGGGCGTCCGGGGTGCCCGCCTCGGCGGGGCGCGCCGGGCCGTCGCTGCGCCGCTCGCGGCGGCCCTCGCCGCGTTCAGCGCGCGGGGGGCGGTCTTCGCCGCGACCGCTGCGTGCGCCACGTTCGTTCGACGCGCCTTCCTGCGCTGCGTCGCCCTGGGCTTCGCGGACCGTCTCGGCGTTGCGTTCGCGCGTGCCTTCGCCACCGCGTTCGCCGCGTTCCCGGCGCTCGCCGCGTCCGCGCGGAGCGCGCTCCGACGGGCCGGCTGCCACGTCGTTCACCGCCGGATCCGACGCCAGCGCCTGGTTGTCGAGCTGGAGGTCGGCGTGCTCGGCCGGCGCCTGGCGGGCTTCGCCGTCGCGGCGCTCGCCGCGACCGCGACGCTCGCCGTCGCGGGGAGCGCGGGCTTCGCGCGGCTCTCGCGGTTCGCGCGCCTCGCGCACCTGGTTGTCGGTGCGGGCTTCGCCGCGGGCCTCGCGCCCTTCGCGGCGTTCGCCGTCCCGGCGTTCGCCCGAGCGACCGCCACGGCGTTCGCCGCCGCGGCTTTCGCCGTCGCGGCCGCCACGGCCTTCGCCTCGGCCGCCACGACGCTGCTCGCCGTCACGTGCCGTACGGGCGCCTTCGCCGTCGCGTCCGCCCCGGCCATCGCGTCCTTCGCGGCGCGGTTTCGGCGCCTCCACCGGAATCACCACCGGTACCGGCGCCGGTGCCGGCGTGGCGCCGAACAGGCTCTTGATCCAGCCGAAGAGGCCGGATTCGGCCGATTTGGCAGGGACCGCCACGGGCGCGACCGGTGCCGGTGCGGGGGCCGCCACCGGCGGGCGCACCGCTTCCGGCTTGGGCACCGCGACCGGCGCCGGCGCGTCGGGCAGCACGCCCTTGATCACCGGCGTCTGCTTGTTGGTCGGCTCCTGCGAACGGCGCGTGACCGAGGTCGGATCTTCGATCTCGTCGGCCATCTTGTAGCTGGCCTCGATGTGGTCGAGGCGCGGGTCGTCGTGCTTCAGGCGTTCGAGGCGGTAGTTGGGCGTCTCGAGCGTCTTGTTCGGCACCATCAGCACGGTCACGCGCTGCTTGAGTTCGATCTTGGCGATTTCGGGGCGCTTCTCGTTCAGCAGGAACGAGGCCACTTCGACCGGCACCTGGACATGCACGGCGGCCGTGTTGTCCTTCATCGACTCTTCCTGAATGATGCGCAGGATCTGCAGCGCGCTCGATTCGGTGTCGCGGATGTGGCCCGAGCCGCCGCAGCGCGGGCAGGGGATCGACGAACCTTCGCTGAGTGCCGGCTTCAGGCGCTGGCGGCTCATTTCCATCAGGCCGAACTTGCTGATCGAGCCGAACTGCACCCGGGCGCGGTCTTGCCGCAGCGCATCGCGCAGGCGGCTTTCGACCTCGCGGCGGTTCTTCGACTCGTCCATGTCGATGAAGTCGATCACGATCAGGCCGCCGAGGTCGCGCAGGCGCATCTGGCGCGCCACTTCGTCGGCCGCTTCGAGGTTGGTGCGGGTGGCCGTTTCCTCGATGTCGCCGCCCTTGATGGCGCGCGCCGAGTTGACGTCGACCGAGACCAGCGCCTCGGTGTGGTCGATCACGATCGCGCCGCCGCTGGGCAGCTGCACCGTGCGGGCATAGGCCGATTCGATCTGGTGCTCGATCTGGAAGCGGCTGAACAGCGCCGCGTCGTCGCGGTAGCGCTTCACGCGCGCCGCATGCTCGGGCATCACGTGCGCCATGAACTGCTGCGCCTGGTCGTAGATGTCGTCGGTGTCGATCAGGATGTCGCCGATGTCGTGATTGAAATAGTCACGGATCGCGCGGATCACCAGCGAGGACTCCTGATAGATCAGGAAGGCGCCCTTGGCGCCCTTGGCGGCGCCGTCGATGGCGGTCCAGAGCTTGAGCAGGTAGTTCAGGTCCCATTGCAACTCGGGCGCGGAGCGGCCGATGCCGGCGGTGCGCGCGATGATGCTCATGCCCTTCGGGTACTCGAGCTGGTCCATCGCTTCCTTGAGCTCGGCCCGGTCGTCGCCCTCGATGCGCCGGCTGACGCCGCCGCCGCGCGGGTTGTTCGGCATCAGCACGACATAGCGGCCGGCCAGCGAGATGAAGGTCGTGAGCGCCGCGCCCTTGTTGCCGCGTTCTTCCTTCTCGACCTGCACGACCAGTTCCTGGCCTTCGCGGATCGCGTCCTGGATCCGCGCCTGGCTGGCGGAGACGCCTTCGGCGAAATACTGCTTGGAGATTTCCTTGAACGGCAGGAAGCCGTGGCGGTCCTCGCCGTAGTCGACGAAGCAGGCTTCGAGCGAGGGTTCGACCCGCGTCACGACCGCCTTGTAGATGTTGCCCTTGCGCTGTTCGCGCCCTTCGATCTCGATTTCGTAGTCGAGGAGCTTTTGCCCGTCGACGATGGCCAGGCGGCGTTCTTCGGCCTGCGTGGCGTTGATCAGCATCCGCTTCATGATGCGTTGTCCTTAGTTCATATCGTTCTACCGGTCCATGACGGACCTAACGATGCACGGACGACGTCGCGCGAAACGAAGGAATTGCCGCTCGGCCCAGGCTGCTGGGGTCGCCGCGCGAGCGCGGATGACCGCATCGAGTGTCAGCTCGATGTCAGACGGGGTGGGGGCGCATGGATGGGGGCGAGCCCGAGAGGATGTCGATTCGCTATCTTTTTTATAGCGGTTGGCGCAGTTGTGGCGCGCACTTCTGGCGATTCAATGCCTGTGCTCGCCGGCATCAGCCAGCGCAGGATCAGTTGAATCAGCAGCATCAACACAAGGTACTCGCTTCGATCCGCCGGCAGCTTGGAGCCTGCCGGCTGGGTATTCCGTATCGGTGTTTCGTGGGCGTCGGCTTGACTCGGGAGCAGGGCCGCCGCCTTGCGCTCTTGCGCGTGGCCTGCGGACGCTGCCTCAAAGCGGCATCGACCTCACAGCGCTTCCTGCAGTGCTCTAAACTTCTGTTTAATCAAGCACTTACAAGACCGCGCTGGTGAAAAACATTATAGGTGCGAAGCCGGCCCCCGCGGCGGCAGAAGTTCGCTTTCTGACGGTCGACGAGGATTCCGCCGGCCAAAGGCTGGACAATTACCTGTTCCGCCATCTCAAGGGCGTGCCCAAGACCCACGTGTACCGGATCATCCGTTCGGGCGAGGTGCGCATCAACAAGGGGCGCGCCCAGGCCGAGTCGCGGCTGGCGGCGGGTGACGTGCTGCGGCTGCCGCCGGTCCGGGTCGCGGCCCGGTCGGAGGAGGGCGGGACGCCGGCGGCACCGGCGCGCGAATTCCCGCTGCTGCTCGAGGACGACGCCCTGCTGGCGATCGACAAGCCCGCCGGCGTTGCGGTCCACGGCGGCAGCGGCGTGAGCTTCGGCGTGATCGAGCAATTGCGCAGGGCGCGGCCCGCGGCGCGCTTCCTGGAGCTGGTGCACCGGCTCGACCGCGAAACCTCCGGCATCCTGCTGGTGGCCAAGAAGCGCAGCGCGTTGACGGCGCTGCAGGACCAGTTTCGCGAGCGCGAGACCGGCAAGACCTATCTCGCGCTGGTCGAGGGCAACTGGCCGGCTAACAGGAAGGTGCTCGACGCGCCGCTTGCCAAGTACCTGCTGCCCGCGGCCGCGGGAGCCGCCGAAGGGGAGCGGCGGGTTCGCGTGGTCGCCAAGGACCATCCTGACGCCATGCGCGCGGTCACGCTGGTGAAGGTGCTGGCGCGTTTCTCGCTTGCGGGCGACCCCGCCACCTTCTCGCTGCTGGCGGTCACCATCAAGACCGGCCGCACCCACCAGATCCGGGTCCACCTGGCTTCGGCCGGCCATGCGATCGCCGGCGACGACAAATACGGCGCTTTCGAGCGCAATCGGGCGCTGCAGAAGCTCGGTCTCAAGCGCATGTTCCTTCACGCCTGGCGGCTCCAGTTCACCCATCCCGCGAGCGCCGAGCGCATCGCGCTGCAGGCCGAGCTGCCGCCCGAGCTGCACGCGCTGATGCCCCTCGCCGCGCTCGATGCACTCGCCGCCCATCCTTTCGTCCAAGCCCATGACTGACATCCGACCCCGCCGCTTCGACCTGATCGCCTTCGATTGGGACGGCACCCTCTACGACTCCACGCGGCTCATCGTGCGCTGCATCCAGGCCGCCGTGGTCGACGTCGGCGGCGCCAGGCCGAGCGAAAACGACGCCGCCTGGGTCATCGGCCTCGGTCTCGCCGAGGCGCTCGCCCGCGCCGCGCCCGATGTGCCGAAGGAGAAGTACGCCGAGCTGGGCGCCCGCTACCGCTACCACTTCCTGCAGCGCAAGGACGACCTGGTGCTGTTCGACGGCGTGCTGCCGATGCTCGACGCGCTGCGCGCGCGCGGCCACAGGCTGGCCGTCGCCACCGGCAAGTCGCGCCGCGGCCTCGACGAGGCGCTGGCCACGGTCGCGCTGCGCGATCGTTTCGACGCCTCGCGCACCGCCGACGAGACCTTCGGCAAGCCGCATCCGCGCATGCTGCTCGAGCTGATGGACGAGCTCGAGGTGCCGGCCGACCGGACGCTGATGATCGGCGACACCACGCACGACCTGCAGCTCGCGATCAATGCGGGCTGCGCGAGCGTCGGCGTGAGCTATGGCGCCCACGAGCCGGGCGATTTCGACGCGCTGGCGCCGCTGCACGTCGCGCATTCGGTGGCCGATCTGTCGCGCTGGCTGGTCGACAACGCCTGACAATCTCCTCTCATGAGCGAATGCATCCCCCTGTGCAACGCCGCCGACCTGGTCGAGGGCGGCCGGGCGGTGCCTTTCGACGTCATCCACGGCGGCGAGACCTGCCGGGCCTTCGCGGTGCGCTTCGAGGGCGCGCCGCATGCCTACCTGAACCGCTGCAGCCACGTCGCGATGGAACTCGACTTCCAGCCCGACCGATTCTTCGACGACAGCGGGCAGTGGTTGCTGTGTGCGACCCACGGCGCGGTCTACAAGCCGGACACCGGAGAGTGCGCCGGCGGCCCATGTCGCGGGGGCCTCGTGAAGATCGCACTCAGCGAGCATGACGGCGTGGTCCACTGGCATACTGCCTGGAACCTCCGGCCCCTGGCCTTTTGACATGACCGAATCCAACCGCACGGAACCCGAGGGCTTCGAGCCTTTCGAGCGCCCCGCGCCGACCCCAACGAAAAACATGGCCAAGAACGACCCCACGCAGCAACTGGGCTGGGAGCGCGCGACGCTCGAGAAACTGGCCTTCGCGTCGCTGCGCGAGCAGCGGGCCACGCGCCGCTGGAAGACCTTCGTCCGCCTGAGCTGGCTGGCCTTCTTCATCTTCCTGGTCTGGCTCGTGATGTCGCGCGGCACCCCCGCGACCGCCAAGACCACGGCGCACACGGCCGTGATCGAAATCAAGGGCGAGATCGCCGCCGGTGCCGATGCCAGCGCCGAGTTCGTGGTCGCGGCCATGAAGACCGCCTTCGAGGACGACGGTGCCAAGGGTATCGTGCTCCTGATCAACTCGCCCGGCGGCAGCCCGGTGCAGGCCGGCATCATCAACGACGAGATCAAGCGGCTGCGCGCCAAGCACAACAAGCCGATCTACGCGGTGGTCGAGGAGACCTGCGCCTCGGCCGCCTACTACATCGCTGCCGCGACCGACAAGGTCTTCGTCGACAAGGCCAGCATCGTCGGCAGCATCGGCGTGCTGATGGACGGCTTCGGCTTCACCGGACTCATGGACAAGGTGGGCGTGGAGCGCCGGCTGCTGACGGCCGGTGACAACAAGGGCTTCATGGACCCGTTCAGCCCGATGAACGATGCCCAGAAGGCGCACGCCCAGCAGATGCTCGACCAGATCCACACCCAGTTCATCGATGTGGTCAAGAGCGGCCGCGGCGACCGGCTCAAGACCAGCACGCCAGGGCTTTTCAGCGGCCTGTTCTGGAGCGGCCAGCAAGCGATCGAGCTGGGCTTGGCCGATCAGCTCGGCAATGTCGATTTCGTCGCCCGCGATGTGATCAAGGCCGAGGAAGTCATCGACTACACGCGCCGGGACAACGTGGCCGAGAAGCTGGCGAAGAAGTTCGGCGCGGCCCTCGGCGACGCATCGGTGCGCGCGCTGCGCACCGCCCCCGCGCTGCACTGATGAGCCTCTGCGCTCCCTCACTTCGTGTGGTTGCTGCCCCCCGAGGGGGCGGCCCGGCGCCGGCCTGATTCAAGGGTCGCTGTAGCGCGCCGACGCCGCGAGTGCCGCGGCGAAGGCCACCACCAGGTAGAGCGCGTGGGTCAGCGAACTGACCTGGGCCAGAAAGCCGATCACCGGCGGCCCGGCCATGAAACCCAGATAGGCCGCGGCCGACACTGCCGCGATGCCGCGGGCCGGCTCGACGCCCGGGACCCGCGCCGAGGCCGCGAAGAGGATCGGCACCACGTTGGCGAACCCGACCCCGACGCCCGCGAATCCGATCAATGCGAGCCAGGGCATGTCGGTCACGAGCACTACCGTCATCGATGCCGCCGCCAGCAGCGCGCTGCCGCGCAGCAGCACCGCCGGCGCGAAGCGCGCCCGCATGGCGTCGCCGCCGAATCGGGCCAGCGCCATCGCCGCCGAGAAGCTCGCATAGGCGAGTGCGGCCTGCTGCTGCGGGCTGCCCAGTTCCTGCTGCAGATAGAGCACGCTCCAGTCGTAGATCGCACCTTCCGCGATCAGGCCGAGCGCCGCCAGCAGGCCGAGCAGGGCGAGGGTGCTGCGCGGCAGCCTGAAACCGTTGCCTGAGCTCGTCGCGAAGGCGGTCGCTTCCCTGGGCAGCATCCAGCGGGCCGACAGCGCGATGGTCAGCGCCATTGCGGCGGCGACCCCGATCAGGTGCCGCTGCGGATCCAGGCCGGCCGCCAGCGCGGCGCTGCCGGTCACGGCGCCGACCATGCCGCCGAGGCTGAACATGCCGTGCATCCCGCTCATCAGCGGCTTGCCGTTGCGAAGTTCGAGCTGTGCTGCCTCGGTGTTGATCGAGACGTCGAACACGCTGGTCACGATGCCGAACACCGCCAGCAGGCCCAGCAGCGCGGCGTAGGCCGGCATGGCCAGCAATCCCGCGAGCAGCAGGGCGTAGATGGCGCCGCAGAATCCCGCGGCACGGCGCGCGCCATGGCGGCCGATCCATCGGCTGGCCTGGGTGAGCCCCAGCAGCGCACCGGCGCCGGCGGCCAGCATCGCGAGGCCCAGCGCCGCCTCGTCGACAGCGTAGTGCGCCTTCACGGTCGGGATGTGCACCCCCCAGGTCGCGAACACGAAGCCCGAACAAAAGAACTGCGCGCGCGAGGCCCAGCGCGTGCGGTCGGAAATGCCCATTGCGACGGACGGGGCCTTCTAGCGGCCGATCGCGAACACGGCCGGCGCGCGCTCGTCGGCCGGATGCGGCTTGGCGCGCCAGGTCTTCACGGTGTCGCTGCGCACGCTGCAGCTCGCGAGCGTCAGACCTCGCGCCACGGCCAGCCGGGTGTTGTGCTGCAGCGTTTGCGTCAGCGCCTGCAACAGGGCGGCGTTCCGGTAGGGCGTTTCGATGAAGAGCTGGGTCTGGCCGGTACGCAGGGCCAGCGCCTCGAGTTCGCGGATACGCTGCGCGCGCGCGTCGGCATCCTGGGGCAGGTACCCGACAAAGGCGAAATTCTGTCCGTTGAGCCCACTGGCCGCCAGCGCGAGCAACAGCGAGACCGGCCCGGTCAGCGGGACCACCGTGATGCCGAGTTCGTGTGCAGCCCTGGCGACTGACGACCCGGGATCGGCGACCGCCGGCATGCCCGCCTCGCTCAGGAGCCCGACGTCGTGCCCGGCCAGGGCGGGCGCGAGCAGCGGCCGTGCGTCGAATTGCCCCGCATGATCGCCCTTCTTGTGGACTTCGCGCGGCAACTCCTGGATCTGCTGGGCTTGCAGCGTTGCCGCGAGCGGCACGATCGCATCGATGCGCTTGAGGTAGGCGCGCGCCGACTTGGCGTTTTCGCAGATCCAGTGCGTGATGCCGGCGGCGGTCGCCAGGGTGCCGCGCGGCAGCGCCTGGTCGAGGGGCGCCTGCTCCTCGCAGCCGAAATCCAGCGGCGCGGGGACCAGATAGAGCTTTCCGAAGGGAGGGGTGCTCACAGCAGGTCGACCCCGGCGGCCCGCAGCATGCGGGCGGTGCGAATCAGCGGCAGACCCACCAGCGCCGTCGGATCGTCGCTGTCGATCGCCTCGAGGAGGGCGATGCCGAGGCCCTCGCTCTTGGCGCTGCCGGCGCAGTCGTAGGGCTGCTCGGCACGCAGGTATTGCTCGATGGCCGCGTCGTCCAGTTGTCGGAACACCACCCGCACTGGCGCCAGGTCGCGCTGCGCGAATCCGGTCGCCTGGCAGACCACGGCCACCGCGGTCTGGAAAATCAGCGTCTGGCCGCGCATCCGCCGCAATTGCTCCGTGGCGCGCGCGTGGTCGCCGGGCTTTCCCAGCGGCTCTCCGGCCAGATCCGCGACCTGGTCGGAGCCGATCACGATTGCCTCGGGAAAGTGGCGAGCGACCGCGTTCGCCTTCTCGAGCGCCAGCCGTTCGGCCAGCGCGCGCGGCGATTCGTGCGCCAGCGGCGTTTCATCCACTTCCGGCGCCTGAACTTCGAAGGGCAGGCGCAGGCGCGCGAGCAGTTCGCGGCGGTAGCGGGAGGTGGAGGCAAGGATCACTTGGCGTTGCATGGGCCCGATTGTGCGTGAGCGGTTTAGACTGGCGCGGATGACCAAAGAATTTGCTCCCGGCCGACTCGATGTGAACGGCTTTGCCGAGGCGGGGGCGACCCTCGCCGGAAACGACTCACTGGCGGGTTTCGCGCGTCTGAGCGCCGAACTGGCCGACCCGTCCGCAGGCGCGACGGTCCGCTGGGAGGCCGTCGGCCAGTCCCGCAGCGGCGCCGACGGTGCGCCGGTTCCCTGGCTGCACCTGTCCGCACAGGCGAGCGTCCCCTTGATTTGCCAGCGCTGCCTCGCGCCGGTCGACATCGGTTTGAATGTCGACCGCTGGTTCCGCTTTGCGGCCGACGAGGCCGCCGCCGCCGTCGAGGACGAGGCGTCCGAGGAGGATGTGCTGGTCGTCAGTCGCGACTTCGACCTGCACGCGCTGATCGAGGACGAACTGCTGATGGAGCTCCCGGTCACGCCGCGGCACGAGATCTGCCCCGCGCCGACCCGGATGTCGGCGGTCGACCCTGATTTCGATTCCGCCGAAGCGGCTCGCCCGAACCCGTTCGCGGTGCTCGGGGCCCTGCGTTCCGGCAAGTCTGACAAGCCCGGGAAGCCCTGATCCGCGTCTTGCAGATCGGGCGTCTGGCCTTGTTGCCGCGCATGGGCTATAATCATGGGCTTCGCGCGCGCCGCTGGGCATGATTTCGACGAGGGTTCTGGTTTTTGGCCGAACTCTCCGGAGCATGAACCGCCCCGCATGCCCACCAACCCACCCAATACTTCCAGGAGCCAGCATGGCCGTCCAGCAAAACAAGAAGTCGCCGTCGAAGCGCGGCATGCACCGTTCGCACAACGCGCTCGACGTGCCCGGTATCGCGGTCGAGCCGACCACCGGCGAAACGCATCTGCGTCACCACATCAGCCCGAACGGCTTCTACCGTGGCCGCAAGGTCCTCAAGACCAAGTCCGAAGCCTGACTTCCGTTCCAAGGCCAAGGCCCGAAGCTACTTTTTGCGTAGCGTCGGGCCTTTGTTTTGATGGCTACGCCTTCAGCATCCGTTCCTGCGCCGCCCGTGATCACGCTCGCCGTTGATTGCATGGGCGGAGACCATGGGCCGCGCGTCACGCTTGCGGCCTGCCGCGCATTCCTGGAGCGTCACGCCGAGGCGTCGCTGTTGCTGGTCGGTGCGCCGGCCGCGCTGGCCGGCTTCTCCCATCCGCGCGCCACGATCATCGGCGCCAGCGAGGTGGTCGGCATGGACGATCCCATCGAGGTCGCCCTGCGCAAGAAAAAAGACTCCTCGATGCGGGTGGCGATCCAGCAGGTCAAGGACGGCGCCGCCCAGGCCGCCATCTCGGCCGGCAACACCGGCGCCTTGATGGCGATCGCGCGCTACCTGCTCAAGACGCTCGACGGCATCGACCGGCCCGCCATCGCTCCCCAGTTGCCCAATAGCAAGGGTGGCGCCACCACGGTGCTCGACCTCGGTGCCAATGTCGACTGCGACGCCGAAGACCTGCTGCAGTTCGCGGTGCTGGGGTCGGCGCTGGTTTCCGCGCTCACCGGCAACGAATCGCCCAGCGTCGGTCTGCTGAATGTTGGCGAAGAAGCCATCAAGGGCAGCGAAACAATCAAAAAAGCGAGCCAACTGCTTCGAAAAGCAGCCAATTCGCAGGATTTGAATTTTTACGGCAACGTCGAAGGCAACGACATCTTCAAGGGCACGACCGATATCGTCGTTTGCGATGGCTTTGTCGGCAACGTGACGCTGAAGGCGACCGAAGGCGTGGCGTCGATGATCGTTGACTTTCTGCGGATCGAATATTCAAACGGCATCTTCAGTAAATTCGCGGCGATCGTTTCCTATCCGGTCCTAAAAGCGCTCAAGCGCCGTCTGGATCATCGTCGCTACAACGGCGCGGCCCTGTTGGGCCTGCGCGGACTGGTGTTCAAGAGCCATGGCTCGGCCGACGACGTGGCTTTCGGCCACGCCCTCGATCGCGCTTATGATGCCGCTCGCAACAACCTGCTCGACCGCGTGCGGGCCCGCATCGCCCACGCCGCGCCACTGCTTGCGCGGCAAGACCCGGCGGCGCCGGCCGACGCACCGGCGCTCCACGTCTGATGACCCCTTTTTCCCGCATCACAGGTACCGGCAGCTTTCTGCCGCCTCGCCGTGTGACCAATGACGACCTGGCCAAGGAACTCGCCGCCCGCGGCATCGAGACTTCCGACCAGTGGATCATCGAGCGCACCGGCATCCGGGCGCGCCATTTCGCCGCGCCCGAAGTCTCGACCAGCGACCTAGCCCTGGAAGCGGCCAGGCATGCGCTGGAGGCCGCCGGCCGCAGCGCCGGCGACATCGACCTGATCATCGTCGCGACTTCGACGCCGGACATGGTGTTCCCCTCATCGGCGGCGATCCTCCAGCACAAGCTCGGCATCGCAGGCTGCGCGGCCTTCGACGTGCAGGCGGTCTGCAGCGGCTTCGTCTATGCGCTCACCGTGGCCGACGCCATGATCCGCACCGGCAGCGCCAAATGCGCGCTGGTCGTCGGCGCCGAAGTGTTTTCGCGCATCCTCGACTTCGACGATCGCACCACCTGCGTCCTGTTCGGCGACGGCGCCGGCGCGGTGGTGCTGGAGGCCAGCGCCGAACCAGGCATCCTTGCCAGCGACCTGCACGCGGACGGCAAGCATGTCGGCATCCTCTGCGTGCCCGGCCACGTGTCGGGCGGCGAGGTGCTCGGCAAGCCGCTGCTGCACATGGACGGCCAGGCCGTCTTCAAGCTGGCGGTCCGGGTGCTCGAGGAAGCCGCGCGCGCCACGCTCGCGAAGGCCGGCAAGACCGAGGCCGACATCGACTGGCTGATCCCTCACCAGGCCAATATCCGGATCATGGAAGGCACGGCGAAGAAGCTGAAGCTGCCGCGCGACAAGCTGATCGTGACGGTCGACGAGCACGGCAACACCTCGGCAGCCTCCATTCCCCTGGCGCTGGACGAAGCGGTGCGCTCGGGCAAGGTGAAGAAGGGCGACACGCTGATGCTGGAAGGCGTCGGCGGCGGCTTCACCTGGGGCGCGGTGCTGTTGAACTATTGATAGAGCGTGCTGCCCAAGGCGGGCAGCGGCGCCTCGGAGACTTCTCATCATGAAATCATTCGCTTTCGTCTTTCCGGGTCAGGGCTCGCAGGCGGTCGGCATGCTCGACGCCTGGGGCGATCACCCGGCCGTGGCCGCCACGCTGCGCGAGGCCTCCGATGCGCTCGATGAAGACATCGCGCGCCTGATCCACGACGGCCCCAAGGAATCCCTGGCCCTGACCACCAATACGCAGCCCGTGATGCTGGTCGCGGCGATCGCGGCCTGGCGCGCCTGGCTGGCCGAAGGCGGCGCCGAGCCGTCGGTGGTTGCCGGCCATTCGCTGGGCGAGTACTCCGCCCTGGTGGCCTCCGGCGTCCTGACGCTGGCGCAGGCCGCGCCGCTGGTGCGTTTCCGGGCCCAGGCGATGCAGCAGGCGGTGCCGGTCGGTGTCGGCGCGATGGCGGCCATCCTGGGCATGGACGCCGCCAAGGTGAAGGCCGGCTGCGCCGAGGCCACGGCCTCCTTCGGCCCCGGCAGCGCCGAGATCGTGGAAGCGGTGAACTTCAACGACCCGATGCAGACCGTGATCGCGGGCAGCAAGGCCGCGGTCGACAAGGCCTGCGAAGTCCTCAAGGCGGCCGGCGCCAAGCGCGCGCTGCCGCTGCCGGTTTCCGCACCTTTCCATTCGAGCCTGATGAAGCCGGCGGCCGAGGCGCTGCGCGAGCGGCTGGCGTCGGTTTCCCTCGCCGCGCCCCGGATTCCGGTGCTCAACAACATCGATGTCCTGGTCGAAACCGACGCCGAGCGCATCCGTGCCGCGCTGGTGCGCCAGGCCGCGGGCCCGGTGCGCTGGGTGGAAACCGTGCAGGCCCTCGAGGCCCGCGGCGTCGAAGCCATCGTCGAATGCGGTCCCGGCAAGGTACTGGCCGGCATGGCCAAGCGCATTGCGCCGACGCTGGCCGCGGCCTCGGTCTACGATCCGGCGACGCTCGCCGAAACCAGGCAACTGCTCGGCGCCTGAGCGCGCCGTCTCGAGGTCCAGTCCATGAGCAATCCCAAATTCGAAGGCCAGGTCGCCCTGGTCACCGGTGCGACCCGTGGCATCGGCGCCGCCATCGCGCTCGAGCTGGCGCAGCGCGGCCTCAAGGTCATCGGCACCGGCACCACCGAGGAGGGCGCCGCCAAGATCACCGCCGCACTCGCTGCCTACGATGGCCGAGGCTGCGCGCTGGACGTCAACGACGGCGCGGCGGTCGAGGCCCTGATCGACGAGATCGTCAAGGTCTACGGTGCGGTCCACGTGCTGGTCAACAACGCCGGCATCACCCGCGACACGCTCGCGATGCGGCTCAAGGACGCCGACTGGGACGCGGTGCTCGACACCAACCTGAAGGCGGTCTTCCGCCTGTCTCGCGCCGTGATCCGCCCGATGATGAAACAGCGCTATGGGCGCATCATCAGCATCACCAGCGTGGTCGGCGCCTCCGGCAATGCCGGCCAGGCCAACTATGCGGCCGCCAAGGCCGGCGTGGCCGGCATGACGCGGGCGCTGGCGCGCGAGCTGGGCAGCCGCAGCATCACGGTCAACTGCGTGGCGCCCGGCTTCATCGAGACCGACATGACGGCCAGCCTGCCCGAGGCCCAGCAGCAGGCGCTGCTCGGCCAGATTCCCCTCGGCCATCTCGGCAAACCCGCCGACATCGCCCACGCGGTCGCCTACCTGGCGTCGCCCCAGGCCGCCTATGTCACGGGGCAGGAACTGCACGTGAACGGCGGCATGCACATGTAAGCCCCCGAGCGCAAGACCTTTCACCCACGGCCGTGCGGCAAATGCCACAATGCGGCCGGCTAAAATCAACCGATTACCTACAACCCTCAGAGGGAACCAAATGAGCGATATCGAAGCACGTGTCAAGAAAATCATTGCCGAACAACTCGGCGTTGAAGAGTCCCAGGTCACCAACGAAAAGGCTTTCGTGGCCGATCTCGGCGCAGACTCGCTCGACACGGTCGAACTCGTGATGGCGCTCGAAGACGAATTCGGCATCGAGATCCCGGACGAAGACGCCGAGAAGATCACGACCGTGCAGAACGCCGTCGACTACGCCACCAAGAATCAAAAGGCCTGATTGGCCCCGCTGAGTTCCGTCTTTCCGGTCCGCGGCTTCCACGCCTGCGTGCACCGGCCGGAGGCCTCAGCTTCCCAGAAAGGTTTGCCGGCATGACCAAACGCCGCGTCGTCGTGACCGGACTCGGTTGCCTCGCTCCTGTCGGAAATACCGTTGCCGAATCCTGGGCCAACCTGTTGGCCGGGAATTCGGGCATCGACACCATCACCAAGTTCGATGTGAGCGCCTTCTCCTGCAAGTTCGCAGGCGAAGTGAAGGGTTTCGACATCAAGGACTACATTCCCGAGAAGGAAGCGCGCCACATGGATCGCTTCATTCATCTCGGGCTCGCCGCCGCCATTCAGGCGGTGCAGGACAGCGGGCTGCCGACCGGCGATGCGCTGTCCGAAGAAGATGCGGTCCGCATCGGCTGCAACATCGGCTCGGGCATCGGCGGCCTGCCGCTGATCGAGGACACCCACGCCGAATTGGTGAACCGCGGCCCGCGCCGCGTGTCGCCGTTCTTCGTGCCGGCGTCGATCATCAACATGATCTCGGGCCATGTCTCCATCAAGTATGGATTCAAGGGCCCGAACATTGCAGTCGTCACGGCCTGCACCACCGGACTGCATGCGATCGGGACCTCCGCTCGCATGATCGAGTACGGCGATGCCGACGTGATGATCGCGGGCGGTGCCGAATCGACCGTGTCGCCGCTCGGACTGGGCGGCTTCGCGGCGGCGCGTGCGTTGTCGACGCGCAATGACGATCCCCGGACCGCCTCGCGCCCCTGGGACAAGGACCGCGACGGCTTCGTGCTCGGCGAGGGTGCCGGCGTCGTGGTGCTCGAGGAGTACGAGCGCGCCAAGGCCCGCGGCGCCAAGATCTACGCCGAAGTCTCCGGCTTCGGCATGAGCGGCGATGCCTTCCACATGACCGCGCCCAACGTCGACGGCCCGCGCCGCTCGATGGCGATGGCGCTGGCCAACGCGGGGGTCAATGCCGACCAGGTGCAATACATCAATGCCCACGGCACCTCGACCCCGCTGGGCGACCTGAACGAGACCAACGCGATCAAGAACGCCTTCGGCGAGCATGCCCGCAAGCTGGTCGTGAACTCGACCAAGTCGATGACCGGCCACCTGCTGGGCGGCGCCGGGGGCATCGAGTCGGTGTTCACGGTGCTGGCCGTGCATCACCAGAAGAGCCCGCCGACGATCAACATCTTCAACCAGGATCCGGAGTGCGATCTCGACTACTGCGCCAACCAGGCGCGCGACATGAAGATCGACGTCGCGGTCAAGAACAACTTCGGCTTCGGCGGCACCAACGGCACGCTGGTGTTCAAGCGCGTTTGATCTTTTCCTACCCATGCACAGCGCCCCGTCGGTGATCTACCCGGTGGGGCGTTCGCGCAAGGCGGAGCGGCTCCTGATGTTCCTCTGGGCGCTCGGCGTCGGCTGCGTCACGCTGGTTTGCCTCCGATCGGGCGGCGAGGTCGACTGGCGGCAGGCGATGCTGGCCTTCAGCGCCGTCGTTGCCGGGGCGGCCGCCTGGACCGGCGTCCTGCGTTCTTCCGCTGCGGCGGAGCTCCAATTCGACGGTCAGGCCTGGGCGATCACGGGCGGCGCGGCACAGCGGACGGCCCGCGCCAGCGTCGCCCTCGACCTGCAATCCCTGCTGCTGGTGCGCCTGGCCGGGCCCGCCCGGGCGCGGCGCTGGATCTGGCTCGACCGCCAGGCCATGCCGGAGCGCTGGCCGGACCTGCGGCGTGCGCTCTATGCGCGCGCCGTCGCGGCCGGGCCAGTCCTTCGTCCGGACGGCTCGGTGCATCATCCCTCGCCATGACCGCTGCGCTGCCTCCCGATCCACCGGACACCGGGCTGGGCGACGCGCCTGCTGCCGCCAGGCCGGGCGAGGTCGACTTCCAGCTGGTCCAGCGCACCGTGGCGGGCGACCAGAAGGCCTTCGAGCTGCTGGTCATCAAGTACCAGCGACGGATCGAACGGCTGATCGGCCGCATGGTGCGCGACGTCAACCTGGTCGAGGACATCGCCCAGGAGACCTTCATCCGTGCCTACCGCGCGTTGCATCAGTTCCGCGGCGACGCCCAGTTCTACACCTGGCTTTACCGGATCGCGGTCAACACGGCCAAGAAGGCGCTGGTCGACATGAAGCGCGACCCGACCATCTCCGAGAGCGCCCTCCGATCGTCTTCTGATGACGAGGATGAAACTTACCGGCCCGGAAACGAACCAATCAGCGACGAGACCCCCGAATCCGTGATGGCGGCCAACGAAATCGCCGCTGCGGTCGAAGCGGCGATGGAAGCGCTGCCGGCCGAGTTGCGGCAGGCAGTGACGCTGCGCGAAATCGAGGGCATGAGTTACGAAGAGATCGCCGAGGTCATGAACTGTCCGATCGGCACGGTGCGGTCGCGGATCTTCCGCGCCCGCGAAGCGATTTCGGTCCGGGTCAAGCCCTTGCTGGACAACCAGTCGGGCAAGCGTTGGTAAGCAGGTGAACAAGATGAACCAAAGAAACACAGTCCAAGAGCAGGTTTCCGCGCTCGCCGATGGCCATTTGCGCGACGACGAGTTCGCGCAGGTGATCGGCCGACTTTGCGTCGACGACGAATTGCGTGCGACCTGGCAGACCTATCACGTGGTGGGCGACATCTTGCGTTCGGGTGGTCACGCCGCTTGCAGCGACACCTCGACCTTCCTGTCGCGCTTCCAGAGCCGCCTGGCGGCCGAGCCGGTGCTGCCGGCCCTTCTGCCGGTGCTGCCGGAGCCCAAGTTGGTGCAGCGAAAGGTCGAAGCCGCCAACGAACCGGTGTTCCGTTGGAAGCTGGTGGCCGGCGCGGCCTCGCTGGCGGCGGCCGCAGCGATCGGATGGAACTGGGTCGGCGTCGCCGATTCCCGGCCTTCCGGCGCCCAGCTGGCGCTGCAGCAGGCCGCACCGGCCGTGTTCGCCACGGCCGAGGCACCGACGCAGGCGGCCACAGGCTTCGCATCGACCCGGGTCACGATCGGCAGCGGCGATCCGCAGGTCATGCTGCGCGATCCGCGGCTGGACCAGCTGCTCGAAGCGCACCAGCAGGCAGGAGGCGCTTCGCAGATGCCTTCGGGATTCCTGCGCAACGCCACCTTCGACCGACCGTCGCGCTGACGCGCGCGCCTGCATTCCTTGCGATGACTCATTCGATGCCGATCTCCGCGCGCGGATTCCTGGTTCTGGTGGCCGCGCTGTGCATGGCGCAGGTGTCGCTGGCCCAGGGCCGAAGCCCCTCGCCGTCAGTGAAGAGCGTACCCAGCGCGAGCGGCGGCGACGCGCCCGCGATGGGCGTGGTCGAGTGGCTGCAGCGCATGCATGCCGCTGCGCGCCAGCGCAACTATGTCGGCACCTTCGTGGTCTCGGTGCCGGCCGGCAACCTGTCGAGTGCACGGATCTGGCATGTGTGCGAGGGTGACCTCCAGATGGAGCGCATCGAGGCCCTGTCGGGTCCGCCGCGCTCGACCTTCCGGCGCAACGACCAGGTCGTGACCTTCCTGCCGGAGTCGAAGATCGTCAAGCGCGAGAAGCGCGAGAACCTCGAACAGTTCCCGAACCTCTCGGGCATGCCCGATTCATCGATCGCCGAGTCCTATGGCGTGCGCGTGATCGGCAAGGACCGGGTGGCCGGCTTCGATGCCGATGTGATCCAGATCGAGCCGCGCGACGCGCTGCGTTTCGGCTACCGGGTCTGGAGCGAGCGGCGCTCGGGCCTGGTGGTCAAGCTCCAGACCACCGACCGCGACAACAAGGTGATCGAACAATCGGCTTTCTCCGAACTCCAGCTCGACGCACCGGTCAAGATTCATGCGCTGACGCAGATGATGGGCAGCACCGCGGGCTACCGGGTCGAGAAGTCGGAACTCGAGCGCACCACGGCGCAACGCGAAGGCTGGGCCCTGGGCAAGCCGGTGGCGGGCTTCAGGCCGGTCAGTTCCTTCCGTCGCCCGATGGGAGGCGAAGGGCAGGCCTACACGATGCAATGGACGTTCTCGGACGGGTTGGCGACGGTCTCGCTCTTCATCGAGCCTTACGATGCGCAGCGCAAACCCGAAGAAGTGCTGCTCGCTCTGGGTGCCACCCACACGCTCACGCGCCGGATGACGGACAAGGATGGCGATTGGTGGCTGACCGCGGTCGGCGAAGTGCCGCCGCAGACGCTGGATGCGTTTGCGCGAGGCCTGGTCCGTTCGCGCTAGGCAGTTTTTGTCTCTCCAACGAAAGAAACCGATGATGCTCAAGATCAAGGGGAACACCTTCCGTTCGTCCCTGATGGCCTGCGCGCTCGCGCTCGCGTCGACCGCCGCGCTGCTGCCGGCAACGCCTGTGCACGCGCAGGCGCGCGCACTGCCCGATTTCACCGACCTGGTCGACCAGGTCGGCCCGTCGGTGGTCAACATCCGCACCATCGAGAAGGTCGCCCAGGGCGGCGGCAGTGGCGAGCCCGACGAGGAGATGCAGGAGTTCTTCCGCCGCTTCTTCGGCCAGCCGATGCCGGGCGTTCCGCGCCAGGGGCCGCGCCCGAACCGGCCGCAGGCACCCGACGAAGAGCGCCCGCGCGGCGTCGGCTCCGGCTTCATCCTGTCGTCCGACGGTTTCGTGATGACCAATGCCCACGTGGTCGACGGTGCGTCCGAAGTGCTGGTGACCTTGCCCGACAAGCGCGAGTTCAAGGCCAGGATCATCGGCGCTGACAAGCGCACCGACGTCGCGGTCGTGAAGATCGACGCCACCGGCCTGCCGGCGGTCAAGGTCGGCGACGTGTCGAAGCTGCGCGTGGGCGAATGGGTGATGGCCATCGGATCGCCCTTCGGCCTCGAGAACACGGTCACGGCCGGCATCGTCAGCGCCAAGCAGCGGGACACCGGCGACTACCTGCCGTTCATCCAGACCGACGTGGCCATCAACCCCGGCAACTCCGGCGGTCCGCTGATCAACATGCGCGGCGAAGTGGTGGGCATCAACAGCCAGATCTATTCGCGCTCGGGCGGCTTCATGGGCATCTCGTTCTCGATCCCGATCGACGAGGCGAGTCGCGTCGCGGACCAGCTGCGCACCTCGGGCCGCGTTTCGCGCGGGCGCATCGGCGTGCAGATCGACCAGGTCACCAAGGATGTGGCGGAGTCGATCGGCCTGGGCAAGGCGCAAGGCGCGCTGGTGCGCGGCGTCGAGTCGGGCTCGCCGGGCGAGAAGGCCGGCATCGAGCCGGGCGACATCATCACCAAGTTCGACGGCAAGCCGATCGAGAAGCCGAGCGACCTGCCGCGCCTGGTGGGCAACACCAAGCCCGGGACCAAGAGTTCGATCACCGTCTTCCGGCGCGGCAGCTTGCGCGACATCAACGTGACGATCGCGGAGATCGAGCCCGACAAGCCGACCAAGGTCGCGGCCGATCGCAACGAACCCGCGGCGAAGCCCGCGGCCTCGGCCGCCGCCAAATCGATGGGACTCGCGCTCAGCGATCTCACCGAAGCGCAGAAGAAGGAGCTCAAGCTCAAGGGGGGCGTGCGGATCGACGCCGCCACCGATGCCGCCGCCCGCGCGGGACTGCGCGAAGGCGATGTGGTGTTGGCGGTGAGCAATGTGGAGGTCGCGAACCTCAAGGAATTCGACGCGGCACTGGCCAAGGCAGACAAGAGCAAGCCGGTGAGCCTGCTGTTCCGCCGCGGCGATTGGGCCCAGTACGCGCTGCTCCGGCCGGCTCGCTGATCCCGCCCGAGGCGTCAAGTGGCCCCACCCGGCAGTCGGGTTTGGGGCCATTTTTTGGCCGCTGTCGCGCGTCAACCGCACCGTCCAAGAAATTTTTTTGACAGTTCGAGTGACGGATTTTGGTTTGCAGTCACTAACTTAAAAGACCTCTAACGATGAATTTCGGTAGAATAGAGCCCTTCCGGACCCCACTCGTCGCATAAGCGATCCGAGGTGCTTCACGATGCGAGATGCCCGCCGCCCGTCCACCGGCGCTCCACAGTTCGCCCACAAGTTGTTAAGCGATTGCTCCACCGATCCTGTTGATAAGTTGTTTATAAGTCGCATGTTGCTGACCTGCAACGACCCCTCCCGGGCTTTGGTCCGGCTGTACGCGCCCCCCTTTTTGCCTACAATGAAGTTCCAACTACTGCAGTTGCCATTGCTTGTTGGTTCAGGGCGCGTCTCTTGGGGACGCGCCCTTTTTTCTTGCCTGTCGCCTTCTGCGCACGAGCCAATTCAAGTACTTAAGCGTTCCCGTTGATGAATCACATCAGAAATTTTTCGATCATTGCGCACATCGATCACGGCAAGTCGACGCTTGCCGATCGCTTGATTCAACGCTGTGGCGGTCTCGCCGAGCGCGAGATGGAAGCGCAGGTTCTGGACTCGATGGACATCGAGAAAGAGCGTGGGATAACCATCAAGGCACAGACCGCCGCGCTGCACTACAAGGCCAAGGATGGACAGGTCTACAACCTCAATCTGATCGACACGCCGGGCCACGTCGACTTCTCCTATGAAGTGAGTCGCTCGCTGTCCGCATGCGAAGGCGCACTGCTCGTCGTCGATGCGAGCCAGGGCGTCGAAGCGCAGACGGTGGCCAACTGCTACACCGCGCTCGACCTCGGCGTCGAGGTGGTGCCGGTGCTCAACAAGATGGATCTGCCGAATGCGGATCCCGACAACGCACGCACCGAGATCGAGGACGTGATCGGCATCGACGCGACCGATGCGATCCCGTGCTCCGCGAAGACCGGCATGGGCATCGAGGAAATTCTCGAGGCCGTGGTCACCCGGATGCCGGCGCCGCGCGGCAATCCCGACGGCCCGCTGCGCGCGATGATCGTCGACAGCTGGTTCGATCCCTACGTCGGCGTCGTGATGCTGGTGCGCGTGGTCGACGGCCGCCTGGTCAAGGGCGAGCGCATCAAGATGATGGCGTCGGGCGCGATGTACAACGCCGACAACATCGGCGTGTTCACCCCGGCCAACGAGCCGCGAGCCTCGCTCGAGGCCGGCGAGGTGGGCTACATCATCGCGGGCATCAAGGAGTTGCAGGCCGCCAAGGTCGGCGACACCGTGACGCTGATCAAGCCGGGCACCGGCGGCGCCGCGGCCACCGCGACCGAGGCGCTGCCCGGCTTCAAGGAGATCCAGCCGCAGGTGTTCGCCGGTCTCTATCCGACCGAGGCGAGCGAGTACGACTCGCTGCGCGACGCGCTCGAGAAACTCAAGCTCAACGATTCGTCGCTGCGCTACGAACCCGAAGTGAGCCAGGCGCTGGGCTTCGGCTTCCGCTGCGGCTTCCTCGGGCTGCTGCACATGGAGATCGTGCAGGAGCGGCTGGAGCGCGAGTTCGACCAGGACCTGATCACGACCGCGCCCAGCGTGGTCTACCAGGTGGTCAAGAACGACGGCGAAGTGATGATGGTGGAGAACCCGTCGAAGATGCCCGACGTCGGCAAGATGGCCGAGATCCGCGAGCCGATCGTCACGGTGCACCTCTACATGCCGCAGGAATACGTCGGCGCCGTGATGACACTGGCCAACCAGAAGCGCGGCGTCCAGCTCAACATGGCCTATCACGGCCGCCAGGTGATGCTGACCTACGAGATGCCGCTGGGCGAGATCGTGCTCGACTTCTTCGACAAGCTGAAGTCGGTCAGCCGCGGCTACGCCTCGATGGACTACGAGTTCAAGGAATACCGGGCCTCGGATGTCGTCAAGGTCGACATCCTCCTCAACGGCGAGAAGGTCGACGCGCTGTCGATCATCGTCCACCGCAGCCAGAGCCAGTACCGGGGCCGGGCGGTGGTGTCGAAGATGCGCGAGATCATCTCGCGCCAGATGTTCGACGTCGCGATCCAGGCGGCCATCGGGGCCAACATCATTGCGCGTGAGACAATCAAGGCACTGCGCAAGAACGTGCTCGCCAAGTGCTACGGCGGCGACATCACCCGCAAGAAGAAGCTGCTCGAGAAGCAGAAGGCGGGCAAAAAAAGAATGAAGCAGATCGGCTCGGTCGAGGTCCCGCAAGAGGCCTTCCTCGCCATCCTGCAAGTCGAAGACTAAAGATGGCATTCCTTACTTCCCTCATCCTCGCGGCCTTCGTCGGCTACATCGGCGCCTGGTATTTCGGCGTGGTCGAAGGCAACTTCGCACTGCTCCTGTTCCTGGCGACGGTGGTCACCGGCCTCTTCTGGCTCGCGGAGCGGTTCTATTTCCTGCCGAAGCGCGCCCGCGCGGCCGAGGCGCTCGACGCCTCGCTGGCCCAGCGGCGCGAGGAACTGGCCCGCCAGGGCATCACCCAGGTCGACACGGTCGACACCAAGGCCCGCGAACGGCTGATCATGCAGCCGTGGTGGCTGGACTGGACCGCCGGCCTGTTCCCGGTGATCCTCGCGGTGTTCCTGCTGCGCTCGTTCCTGTTCGAGCCATTCAAGATCCCGTCGGGCTCGATGATGCCGACGCTGCTCACGGGCGACCTGATCCTGGTGAACAAGTTCGTCTACGGGCTCAGGCTGCCGGTCAGCAACACCAAGATCACGGATGGCCGCCCGCCGGCGCGCGGCGACGTCATGGTGTTTCGCTATCCGCCCAAGCCGAGCATGGACTACATCAAGCGCGTGGTCGGCGTGCCGGGCGACGAAGTCGCCTATCTGAACAAGACGCTCACGGTCAACGGGCGGCTGGTTCCCAAGGCGGCAATTCCCGATTATTTCGATGAGGAGACGATGCGCTACCTCAAGCAGTACACCGAGGATCTGGGGGGCAAGGAGCATCGCCTGCTCAACGACGACACGCGCCGCGCGGGGCTTTCCGAGGCCGAGATCATGCAGTTTCCGAACCAGGAAAATTGTCGTTACAGTGTCGAGGGCGTGGTGTGCAAGGTGCCCGAGGGCCACTATTTCATGATGGGTGACAACCGCGACAATTCGCTCGATTCGCGCTATTGGGGCTTTGTCCCGGACCAGAACATCGTCGGCAAGGCCTTCCTGGTGTGGATGAACTTCGGCAACCTCAAGCGCATCGGCACATTCCAATAAGCATCCGGATTTTCATCGAGGGGAAGAGGGCATGAGAGCAAGGCAGACAAGACATCGACAGCGCGGAATCTCGTTCATCGGGCTGCTGTTCGTCGCCATCGTGCTGGCCTGTGCCGGCGTGGTTCTGGCGCAGGTGATCCCGACCCTGATCGAGTATCAGGCGATCACCAAGGCAGCCAACAAGGCCAAGGAAGGCACGACGGTGCCCGAGGTGCGCGCCATCTTCGACCGTGCCCAGGCCATCGACGACTTCAAGTCGGTCAGCGGCAAGGACCTGGAGGTCAAGAAGGACGGCGACAAGGTGGTCGTGTCCTTCGCCTACGACCGCGAGATCCACCTGTTCGGCCCCGCCTACCTCCTGCTCAAGTACCAGGGCCAATCCCGTTGACGTTCTCCCTGTGACCGACGGCGGCCTCGTTGCGCTGCAGGGGCGCCTCCAGCATACTTTTGCGGACGCGCGGCTGCTGCAGCTCGCACTGACGCATCGCAGTTTCTCGGCCGACCACAACGAGCGGCTCGAATTCCTCGGCGATTCGGTGCTGAATCTGGCGGTCTCGCACCTTCTCTATGTCCGTCTGGCGACGCTGCCCGAGGGCGATCTGTCGCGGGTGCGGGCCAACCTCGTCAAGCAGGACACGCTGCATCAGCTGGCGCTCAAGCTGGCGCTGTCGCCCCTGCTGCGCCTGGGCGAGGGCGAGGCGCGCTCGGGCGGCCAGAATCGGCCCTCGATCCTGGCCGATGCGCTGGAGGCGGTGATCGGCGCGGTCTACCTCGATGCCGGATATGGCGCGGCCCAGGCGCTGGTGCACCGGCTCTACGAATCGGTGGCGATCAGCCCGCGCATGGAGGCGGCCTCCAAGGACCCGAAGACCGAATTGCAGGAATGGCTGCAGGGTCACAAAATGAAGCTGCCCGCCTACCGCGTCGTCGGAACGCTGGGAGCGGCACACAAGCAAACTTTCGATGTCGAGTGCGAGGTGCCCGACCTGGGCCTGCGCGAACGCGGCATCGGCGGCTCGCGCCGCGCCGGTGAGCAGGCCGCCGCGGCGGCCATGTTGATCCGGCTCAAGGCGCGCGGCGCGAAGGCAACCCCATGAACGAAGCGAACGAAACCATCCTCCCCCCGCCCGATGACGGGGCCGGAGGCCCCCGGCGCTGTGGCCTGGTGGCCATCGTCGGCAAGCCCAACGTGGGCAAGTCGACGCTGCTCAATGCCCTGGTCGGGCAGAAGATCAGCATCACCTCGCGCAAGGCGCAGACCACGCGGCACCGGATCACCGGCATGCGCACGCTGGGCGCGACCCAGTTCGTCTTCGTCGACACGCCGGGTTTCCAGACCCTGCATGCCAATGCGCTGAACAAGTCGCTCAACAAGACCGTGCAGGGCGCGGTGGGCGATGTCGACCTGATCCTCTTCGTGGTCGAGGCCGGCAGTTTCACGCCGGCCGACGAGCGCGTGCTCAAGCTGCTCGGCAAGGGCATCCCGACCGTGCTGCTGGCCAACAAGCTCGACAACGTGCCCCGCCGCGGCGACATCGCCCCCTGGCTGCAGACCATGCAGCAGAAGCACGCGTTCGCCGAATTCGTGCCGATGTCGGCCAAGAATGCGAAGGATGTCGAGCGCCTGTTCGGCATCTGCGAGAAGTACCTGCCCGAGCAGGACTGGTTCTACGCCGAGGACGAACTCACCGACCGGAGCGAGAAATTCCTGGCCGGGGAGCTGGTGCGCGAGAAGCTCTTCCGCCTGACCGGCGATGAACTGCCCTACACCTCGACCGTCGTGATCGACAAGTTCGAGGAGGAGCCGCCCCAGAAGAAGGGCCAGAAGCGGCTGCTGCGCATCGCCGCCACGATCGTGGTCGAGCGCGACGGCCACAAGGCGATGGTGATCGGCGACAAGGGCGAGCGCATCAAGCGCATCGGCATGGAGACGCGGCAGGAACTCGAGAAACTCATGGATGCCAAGGTGTTCATCGAGCTGTGGGTCAAGGTGCGCTCGGGCTGGGCCGACGACGAGGCCAGGGTCCGCTCCTTCGGATACGAATGAGTGGCCGTCAAACGCGTTTCGCATGAACCGGCCTACGTGCTCCACCGCTACGATTGGAGCGAGTCGAGCCTGATCCTCGAGGTGTTCACGCGCCACCATGGGCGCATCGCGCTGGTGGCGAAAGGGGCCAAGCGGCCCAGTTCCAACTTCCGCCCGGTGTTGCTGCCGCTGCAGCCGCTGCAACTGAATTTCAGCGGAGAAGCCGAGATCCGGACGCTCAAGGGCGCCGAATGGATGGGCGGGCACGTGATGCCCACCGGCGAGGCGCTGCTTTCGGGCTACTACGTCAACGAACTGCTGCTGCGCCTGCTGGCCCGCGACGATCCGCACGAGGCGGTGTTCGACGCCTACGCGGCCGTGGTGCAGGTGCTGGCGGGCGATCATGCGGGGGCGCAGGCGGCGACGCAGGCGGCTGCGCTGCGGGCCTTCGAGCTGCTGCTGCTGCGCCAGGTCGGGCTGCTGCCCTCGCTCGATGTCGAGACCATGACCCTGGCGCCGCTGGAACCGGCCAGCCGCTACGCGCTGGTGCCCGAGGCCGGGCTGCGGCGGGCCGCCGACGGCGAGCCCGCGCTGGCGGGTGCCGACTGGCTCGCGCTGCAGGCCGCGCTCGACGATCGCGCGCCCTTCGCGGCGACCCTGCGCGTGTGCGCCGGACGCGACGGCGCACTGCGCGCCCAATCGCGGGTGCTGCTCAACTACCATTGCGGCGTTGCAACGCTGCGTACGCGGCAGATGATGCGGGATATCCAAGCCCTATGAGCACTTCCAATTTCACCGCCCTGTCGGTCAATCTCAACAAGGTCGCGCTGGTGCGCAACACGCGCCAGCTCGGCATTCCCAGCGTGCTGTTCGCCGCTGCGCTGTGCCTGGATGCCGGTGCGCACGGCATCACGGTGCACCCGCGGCCCGACGAGCGCCACATCCGCCCCCAGGACGTGCGGGACCTGTCGGCGCTGCTGCACAGGGACTGGCCGGCGGCCGAGTTCAACATCGAGGGCAACCCCTTCCACAATCTCATGGAGTTCGTGCGCGAACTGCGCCCGCACCAGGCCACCTTCGTGCCCGACAGCGAGACCCAATCCACCAGCGACCACGGCTGGAGCTTCCCCGAGGACGCCGAACGCTTGAGGCCGCTGATCGCCGAGGCCCGGGCGCTGGGCGTGCGCGTGAGCCTGTTCATGGACCCGGCGCCCGAGATGATGGCGGCCGCCAAGGCGGTCGGCGCCGACCGCGTGGAGCTCTACACCGAGGGCTTTGCGGCCTCGCGCGACACCTCCAAGGCGGGCCCCGTGCTGCAGCTCTATGCGGAAGCGGCGCACGCCGCCCAGGCGGCCGGGCTCGAAGTCAATGCCGGACACGACCTGAGCCGCGACAACCTGAGCGAATTCCTGCGCGCGGTGCCCGGCGTGCGCGAGGTCTCGATCGGCCATGCCTTCGTCTCCGACGCGCTGGAGCTGGGCTACGCGGCGGCGACGCGCGAGTACCTGCGCCGCATCGAAGAAGCCCGATAAGAGCTGGCGTTGACGTGATCTACGGCATCGGTACCGACATCTGCGACATCCGGCGCATCGCCGCCACCTTCGAGCGCCAGGGCGAACGCTTCGCGCAAAAGGTGCTGAGCGATGCCGAGTTCGCGATCTGGCAGGCCCGCAGCGCGCGCTGGCCCAAGCGCGGCCTGCGCTACCTGGCCACGCGTTTCTCGGCCAAGGAAGCCTTCAGCAAGGCGATCGGCTTGGGGCTGCACCTGCCGATGAGCTGGCGGCTGTGCGAGATTGCGAACGAGAAGAGCGGCAAGCCCGTGATCGTCCTGCACGGCGGGCTGAAGGACTGGTTCGAGGCCCAGGGCCTGCGCGCCCATGTGACCGTGACCGACGAAACCGACTATGCGGCGAGCTTCGTCGTGGTCGAACGCAACGAATGACCGACAAGAACTTGCACGCCCCGTTGATCATCGACGTCGCGGCGACCGAACTGAACGCGGCCGATCGCCGCCGGCTGGCCGATCCGCTGGTGGGCGGCGTGATCCATTTCGCGCGCAACTGGCGGGACCGGGCACAGATGTCGGCGCTGAACGCCGAGATCAAGGCGCTCAGGCCCGACATCCTGGTCTGCGTCGACCATGAAGGCGGCCGCGTGCAGCGCTTCCGTACCGATGGCTTCACGCGGCTGCCGTCCATGCGCGCGCTGGGCGAGTTGTGGATGACCGATGCCCTGCGCGCCACGCAGGCGGCGGTCGCCTGCGGCCAGGTACTGGCCGGCGAGCTGCGCGCCTGCGGCGTCGACTTCAGCTTTGCCCCGGTGCTCGACCTGGACTACGGCGAAAGCAGCGTGATCGGCGACCGCAGCTTCCACCGCGATCCGCGCGTGGTCGCGCTGCTGGCCCGCAGCGTGATGCACGGCCTGCTGCAGGCCGGCATGGCCAACTGTGGCAAGCATTTCCCGGGACATGGCTTCGTCAAGGCCGATTCGCACGTGGCGATCCCTGTGGACCGGCGCAGCCTCAAGGCCATCCTGGCGGACGACGCGCGGCCTTACGACTGGCTCACGGGCACGCTCGCCGCCGTGATGCCGGCGCACGTGATCTACCCGAGGGTCGATGCGCGTCCGGCCGGCTTCTCGTCGAAATGGCTGCAGCAGATCCTGCGCGGCAAGCTCGGCTTCGACGGCGCGGTGTTCAGCGACGACCTCAGCATGGAGGCCGCGCGCCGCATCGACGGCCGGCTGCTGAGCTACACCGATGCGGCGCTCGCCGCGCTGGACGCGGGCTGCGACCTCGCGCTGCTGTGCAACCAGAGCGTCGGCGAAGGTGCCGCGCTCGACGAGTTGCTCGATGGCTTCGCCGAAGCGCGGCGCAGCGGGCGCTGGAAGCCGGATGCAGCCAGCGAAACGCGCCGGCGCAGCCTCCTGCCGCGTGGGGCGCCGCTCGACTGGACGGCGCTCAGGGCGTCGTCGTCCTACCGGCAAGCGCTGGACATGCTGCCGCGCGCGTAGTCTTCAGACCGACGGCGTCCACAGCCGGGCGCCGCCGCCGTCCAGATGCGTCAGGTACAGCCGCAGGTCGAACTCGAACTGGTGGTAGTCCGGCTCCATGTGCGCGCACAGCTTGTAGAAAGCCTTGTCGTGCTCCCGCTCCTTCATGTGAGCCAGCTCGTGCACGACGATCATGCGCAGCCACTCGATCGGCACTTCCTTGAACAGGCTCGCCACGCGGATCTCGCGCTTGGCCTTGAGCTTGCCGCCCTGCACGCGCGAGACGGTCGTGTGGGTGCCGAGCGCGTTCCGGATCACGTGCAGCTTGTTGTCGAAGGCCACTTTGGACAGCGGCTCGGCGTTGCGCAGGAACGCGCTCTTGAGATCGATCACGTAGTCGTACAGCGCGCGGTCGGTTCGAATCTCGTGCGTGGCGCCGTAGCGCTTCAGCAGCCAGTCGCCGAGCCGGCCCTCGGCGACCATCTGTTCGACCTGGGCGCGCAGCGCCGCGGGGTACGCGGCGAGGTACTTCATGCGGGTTGGGGCGTTCGCGTGCCCGCGGCAGTGGCGGCGGAATAGGCCAGGCCGGCGGCGACGCCGCCGAACAGGTCGCCTTCGACGAGTTCGATGCCCGGGAAGGCGTGGCGCAGTGCGCTCTGGAAGGGGCGCAGCGCCGACGAACCGCCCGTCAGGTAGATGGCGTCGAGGTCGCCCCCCTCGAGGCCGGCGCGTCGCACGCAATCGCCGGCGCAGGCCACCACGCTGTCGAGCAGGGCGGCGAGGTGCCGTTCCATGTCGCCGGCCGTCAGCGCGGCCGCAAGGCCCCGTTCGGCGCAGGAGAGGTCGATCGCCACCTCGTCGTGGGTCATCGAACTGCGGATCTTCGCCGCCTCGACTTCGTTCGCCACGCGGTGGCCCTCGCGATTGACGAGCACGCGGACGAGGCGATCGTGCAGGCGCGTGTCCAGATAGCTGCTGCGCAGCTCCTGCACCTGGCGGATCGATTTCGGCGTCTGCAGCCAGTTGATCAGGTGCCAGGTCGAGAGGTCGAAGAAGGTCCGGCTCGGCACTTCGCGGCCCTGGGGACCGTGATGGCGGAAGCCCAGGTGCGGCATCGCGCAGGCCAGGCTCAGGCGCTGGTCGTAGTCGGTGCCGCCGATGTGGACGCCGGTGGTGGCCAGCACGTCGCCGGAACGATCGGGGTCCTGCATGCGTTCGGGGCCGAGCCGCACGACCGTGAAGTCGGAGGTGCCGCCGCCGATGTCGACGACCAGCACCAGCGATTCCCGCGTCACCCGGCGCTCGAAGTCGAAGGCGGCCGCGATCGGTTCGTACTGGAACGTGACCTCGCCGAGCCCGGCGTTCTCCGCGGCGCGGCGCAGGGTGGCTTCGGCCAGCGCATCGCGCTTGTCGTCTTCGTCATCGAAGCGGATCGGCCGACCGACCACGACCCGGCCGGGTTGCACGCCGAGTTGGGCGCGTGCGCGCGTGCCGAGTTCCGACAGGAACAGCGTGATGATGTCCTCGAAGCTGACCAGCTGGTTGTCGATCTCGGTCGGCTCCTGCATCAGCGCGCTGCCCAGGATGCTCTTGAGAGAGCGCATCAGCCGGCCCTCGGTGCCCGCCAGGTAGAGCGCCATCGCCTCGCGGCCGAAATGCGTGCTGCGGTCCTCGGAATTGAAGAAGATCGCGGTCGGGATGGCGATGGCCGAGCCTTCCAGCAGCAGCGGGCGTGCAAGGCCGTCTTCCGCCACGAAGGCGGCCGCGGAGTTCGACGTTCCGAAGTCGATCCCGATCGCAGGTGCGCGCTTGCTCAAGATTCGCGACGCAGGGCCGGGAACAGGATCACGTCGCGGATGCTCGGGGAATCGGTCAACAGCATCATCAGGCGGTCGATGCCGATGCCGCAGCCGCCGGTGGGCGGCATGCCGTACTCGAGTGCGCGCACGAAGTCGTGGTCGTAGAACATGGCTTCGTCGTCGCCGCTGTCCTTGGCCGCGACCTGCGCGTTGAAGCGCGCGGCCTGGTCCTCGGCATCGTTGAGCTCGCTGAAGCCGTTGCCGAACTCGCGGCCCGTGATGTAGAGCTCGAAGCGCTCGGTCACCTCGGGACGCTCGTCGTTGGCGCGCGCCAGCGGCGAGATCTCGGTCGGGTGCTCCATGATGAAGGTCGGCTGCCAGAGCTTCTCTTCGACCGTTTCCTCGAAGTACATGACCTGCAGGCTCGCCAGGCTGCGCTGCGAGAGCTTGTCCTTCTCTTCGCTGAGCCCGATCTTGCGCAGTGCGTTGACGAGCCAGGCGGCGTCGTCGACGTTGGCGCCGGCTTCCGTGTACTTGACGATCGCCTCGCGGATCGTGAGCCGCTCGAAGGGCTGGGCGAGGTCCACGGCCTTGCCCTGGTAGCTGAGCTGCTGGCTGCCGACCGCCTTGTCGGCGATGGTGCGGATCAGCGTCTCGGTGAAGTCCATCAGGTCGCGGTAGTTCCAGTAGGCCGCGTAGAACTCCATCATCGTGAACTCGGGGTTGTGCCGGACCGAGATGCCTTCGTTGCGGTAGCTGCGGTTGATCTCGAACACGCGCTCGAAACCGCCGACGATCAGCCGCTTGAGATAGAGCTCGGGCGCGATGCGCAGGAACATTTCCTGATCGAGCGCGTTGTGGTGCGTCTTGAACGGCTTGGCATTGGCGCCGCCCGGGATCGGATGCAGCATCGGCGTCTCGACCTCGAGGAAGTCGTTGGCCACCATGAACTCGCGCAGCGCGCTGACCGCGCGGCTGCGCGCCGTGAAGCGATCGCGCGCCGCGGCGTCGGTGATCAGATCGACATAGCGCTGGCGGTATTTCTGCTCCTGGTCGGCCATGCCGTGGAACTTGTCGGGCAGCGGGCGCAGGCTCTTGGTCAACAGGCGCAGCTTGCTCACCTTGACCGACAGTTCGCCGGTCTTGGTCTTGAAGGCCGTGCCTTCGGCCCCGACGATGTCGCCCAGGTCCCAGTGCTTGAACTCGGCATACGCCTCTTCGCCGACCCCGTCGCGCGTCACGTAGAGCTGGATACGGCCGGTGGCGTCCTGCAGGGTCGCGAAGCTGGCCTTGCCCATCACCCGCTTGAGCATCATGCGGCCGGCCACGCTGACCGGAACCGGCGTGGCGTCCAGCACTTCGGCCGCCGTCTCGCCATGGGCCGCGAGCAGCGCGGCAGCGCGGTCACCGGGCTTGAAGTCGTTCGGGAACGCGACCCCCTTGCCCTCGGCCTGCGCCGCGCGCAGCGCCTTGAGCTTCTCGCGCCGTTCGGCGATCAGTTGGTTGTCGTCGGTGGCGGCGGCCGCGGTCGCTGCGGGAGCCGCTGCGGGCGCGGGAACGGAAGGAGTCAGGTGGTCGGACATGGGCACTGGGGGAGCGGGGGGAAGGAGGGCGGCGAAAGCGCGCAACCCGCCATTTTAACCGCCCTCGGCTCCCGGAGGACCATCGTCCGACGCGCGCCCGGACTGCCTTTGTTGCTATCGAATCAGTAGCAAACTATGTTGAGATGCCGGTGCGCGCGAGCAGATCGCTGACCAGTTCGAGGCGCATCAGCGGGCTGTCGAGCGCCATCAGCCGCTGCTTGAGTTCGGTCTGCATGGGCAACAGTTCGCACCAGCGGTTGGCGACCCAGCCGCAATCCTCGAAGCGGTGGGGCTGCGCGATCGGCAAACGGGCGCCGGCGCCGCCGGCCATGCGCTGGCGCTCTTCGAGGGCCTGCACCAGCCGGCGCAGCGCGTCGGCCGTGTGCTGCAGGTCGTCGGGGATCGCCAGCGGCAGGTCGTCGGCCAGAGCCTCGACCTCGGCGGTCCAGAGGCCGTAGGCCTGCAGCTCGCTCGAGCGGACGCTGAAGCGCTGCGTGCCGATGCACTCGATCTGCAGCAGTCCGGCCTGGGGCGCGTCGAATTCGCGGATCACCGCCAGCGTGCCGACGGCCGCGAAGCGCTCGGCTTCGGCGCCGGCGCGGCGCACCTCGCTGCCCTGCGTGAGGCTCACCACCCCGAAGGGCGATCCATTCCTGTGGCAGCGGCCGATCATGTCGAGGTAGCGGACCTCGAAGATGCGCAGGGGCAGCAGGCCGCCCGGGAAGAGCACGGTGCCAAGCGGGAACAGGGGGAGGGAGCGCAGAAGGGGTTGTGTCGTCATCGCTGAACCTTTGCGTCGCTATCATCGCATTCCGTTCACGACCACGCGCCATGTTCTATCAGATCCCCTCGTTCCTGCTCGACGTGATCGTCGGCCTCCTGGGCGGCGCTTGCCTGCTGCGTCTCTACATGCAATTCCACCGCGTGCCTTTCGGCAATCCGCTGGGGCGCTTCGTGTTCGCGGTCAGCGACTGGATCGTCCTGCCGCTGCGCCGCGTCGTGCCCTCGGTCAAGCGCTGGGACCTCGCGAGCCTGGTGGCCGCCTGGCTGCTGGTGCTGGCGAAGTTCCTGCTGATGTGGCTGTTGATGGGCGGCGTCGGGCGCTGGGCCGTGCTGCCGCTGGTGTCGCTGGTCGGACTGATGCAGCTTGCAGTGTCGGGGCTCACCGCGCTGCTGATCGTCTACGCGGTGCTGTCCTGGGTGCCGAATGCCTCTTCGATGCTGCACGACCTGATCGCGCGGCTGGCCGAACCGCTGGTGCGGCCGCTGCGCCGCTTCATTCCCCTGATCGGCGGCGTCGACCTCTCGGTGCTGGCCGCGATCGTGCTGCTGCAGGTGGTGGCGATCATCCTCGGCAACCTGATGCAGGCCGCCTTCACGCTGGGCTGATGCTGTACCTGGCCGGCGCAGCCCGGCCCGTTGGTGAAACACCGCGGAACCGGCTTTGCCGGGCCGCTGGTGTTGCCCCCGGTAGGGGGTGGGCGCCCCGACACGAAGTGCGGGGCAACCTGGGGGCGAGCAACAGTGCCACCGCGGAACCGGCTTTGCCGGGCCGCTGGTGTTGCCCCCGGTAGGGGGTGGGCGCCCGGACACGAAGTGCCGGGCAACCTGGGGGCGAGCTCTAGACCACCGCGTCGGCGGGTTGGCGCAGCAGCATCGCCAGGGTGCTTGCAATCGTCTTGCGCAGTTCGCGCCGGTCACAGATGAAGTCGATCGCGCCCTTGGTCTGCAGGAATTCGGCGCGCTGGAAGCCCTCGGGCAGGGTCACGCGCACGGTCGACTCGATCACGCGGGGGCCGGCAAAGCCGATCAGCGCCTTGGGCTCGGCGATCACCACGTCGCCGACGAAAGCGAAGCCGGCGCTCACACCACCCATGGTCGGGTCGGTCAGCACGCTGATGTAGGGCAGGCCCTTCTTCGCGAGGCGCGTCAGCGCCGCATTGGTCTTGGCCATCTGCATCAGCGACAGCAGGCCTTCCTGCATCCGCGCGCCGCCGGTGGCGGTGAAGCAGATGAAGGGCACTTTCTGCTCGATCGCGGTCTCGACGCCGCGCACGAAGCGCTCGCCGACCACGCTGCCCATGCTGCCGCCCATGAAGTCGAACTCGAAGCAGGCGACCACGACGTTGATGCTGTGCACCGAGCCCCCGATCACGACCAGCGCATCGGTTTCACCGGTGTTCTCCAGCGCCTCCTTGAGCCGCTCGGGGTACTTGCGGCTGTCCTTGAACTTCAGGGCGTCGACCGGCAGCACCTCCTGGCCCACCTCGTAGCGGCCTTCGGGGTCGAGGAAAGCGTCGAGCCGCGCCCGGGCGCCGATGCGGTGATGGTGGCCGCAGCTCGGGCAGACGTTCTGGTTGTGCTCGAGGTCGGTCTTGTAGAGCACGGTGTCGCAGCTCGGGCACTTGATCCAGAGGCCCTCGGGCATCTGGCGCCGCTCGCTCGGGTCGGTCGGCGTGATCTTGGGGGGAAGCAGTTTTTCAAGCCAGCTCATGATTTCACCGCCGGGCCGCCCCAAGGTGAAATGCGCCCCCTTGGGGGGCAGCGAAGACACGAAGTGCGCAGCATGGGGGCCATAGTTTGTCCTTGTGTGGGCATGGATTATCCGCCAGCCGCGTTCCGGGGCGTGGCGGCGGGCAGGGCGTCGAGCGCCTGGCGGATCCCGGCCAGGAATTCGCGCACCAGCGGCACCACGGCGTCGCGCGGCTGGCTCTCGATCAACTGGATGATGCGGGTGCCGATCACGACTGCGTCGGCTGCCGCGCCGACCGCCTGCGCGGTGTGCGCGTCGCGGATGCCGAAACCGACGCCGACCGGCACGCTGACGTGCTTGCGGATGCGCGGGATCATGCGCCCCACCGCCTCGGTATCGAGGTGGCCGGCACCGGTCACCCCCTTGAGCGAGACGTAGTAGACGTAACCGGTGGCGATCCGCCCGACCTGCGCCATGCGCTCGTCGGTGCTGGTCGGGGCCAGCAGGAAGATCAGGTCGATGTTCTTCGCCTTCAGGGCGGCGGCGAACGCCTCGCATTCCTCCGGCGGGTAGTCCACCACCAGCAGGCCGTCGACGCCGGCCGCGGCCGCGTCGCGGATGAAGGCCCCCTTGCCGTGCACGCCGTCGTAGCGCTCGACCGGGTTGGCGTAGCCCATCAGCACCACCGGCGTGCGGTCGTTCTGGCGGCGGAAGTCGGCCACCATGGCCAGCACCTGCTTCATGCCCACGCCCAGCGCCAGCGCGGCCTCGCCGGCACGCTGGATCACGGGGCCGTCGGCCATCGGGTCGGAGAAGGGCACGCCGAGCTCGATCACGTCGGCCCCGGCCTCGACCATGCCGTGCATCAGCTCGGGCGTGATGTCGGCGAACGGAAAGCCGGCTGTGACGTACGGGACCAGCGCCCGGCGACCCTCCTTCTGCAGGGCTTCGAATGCGGCAGCGATACGGCTCATCACTTGCCTCCCTTCACACTCAGGCCGCGCATCGACGGCCGGTCGTAGAAATCGACGCCCGAGAGGTCGGCCACCGTGCCGATGTCCTTGTCGCCGCGGCCCGAGAGGTTGACCAGGATCGACTGGTCCGGTCGCATCGTCCTGGCGAGCTTCATGGCATAGGCGAAGGCATGGCTCGACTCCAGCGCCGGGATGATGCCTTCGGTCCGGCACAGGTAGTGGAAGGCTTCCAGCGCCTCGGCATCGGTGATGCCGACGTACTCGGCGCGGCCGATGTCGGCCAGGTAGGCATGTTCGGGGCCGACGCCGGGGTAGTCCAGGCCGGCGCTGATGCTGTGGGTCTCGGTCACCTGGCCGTCTTCGTTCTGCAGCAGGTAGGTGCGGTTGCCGTGCAGCACGCCGGGGCTGCCGCGCAGGATCGAGGCCGAATGCTTGCCGCTGTCCAGCCCTTCGCCTGCGGCCTCGACGCCGATCAGTCGCGTGCGCTCGAACGGAATGTACGGATGGAAGATCCCCATCGCGTTGCTGCCGCCGCCCACGCAGGCGACCACCACGTCGGGCTGCCGGCCTTCGGCTTCGCCCGTGATGCCCTGTGCGGCCAGCATGGCCGGCATCTGCTCGATGCATTCGGTGCCGATCACGCTCTGGAAGTCGCGCACCATGGTCGGGTAGGGATGCGGGCCGGCCACCGTGCCGATGATGTAGAAGGTGTTCTCGACGTTCGTGACCCAGTCGCGCATGGCCTCGTTGAGGGCATCCTTCAATGTCTTGCTGCCCGACTCGACCGGCACCACGGTCGCGCCCAGCAGGTTCATGCGGTAGACGTTGGGGCTTTGGCGCTGCACGTCCTGGCTGCCCATGTAGACCACGCATTCGAGGCCATAGCGGGCGCAGATGGTGGCGGTGGCCACGCCATGCTGACCGGCGCCGGTCTCGGCGATCACCCTGGGCTTGCCCATGCGCTTGGCGAGCATGGCCTGGCCGATGGTGTTGTTGACCTTGTGGGCGCCGGTGTGGTTCAGGTCCTCGCGCTTGAGGTAGATCTGGGCCCCGCCCATCTCGCGGCTGGTGCGCGCCGCGTGATAGATCGGCGAGGGCCGGCCCACGAAATGGGCCAGTTCGTAGTGGAATTCGGCCAGGAATTCCGGGTCGTCCTTGTAGCGGGCGTAGGCGTCGCGCAGTTCGCTGATTGCGTGGGTCAGCGTTTCGCTGGCGAAAGTGCCGCCGTAGATGCCGAAGTGGCCGCTGGCGTCGGGTTGCTGGTAGGTGTCCATGGTCTCGATCGTTGGGCTGGCCGGCGCCAGGAGAGACCGAGGCGGCGCGGCGAGCTAGGGGAGGGCATCGGCCGCACGCACGGCGGCCACGAATGCGTGAATCTTCGCGGCGTCCTTGATGCCCTTTGCGGCCTCGACGCCCGAACTCACGTCAACGGACAGCGATTTGGCTGCCGTCCGCAGCTGACGAATGCCATCGCCCACGTTTGCAGGTGCGAGCCCACCACTCAAGACGAGGTGAGCGTCGACGACGGGTGGAAGAAGTGACCAATCGAATGCCTTGCCGCCACCGCCATACGCTTCGACATGGGCGTCGAGCAGGATGGCCTGGGCGCGGGAGTAATCGGACGCGTATTTTACGAGGTCGAAGGAAGCCCCGGCGGCACCGAGCGGAATGCGGGCCGCGCGCATGAACCGGTGGGCGCCGCGACCGCTGGCCCGCCAGCATTGCTCCGGCGATTCGTCGCCGTGGAACTGGGCCATGGCCCCGGCCACCCGCGACAGCGCGTCCAGGGTCGCCGCCTCCGGTTCATTGACGAACAGCAGCACCGGCGTCACGAACGGCGGCAGCCGCGCGGCCAGGACGGCCGCCCGCTCGACGCTCACCGCCCGCGGGCTGGCGGCATAGAGCACGAAGCCGACCGCGTCCGCGCCGGCCTCGACCGCGGCGTCCACGTCGGCTTCACGCGTCAGTCCGCAGATCTTGATGCGGGTACGGGCGAGGGAGGACGGCGTGGTCATGGCGGACCATCATACGCAGCGCCCCCGGCCTGCAGCGTCGCCTCGGGCGGCAGGCCCCAGCCGGCGTCGTACAAGGGTCCCAGGAAGTAGAGCCCGCTGGGCGAGAAGGTGGGTGCGGCGACCACGCGGCTGCGTGCGGCCAGCACCTCGGCCATCCATTCGGGCGGAGAGTCGCCGCGGCCGATCCGCACCAGGCAGCCCATGAGGTTGCGGATCATGTGGTGCAGGAAGGCGTCGGCCTCGAACTCGAAATGCCAGCGGCAGCGCTCGCCCTCGCCGTGGCGCGTGATCTCGATGCGGCGCAGGTCCTTGACCGGCGAGCGGGCCTGACAGGCCGAGGCCCGGAAGGAACTGAAATCGTGCCGGCCCACCAGCACCGCCGCCGCCGCCCGCATCGCATCGCCGTCGAGTGCGTGCATCGACCAGCCGACGCGTCCGGCATCCAGGCTTGGGCGCACCGGCGACTGCGACAGCACGTACAGGTAGCGCCGGGTCAGGGCGCTGGCGCGGCAGTGGAACGCATCAGGCACCGGCTGTGCCCATTGCACCGCGATGTCGGGGGGCAGGAAGCGATTGGTGCCGCGGACCCAGGAAAACGGCGTGCGTTCGACCGACGTGTCGAAATGCACCACCTGCATCAGGCCGTGGACACCGGTGTCGGTGCGGCCTGCGCAGAGCGTGGAGATCGGCTGGGCGGCGAACTGGGCCAGCGCCGCCTCCAGCTTGTCCTGCACGGTGCGGCCCGAAAGCTGGCTCTGCCAGCCTTCGTATGCCTGTCCGTTGTAGCGAATGCCGAGAGCCAGCCTCACAGGGGAATCGGCGGCCGCACGGCCGCTCAGCGCAACTGGCCGAGCAGTTGCTTGGCTTCGGCCTTGATGTCGCCGGCGCTCTCGGCGGCCACTTCCTCGACCAGCGAGCGAGCGCCTTCGACATCGCCCAGCGCCTTCAATTCGCGTGCCAGGGAGAGCTTGATCGCGTGGGGGTTCTCGCCGCTGTCGTCGATCGGTTCCAGGCGGCCGCGCTCGGTGTCGGGCGGATTGCGGCCCGAAAGGCCGGCCAGGGAACTCATGTCGAACTCGATGAAGCCGGAGTCCGCCGGCAGGCCGGCACGCAGGGGCGCGGGCTGCGTGCGTTCCTCGTCGGGTTGCGATGGCGTGCGGGCGAACGGCTCGAGAGCGCCGGGCGCGGTGTCGAAGTCGTTCTCGAGGTCGAGGCGCGCGGTCGGCTTGGCCGGCAGGCTGCCGTTGACCCCGTTGATCCCATGGTTGCCGTTCAGCGGCGCGGCGCCGTTGCCAGGCAGTTCGCTATCGGCCGCCTTGAGGGCCTTCGGCGCCGGGATCGGCGGCAGGGTGGCGGTGATCGTGGTCTGCGGGGCCTCTTTCGGTGGGTGGCTCAGTTCGAGGTCGAAGTCCAGCGGCGCGACCGAAGGCACGAAGGCCGGCGGCGGGGCTTCGACCACCGGCGGCGGTGTCGGTGCCAGCGGTACGGGCGCGCTGGCGGCTGCGAGCGTGCCGGCGAAGGCGGCCGCCTCGGCGGCGGACACGCCGCCACGGCTTCCGGTCTCGTAGAGCGGATTGCCCGGATCGAGGTCCTTGCCGAGTTCCACCACGCGGTTCCAGTCGCTGCCGGCGCCGGCGGTCAGCTTGTGGACGTCGGCGGCGAGGGCCTCGTAGGCGCGCAGGTCGCGGCGCTTGGCGTGGATCTCGAGCAGCTTGAGGTGAATCGCGGTGCGTTCCGGGTTGACCCGCAGGGCCTCGCGCAGGATTTCCTCGGCCTGCAGGTCGCGGCCGTAGGCCAGGTAGACATCGGCTTCGGCCACCGGATCGACGTCGCCGGCGTCCAGCTGGCTTGGTGAATAGGACAACGACGACACGACCGAATTGCCGCGATTCTTGGTGTCCACCGACTCGCCGCCGCTGGCGCCGAAGAAGGAATCCTTGGGGATCCGGCTTTCGATGAACACGCTGTCGCCGGCATCGCGGCGCTTGCGGCCGAGCACGCGGTAGAGCAGGAAGCCGATCAGCAGCGCGATCAGGGCCGCCGCACCGGCCATCAGCGGGTTGTCGAGCAGTTCGGCGAAGAAGCCGGGCTGCGCGGGCGGTGGCGGGGGAGGCGCCTTGGCGACCGGCTTGGGGGCAGCCGTGGCTGCTACGGCGGCTGCGGGCGCTTGGGTTTCGGCCGGCTTGGCGCCGGCGTCGGTGGCGGCTGCAGCTGCCGGCGCGGCCGCAGGCGCCGCGGGTGCGACCACGGCCGGTGGCGTCGCGRTGGCGGGGGTGT
>NZ_JBFREQ010000026.1:0-98445 GCF_052114385.1 Variovorax sp. M-6 | reverse complement strand
AGCATCCGTGGCCCGTATCCGCGGCCGACGCGGTCGTGTGCATCAACGTGATTCACATCTCCCCGTGGGAGGCCACGCTCGCGTTGATGGCGGGCGTCGGCAGGATACTGCCCGCCGGTGGCGTGCTTGTGACCTACGGCCCGTACATGTGCGGCGGCGCGCATACGTCGCAGAGTAATGAAGCGTTCGACGCGAGCCTGCGCGCAACGGGTTTGCTTGAGCACCAAAGCAGTCCGGACGCCTCAACCCCTTGGGCTCAGCATGGTCGTTGTCCGCGTTCCGCCGACCGACCGACAGCGGCACTCATCAACCCAGTGTCGCGTGCGATGGCCTGTCGTCAACGAGCACCAAATTGGTCTATCCTGTCGTGCCCATCGTTTCACAGGAGGGCGCGAAATGACCGATCCCACAGCGCCGGCGGGGAACGCTGCCTCCGCGCCGGCTGAAGCGCAGGCCGAAGAACAGGCGATCCGCGAGCGGGTGCGCGAACTGACTGCGCAGATGCTGGCGGGCGGTCGCCTCGACACCGAGGGCATCAAGGAAGTCGTGCGGACCATGAGCGGCGGCGTGTCGAAGCCGCCGCTCGAGGGCGCGCAGGCACGCGAGGCCTTCGCGGAGGCGATCCGCGGCCTTGATGAGGCGCTGCACGCTTCATCGCTGGCGACCCACGCGGCACTGCAGGCGCTGGTGGCGCGCGGCAAGGAGTTTTCCGACAACGATCTGAAGAATGCGTTCGCGGCCCTGCAGATACAGCAGCAGGACTACGTCGCGGTCGCCGACCGGATTGCCGATGCCACCACCGGCAACCTGCGCCGTGAACTCGTCGATCTCTCGCTGCATGCGCAGCGTGTCGGCGCAGATGCCAGCGTGCGCTTCGCACAGGTGATGAGCGAATTCGCCAATCGCATCGGCTCGTATCGCGCGGGTTCGGCGCCCGGGATCGACTCCGTGCGCCAATACGGCGCCAACATGACGATGCTCACCAGCGGGCTGCTTGCCGGATTCGCAGACGCGCTGCGCCAGCAGTCAGAAATCAAGAAAGCGAAGTAGGTCGTGCGCGAGGCCAGTGCGGTGCGTGACCTGCCGCGCCTCCACGAGATCAGCCTGGTATTCATCCGCCACGGACTCGGCGATCTCGTGCGGCGGCTCGGCGTCGCCTCGCTCCTGGAGCGCGCCGGCGAAATACTCCATTGGGGCCAAGTGACGCATGGTGCGCAGCTCGAGCCTCAACAGCGACTGCGTCTCGCTCTCGAAGAGCTCGGCCCCACCTTCATCAAGCTGGGGCAGATGCTCTCGCTGCGCGAGGATCTGCTTCCACCGAAGTGGACAACGGAACTCGCGCGCCTGCGCAGTAACGCGGCGCCGGTGCCGTTCGAACAGATCCTGACGGTGATCGAGCGGTCGCTCGGCATGCCGCACGCGGAAGCCTTTGTCGATCTCGAAGGGGAACCGACGGGGGCCGCATCTATCGCGCAAGTACATCGCGCGCGATTGCACGACGGCCGCGCAGTCGTGTTGAAGGTCCGCCGCCCCGGCATCGAAGCCAAGGTAGAGGCCGACCTGCGGCTGCTGTCGCATCTCGCGCAGTTCGTCGAAAAGGAAGTACCCGAAGTGCGCCGCTATCAGCCGGTGCACGTCGTCGAAGAGTTTCGCCGCTCGACAATGCGCGAGCTGGATCTCGCCACCGAGGCGCACAACATCGAGCGCTTTGAACGCAACTTCCGGGGCGAGCCACACGTCCTCATCCCGCACGTCTTCCCGCAGTGGACCAGCGAAGTGATGAACGTGCAGGAGCACATCGACGGCATCAGCGCCGAGGACCTGGCCGCGGTGGAGCGTGCCGGACTCGATCTCAAGTTGCTCGCAGAGCGAGGCGTTGACACCGTGCTCAAGATGATTCTCGAGCATGGCTTCTTCCAGGCCGATCCGCACCCCGGAAACGTGATCTACCTGCCGGGCAATCGCATCGCGATGATCGACTTCGGCATGACCGGCAGGCTGTCGCTTGGGCGCCGCAATCAGATCATGGATTTGCTTGCCGGGATCACGCGCCGCGACAGCGAACCGATGGTCGACGTGCTGCTCGACTGGGCCGGTGCAGAGGCGGTCGATGAAGAAGGGCTCGCCGCCGACGTCGACGAACTCGTGGCCGACTATGGCGACCTGCCAGTCAAAGACATGCGCATCGGCGAATTGATCGGTCGAATCACGGCGATGCTGCGAACGCACGGCATCGTGCTGCCATCCGACCTCACGCTGATGTTCAAGGCGCTGATCACGCTGGAAGGCTCCGGACGAAAATACGATCCGGAGTTTGTGCTCGCCGACCGGCTGAAGCCCTATGTCGAGCGCGCGCTCGCCGCGCGCTACGCGCCGACGGAATTGGGGCGCCGTGGTGGCGCGGGCATCGGCCAGTTTCTCGATCTGATGCGAGCCATGCCGCGCGACCTTGCGCGGCTGCTCAAGGATGCGCGCCACGGCCGCCTGCGGATGGATCTCGATCTGAAGCGGCTCGACATCTTCGTGCTCAAGCTCGACCGTACGATCAACCGCATCACCATCGGCATCATGACCGCCTCGGTCGTCATCGGCTCATCGATCGTGATGACGGTCACCTCCGGTCCGCAAGTCTTCGGCATCCCGATCTTCACGGTGCTTGGCTCGTTTGGCTATCTGCTCGCATTCGTGAACAGCGTGTGGGTCGTGCTGTCGATTTGGCGTACGCGGTCGCACTGAGAGCGGCCAGGCACTTGGGGCGCGGTTCGCTCGATGAGATCGCGCGCATGTTCGCGCCCGAAGGGCAGCCGCGCATCGACCGCCACGTCGACGACTAACTGAAAATCCACTATTAGTTTCGATATTACGGAACAACGACCGCTGCGCGTCGCTGAAGGCATTTGTTTCGGTATACCGGAACAATTTCGCTCGAACGGTAGGCATCTCAGCCCACACAGTCGTGTAGTCGGGCGTTCGCCGCTCCTGCTTCATTTCCCAGTCGCGCTGGTATTTCCCGTTCGGCGCCGCAGCCTGCGTGTTGCTCAGCACGTGCCGTGTCGCACGGCGTACTGCACCATCTCCGAGTTCGAGGTGATACCCAGCTTCTCGAGCACACGCTTGCGATAGGTGCTGACGGACTTCACGTGTATGTCGAGTTCTACGGCGATCGCGGTGAGCGAGCACCCCTCCACGATGAGCGTGAAAATCTGCGTCTCGCGCAGCGAGAAGCCGGTGTGCGGCGGGGCATCTTCGGCCTGAGCATCGACCTCCACCACGGGCAACGAGCTGTCGGTGAAGGATGGGACCACGGTCTGACTGCCTTTCATCACGGTGCGCACGGCGTTGATCAGGTCGGGTGCCTCCATGTCCTTGGTGATGTAGCCGCGCGCACCACTGCCGAGGGCGCGGCGCGCGTACTGTGGCTCGGCGTACATGCTGAGCATCACCGTACGCACTTTGGGGTGGCGCTTGCAGATGATTTCGAGCACCTCCAGGCCGCTGCGCCCGGGCAGGTTGATGTCGAGCAACACCACGTCGACCGGCAGGCGGGCGAGCTGCGCCAGACCATCGGCCCATTCGCCGGCCTCGCCGATCACGCGCATGTCGGGCTCGTCTTCGAGCACCTTGCGCAAGCCCGAGCGGAACAGCGTATGGTCGTCGATGGTCAGGATGTTGATCATGCGACTCCTTTGTCGCTGCGCAGCGGCAGATTGAGAGCGAGGCGCGTTCCGGCGCCCGGCTGCGAGTCGATGAGCAGGTACCCGCCAAGTTCGGTGGCCCGTTCACGCATGGTCAGGAGCCCGAGCGCGTGGTGATCGGGCGAGGGTGTCTGCTCACGCCGCACGTCCATGCCGCAGCCGTCGTCGGCGACTTCAAGACGCAACTGCGCGGCATCCGCCAGCAAACGCACCGTGACGCAAGAAGCGCCGGAATGGCGGGCCACGTTGGTGATGGCCTCCTGGAAGATCCGAAACACGCCGATGGCGTAGTGCGCAAACAGCTCTGTCGGCGGGGGCACGCACTCGAACACCACGCGCATCGACGAACGCTTGCGAAAGGCGTTGAGGTGGCTCGCCATCGCGGCTTGCAGGCCGAGGTGGTCGAGCGCCTGCGGGTGCAGCGATTCGGCGATGGCGCGCACGTTGCCGATGGCTTCGTTGACCAGCAGGTTCAGGTCATCGGAGATCTCGTTCACCGCGGTGTTGCACGCATGGCGGTTCAGGCGACTCACGTTGAGTTTCATCGAGGTCAGGATGCCGCCCAGCACGTCGTGCAGCTCACGCGCGTGGTGGTGCCGCTGCTCTTCGCGCACCGTGTTGAGGTAGTTCACCAGCTTCCGGTACTGCTCGCGCGACTTGCGCAACTCCTCGGCGCGCAGCACCTGGTCGGTGACGTTGATGCCCACGCCGACCACGGCCTGGCGCCCGCGGTACTCCATGCCCGAACCCTGCACCTCGATGAAGATCGTCTCGCCGTTGCGATGCCGACCCTGCGTGATGAAGCGCATGCTCTTCACGTCGCCTGAGATGCGCCGGTGGTAGCGCTCCATCACCTCGTCGACGAACCCTGTGGCCACGAAGTCGCGCAAGGCATGGCCGATCATTTCGTCGGCGACGTAGCCCACCATGCCAGCAAAGGTGGCGTTGCAGTATTGGAAAACCTCGTCCTGGATGATGTAGAAGCCCGCGAGCGACTGCTCCACGATGCCCTGGAAAGGCACCAGCTCGGCGCTCCATGTCAACGGTTTCGGCTCGTTCATGGCGGGTCAGTATGCGCTGCACCGGCTCCAACCAGCCGGCGCAGCGCAGACGGTACGAAGCGACTCAGCTAGCGGGCCGCCCTTGATCACCGCGGCTGAAATCACACACGCCGCCCGGGAAGACCCGGTTCAACCAGGCCATTTGGCCGGCCGTGAAGGCGGCCATGCCATAGGTACCGTCGGCGAGCGCTGTGGCCACAGGCTTGAGCGCGCACTTGAAGATGTCACCCTTGATCGACTCACCGGCTTCCATGCGCGGGCTGGTGAAGGTCGGGTAGGCCGTCGTGCAGGCGCCGGGTGGATTGCGGTTCAGGATGCCGTCCCACACCGCGGGGCCCGACGCGATCGGTGTGCCGGTTGCGTCGACGCACTTGTCGACGAAGCCAGCCGGTGCTGTACCGGCGCTGAGATAGGCATCCATCGTGCTCAGCGCGTCGGCCATACGGGCGGGCAGGTCGGCGTTGGAGCCGGTGAACCACACCACCTGGTTCTTCACCTCGCTCGGGTTGCCGGCGGCCAGCCGCGCACGCGCCGAGAACGATTGGCGCGTATTGTGGATGTTCAGCTCAGGCTCGAGGTAGGGCCGCAGGTCGATCATCGGGATGCCCATGCGCTGGCCGGTGAACACGTGGCCCGAGGTGTAGGCTGCCCGCATCGCCGACAGGGCGCCCACGCGGCGAGGCGCCGGCGTACCGGCTTCCAGGCGGCAGGTTGCGCTGCGGTTGATGTTGTTCGCGTCGTAGATGTCGGCGGCGAGGCCCCAGGGCACGAAGTCGCTTTGCTCCTTCCAGCCGCCGGCGCAGGAGTTGATGCGCAGGAACTCGGCCGGGCTGATCTGCCCGCGGGTCAGCGCGCCCAATCCGTATTGCACGCCGGCGTTGTCCAAGGGGATCGGTGCGTAGCCATTGGCGTCAGTGCCGTAGATGGTCTGCAGGTCGTTCCAGTGGGTCCACTTCACCTTGTCGAACACGTTGGCAGGGTAGCCATAGGACGCGGCCAGGGCGTTGTAGCCGGCGTTGCGATAGTGCGGGTTGAGCACGGTGGGGACGGTGGTACCCCAGGCGTTGATGCACTCCGTCGAACCCACGCCCTTAGTCAGTGAGTTCTGCACCGTGTCGCTGGAGTTCGTGCCCTGCACGATCTTGTGGTTGCTCCAGGTGGCCCACGGCGATGCGGGGTCGAGAACAACCTCGTCCGCGAAGTACTTGCCGAGCAGCGGGCAATCGGAGGCCGGAATGGTCTGCGTCACCATGTCGGGGAACGACTCGATCGGGATGCCGCCATCGAGCAGCCCCGGCCTGTTCTGCGCGAACACGTACTGCTGCACTGCACCACCCGAGATGCCCAGGCCGATGGTGAAGCGCGGCTTGCCGTAGGTTTGCGCGAAGTGAGCCTTGGTCATCAGCGCCGTTTCCTCGGCCAGGCGCAGGTTGTAGTGCGCGCCGGTTTCGTTGCCGCTGGAGCTGACGACTGCGAAGCCCTGCTCCAGGATCTTGGGCATCAGGATGCGTTCGTCGCCGTAGAGGCCGTTGTTGAACCACAGGGCCGTGCTTTGCTGGTGGCCAATGCCAACGCCGCCGCGCAGCCAGTACACCAACTTCTCGTTCCATGCCGACTTGTCGAGCGTGGCCGGGGTCGTGGTGGCCTCGGCGAAGGGCGCGAGCATCGCGATGGTGTACATGAAGCGATTGATCGTGCCGGCTTCCACGCGCACGATGAAGGGCACGGTAGCGCCCTTCACGGTGGTAGTTCGCATGTCGGCCGGCGGCGTGACGAACTGGGTTGCCGGATCAAAGGGCTTGAAGTTGCTGCCGTCGTAATAGAAGTAGCCAATTCGCGTCTTGATGCTGCAAGTCTTGCTGTGGCCGCGGAGCGGGCTGTTGATGTCACCCGCAACCTGGAACACCGGGTGGCCTTCGCCGTTGTGGTTGTCGACCTCGGGCTGGCCGAGCCCCGATTCGGTCGTGCGGCACAGGAAAGGCAGTTGCTGCGGGCCGGAGAACACCGGGCCTGTCGGACCTTGGTCACCGACCCAGAACTTCAGGCCGCTGACGCCCGCCAGCGGGTCGGACTCGCCAGCGGGCTGAGAGACGTTCGGGCCGCTCACGCCCGCGGGCGGGGAGACGTTCGGGCCGCTCGCGCCCGCGGGCGGGGAGACGTTCGGGCCGCTCACGCCCGCGAGCGGAAAGGTGTTGTTACCGCCGCCGCCACACGCACCCAGCAGGGCGGTGAGCACGAGAGGGGCGAGCGCAAAACGGGTACGACCGCGTTGGCGGTCTGAAAAATTCCACATCGACTTGTCTCCTGTGAGCTGAACGTGTTCCAGAGGCAGCCGGGCATTCTGGAAGCTGTCTCCAAGAGCGACAAGTCAGCGTCTTCTGACAGGGGGAACCCGCACTCCGCTTCGGCACGACCCATGAGAAAGACTCTTTGCGCGTGCACCCAGGGGCGCTTGCCAACCACTCCTCGCCCCCGTCTGTCAATTGCCCCATGAGGCACTTACCAGAGCCGATGTGCCCATGCAGAATAAATATTCATACGAGCCTGGACCGAGGCCGCTGGTCGCGCACCGGCTGACCTCAAGCATTAAGAGGAATCAGACGATGAATGAAAAAACGACGCGCCGAAATGCAGTTTTCGCCGTGACATTGGGGGCGCTGGGCACATGGGTTCCGAGCGCTCACGCGGCCGATGGCCTCCTGCTCGGCCTCAAGGAAAAAATCGAAGACGGCGTCGCGGAGATCGAGACCGACGTCAAGGCGCGACAGGCGCGCGACCTCGCGATCGAGGCCTACGTCTACGCCTACCCGCTGGTGACGATGGAACTGACCCGCCGCACCTTCGTCAACGTTGTGGAGCCCGATGCGACCAAGGCGCCGATGGGCCAGTTCCTCAAGCTGCGCGGCTATCCGGCGGTGGACAACCACGCGGTCACCGCGCCGAATGCCGACACGCTCTACACCATCATCTGGCTGGACGTGACGAAGGAGCCCTGGATCATTTCCACGCCCGACATGAAGGGCCGCTTTTTCCTGCTGCCAATGCTGGACGGCTGGACCAACGTCTTCGATGTTCCCGGCAAGCGCACGACCGGCACCGGCCCACAGAAATTCGCCATCACCGGTCCGGGCTGGAAGGGAACCCTGCCGCCGGGAGTCAAGCAGTACAAGTCGCCCACCGGCATGGTGTGGTTGCTCGGCCGCATTTACTGCACCGGCACGCCGGAAGACTACGCGGAGGTCCATGCGCTGCAGGACCAGATGACGGCGGTGCCGCTGTCTTCCTACGGCAAGCCGTTCACGCCGCCGCCGGGCACGGTCGACCCAAGCGTCGACACCAAGACCGCGGTGCGCGACCAGGTCGACGCGATGGATGCCGCAAGCTTCTTCGCGCTGTTCGCGCAGTTGATGAAGACCAATCCACCGGCCGCGGCCGACGCGCCGATGGTCGCCAAGCTGGCAAAGCTCGGCATCGTGCCAGGCAAGGATTTCGACGCTTCCAAGCTCGACCCCTCGGTCCAGAAAGGCTTGTCGAAGGCGCCCAAGCCGGCCCAGGCCAAGATCATGGGCTGGATGAAGAGGGGCCTGGTGTCCGGCGACCTGAAGCTCAAGAACGGCTGGACCTTCACCACGAAGACCGGCCTCTACGGCACCAACTACATCCAGCGGGCCTTGATCACCGCGATCGGCCTCGGCGCCAACCGGCCCCAGGACGCGGTCTATCCGACTTCCACCGGGCCCGACATCCTGCAGAAGTACCACGGCTCGAAGAAGTACGTGCTGCGCTTCCCGAAGGGCCAGCTGCCACCGGTCAACGGCTTCTGGTCATTGACGATGTACGACACCGACTACTTCTTCGTACCCAACCCGATCAATCGCTACACCGTCAGCCAGCGCAACAAGCTCAAGACCAATGCCGACGGGTCGGTCGACCTCTACATCCAGAACGAGTCGCCCGGTGCGGACAAGGAGGGCAACTGGCTGCCCGCGCCAAAGGACGGTTTCATCCTGATGATGCGTCTCTACTGGCCGAAGGAAACCCCGCCGAGTCTGCTGGACGGTAGTTGGACGATTCCGCGCGCCAAGGAAGTCTGATCTGCGCTGGGCCAGCGAGCGGTTCGGAGCCAAAGGAAATTCTCAGGACCGTTTGGCGGCGCCGTGACTTGCCGTGCGTCTGCGCGACGCCAGGCAGGGACTCCGTTGCGGTCGTCGCTGCTGACAACCACGGCAAAGCGACGCCCGGCAGCGCCCGCCCGACCCGCCGGCGCGCTCCCTATTTACGCGAATGCTGCGCGACGTACTCCTTCAGCACTCCGTCCATCCGGGACTGCCAGCCGTCGCTGCAACGTGACGCCACCTCACACGGCCATGCGCGACGGCTTGCGGCACGCTTGCGCGCCACCTCTGGCCGGGCAGCGCGCCGGCCGCACTGGGTCCAAGGACTTCGGCTACGCTCGCCGCCTAACCAAACAGAGACGACACGGATGAATTCGATGACGATCAAGACGCCAGGAGGCGTGCTGGTGAGAGTGCTGGCTGCGATCGACGGCTTCCACGCACTTTTTGGCACCTGGCCTGACGTCATCGAGGCGCCCCAGGAGACCATCGCAGATCTCGAGAATCATTGCCTGACCCCACTCGGCCTGGAGCGCTTGTGCGGCAAGCTCACGCTCAAGCCATGCGAGGAAATCACGGTCGTTGCCTCGGGCCGCGATGGAGCCGACCGCTTCGACTACGGAGCAAGTGCGCAGCCGCATGGCACATATCCGGCGGTCGCTGGCAAATGGCTGGGACTGGATGGTTCGGGGGGCGGAGCGCCCGCACCGATGGCGACCGAAAAAACCCTCAATTCGACGTCGATGAGCGACTACTCGTCCCAGATCGTCTACGTGCTGACCAATCCAGCAATGCCGGGGCTGGTCAAGATCGGCAAGACCACCCAGATGGAGGTGGAGATGCGGATGAAGCAGCTGTTTGGCACCGGCGTTCCGGTGCCGTTCGACTGCGCGTTCGCCTGCCAGGTGAAGGACGCGCACGAGGTGGAGCGGGCCCTTCATTTCGCCTTCGGCAACGACCGCATCAATCCGAATCGCGAGTTCTTTCGCATCGAGTCGGAGCGGGTTGTCGCGGTCTTGAAGCTCCTGGAGGTGAAGGACATCACCGGCCAGGTCGAGCAGCAGATCGAGGCCGACGTCACCTCGGCGGACAAGCAGTCCGCCCAGCAGATGAAGGACCGTCGTCCGCGCATGAATTTCAGCGACCTCGGGATCCCCGCGGGCTCCATCCTGCTCTCAAGAGATGGCCAGGCGGAGGCCCAGGTTGTGAGCGAGACCAGGGTGGTCTACCAAGGCGAAGAGCAGTCGCTGACGTCCGCGACCCGAAAGGTTCTCGGACTCGCGCCCGACACCGCGATCCAGCCGTCGCCCTACTGGACGTTCAACGGGACGAGCGTGAAAAAGCTCTACGAAGAATTCCACGACTCGGCCAGCGAGTAGCAAGTCGGCGGCCGACTCTGCGGGCGCATCAGTACCCGAGCGCCTGCCCGGTGTTGCGGCGTGGATCGTTGGCGCCGTAGAACCGGTTGCCGGCCACCGGCTTGCCGCCCAGCGAGGGGGCGCCGACGATGATCGCCGCAAGGTGGTTTGCCGGCTGGGGCGCGCCCAGGTTGTGGCCCATCTCGGTCAGGATCTTGCGCGTGTCGGGGCTGAATGCGAAGGTCTCGACGTTGGTCACGTCGGGCAGCCATTGCTGGTGGAAGCGCGGTGCGTCCACGGCTTCCTGCACGTTCATGCCGTAGTCCACCACGTTCAGGATGGTGAGCAGCACCGCCGTGATGATGCGGCTGCCGCCGGGCGTGCCGACGACGAACACGGGCTTGCCGTCCTTGGTCACGATGGTCGGGCTCATCGAGCTCAGCGGACGCTTGCCAGGGGCGATGGCGTTGGCTTCGCCCTGCACCAGGCCGTAGAGATTGGGCACGCCGATCTTCGAGGTGAAGTCGTCCATCTCGTCGTTCAGCAACACGCCGGTCTTGGCGGCCGTGATCTTGGCGCCGAACCAGTCATTCAGCGTGTAGGTCACTGACACCGCATTGCCCCACTTGTCGGCGATCGAGTAGTGCGTGGTGTTGTTGCCTTCATGCGGCGGCACGCCCGGCTTGAGATCCTTGGAGACGCCGGCCTTCTTCGAGTCGATGACGGCCCGGATCTTCTCCGCATAGTTCTTGTCGAGCAGGCGGTCGAGCGGGTTCTTCACGAAGTCCGGATCGCCGAGGTAGCTGTTGCGGTCCACGTAGGCGTGGCGCATGGCTTCGATCTGATAGTGCACGGCCTGGGCCGAGTGGTAGCCCAATTCCTGGAGCGGATAGCCCTCGAGGATGTTGAGTATCTCGCAGATGATCACGCCGCCCGAGCTCGGCGGGGGCGCCGACACGAGGTGGTAGCCGCGGTAGTCGCACTCGACGGGCGCCAGTTCACGGGTCTTGTACTGGTTGAGGTCGGCCTGCGTGATCAGGCCCTTGCCGGCCTGGCTCGACGCCACGATGGCGTTGCCGACCCAGCCCTTGTAGAAGCCGTCCGTGCCCTTGACGCTGATTTCCCTCAACGTCTTCGCGAGGTCCTTCTGGACCAGCTTCTGGCCGGCCACGAACGGCTTGCCCTTGTTCAGGAAAATGGCACCCGACGCGGGGTCTTCCTTGAAGTCGGCCGTGGCGGTGTTGAGCAGGTCGACGTCGCCCTGTTCCAGCGCGAAGCCCTCGTCGGCCAGCCGGATCGACGGGGCGATCAGCGCGGCGCGCTTCATGGTGCCGTACTTCTCGCGCGCGTACTCCATGCCCGAGACGCTGCCGGGCACGCCCACGGCGAGGTGGCCCTTGGTGCTCAGGCCCTTGATGACGTTGCCTTCCTTGTCGAGGTACATGTTGGCGGTGGCGGCCAGGGGTGCCTTCTCGCGGAAGTCGAGGAAGGTCTTGCGGCCGTCGGCCAATTGCACGGTCATGAATCCGCCGCCGCCGAGGTTGCCCGCCGCCGGATACACCACAGCCAGCGCGTAGCCCACGGCGACGGCCGCGTCGACCGCGTTGCCGCCGCGCTTGAGCACGTCGGCGCCGACCTTGCTTGCGAGGTGCTGCGCGCTCACGACCATGCCGTTTTCGGCCGCAACGGGCGATTGCGAGAATGCATGCAGCTGCCCTGCGACCAATGCAAGCGCCGCCGCGACGGTGTAGCGCAAGTTTGAAGTCCACTGAAATTGTTTCACGGTCTTTCTCCTGTTGAACAATGTGACGAGTGAATTCGCCTGCAGCACGGGGCTCGACCGCCATCATGCGCTTCATTGACGGATTTGGGATCTCCTCATCAAGCTGGACAGGCCCCTTCGCCGTCGCTGATGTGGTCCTGATCCCTTCCGAGCCGGCGAAGCTTCAAGTCATTCGAAGTCGCGCCGGCTTCAATTCGCGATCGGCGCTCCAGGCAGCGCCTGGGGCTGCACGCTGCTCGGAGCTGGACTGCCCAGGAAGTTCTGCGTCACCACTCCGCCGAGCTTCACCATGTAGTTCTCGCCATCGATCATGTGCGCGAGCATGGCTTCGCGGGCCGCATGACCGTCCTTGCGCTTGACGCGCAGCAGCGGATTTGCGCCCCGCTCGTGGCGTCGTTGGGGCTGTGGGGAGGGAGCGTGGCCCCCGCCCAGGTCTCGGACGGCATGGTTCGCGTCGGCGTGCTGACGGACATGTCGGGGCCGTTTGCCGATCTCAGCGGCGCCGGTGAGGTCAGCTCGGTAAAAATGGCGGTCGAGGACTTCGGCGGCCGCGTGCTCGGCAACCCGCCGACCCGCTCCCTATCTACGCGAATGCTGCGCGACGTACTCCTTCAGCACTCCGTCCATCCGGGACTGCCAGCCGTCGCCCGTCGCCCGAAAGAAGTCGACCACCTCCTGGCTGTACCGAACCGACAGCAGCACCTTGCTGGATGCCGAGCCTTCTCCGGCGGCTCAGCCGCGTGGGCACCTCGCTCGCCTGCTGCGACGTTGCCCACGCCCTCAGCAAACGGCGAGATCCGTGTGGCCGAAGCCCTTGGAGTAGTCGAGAACGGAAATGACCGTAGGTGTGACGCGGAACAGGCGGACCTCGTCCGGGCCCGGCATTTTCATGGGCAGAGGCCCTGCGTCGGGGTATTTCAGCGGCAGCATGCGCAGGACTTTCTCCGCTTCTGCCCGATCATCCACCGCACGCGCACGCGCGGCCATCGACAGGCCGGTGATCGCCATCAAATCCGCCGTGTCGTGATCAATCGTCAGCGAGAGCCGGTCATCTCGCGCCAGGTTTCTTGCCTTCTGACTGTCCAGCCCGCAGAGAAAGTACAGGGTCAGGCCTTCGTTCACATAGCCAACGGTCGTTGCCTGCGGCCAGCCATCCGGACGCAGCGTCGCGACTGTCATGATTCGATGCTGATCCAGCAGCGCCAGGATCTTCCTTCTGATTTCGTCGTCCATGTATCACCTCCGCGAGAGTCAAGAGGGGGAGCGTTCAACGGATATTCTGGGATGGTTCGGCCGCGCGGCCTTGACTGCGATCAAGGCCTGAGCACCTGCTTTGCGGTGGGTCAAACGCTTGTCGCGGGGCCTCCCGATGCTGCGGCCTGCGCGCGTCATCCTCACCGTGGACGATGTAACGCACTGTTCGCCGCCCGCATGATGGCGCCGCCGCAGAATCCCCGCAGAATTGCGATCCTCATTCCACGCCCGTACCACGACCACTGCGCACCCATGCAATTCAAATGGATGGAAGACTTCATCGCGCTGGCGCAGACGCGCAGCTTCACCCGCGCCGCCGAGCTGCGCCACGTCACGCACCCCGCCTTCGGTCGCCGCATCCGCGCGCTGGAGTCCTGGGCCGGCACGGCACTGGTGGAACGCGGCAGCAGCCCGGTGGCGCTGACGGCGGCGGGCGAGAGCTTCCTGGAAAACGCCAGCCAGACGGTGCGCAGCGTCGAAGGTTCGCGCGAAGAGATGCAGAACGTGGCCGGCCGACAGGCCCGCACGGTGACGGTGGCCACCGGCCGTACCCTGGCGCGCACGGTCATGGCCGACTGGCTGGTGCGGGTGCAGCCCGTGCTGCGCCACGGTGAAGTCCGCATCCTGACCGCCGCACTGGCAGGGACGGTCCGGATGCTGGAGAACAACGAGGTGGACTTCTCGCTGATCTATCACCATTCGGCCCTCACCTTCCGGCTCGATGCCCGGCAGTTCACCCATGTGACGGTGGCATCCGACAAGCTGGTGCCGGTGTCGCGCGCCGATGCACAGGGCGGCGCGATGCATGCCTTTGGCGGCGCCGACGAGGTGCCTTTCCTGGCCTATGCCCGGACGCTGGCGATGGGCCGCCTGGTGGAAGACCATCTCGCGAACAACCCGCAGGCGCCGCGCCTTCGGCGTTGCATCGAATGCGATTCGGCGGATGCGCTGTACGAATATGTGCTCAGGGGCTTGGGCGTGGCGTGGCTGCCCTGGTCGATGGTGCAAGGCGACTGCAAGTCCGGCCGCCTGGTCCTGCCGGCAGGACGTCGCATGGAAGTGCGCTTCGAGGTTCGCCTGTACCGCCCCAAACGCCGTCTGGGCCCACTGGCCGAGGACATGTGGCGCGCCATTGCGTCGCGCTGATCTGTTGCACAAAACAGCACTGGATCGTGCCGTGACGGCACCAGGAAGGAACGAGGGTCCGCGCAAAATCCTCGGGTTCACCCAACCTTGAGGCCACCATGCGTCTGCGCCGCGCTTTCTCCTTGTATCTTGCCGTGGCCGCGTGCGGCCTTGCCTGGACGGCATCCGGTCCGGCCTCTGCGCAGGTCGCGCCCTACCCCAACAAGCCCATCACCCTCGTGGTGGCCTATCCGCCGGGCGGCTCGACCGACCTGACCGGACGAGCGCTGGGCGTCGAGCTTTCCCATCGGCTCGGCGTGCCGGTGGTCATCGAAAACCTCGGGGGTGCCGGCGGCGCGATCGGCGCGCAGAAGGTCGCCAATGCAGCGCCCGATGGCTACACGCTGCTGGTGGGGGCCAACAACGAAGTGGCCATCAACAAGCTGATCAACGCCGCCGTCCGGTACGAAGCCAAGGACTTCACCCCCATTGGCCTGATCGCCTCCCAGCCGCTGGTGCTGGTGGCGGCCCCGACGGCGGGCGTGAAGAACACCGGCGAGTTCCTCGCCCTGCTGAAGAAGAACCCCGGAAAGTACAGCTACGGCAGTTCCGGCGTGGGAACCTCGCTGCACCTGGCCGGCGAGATGGTCAAGCAACGGGGCGGCGTCTTCATGACCCACGTGCCCTATCGTGGCGTGGCGCCGCTGACCAGCGACCTGCTGGGCGGCAACATCGATTTCGGCGTGTTCGTGCTCTCCAGCGCCTTGCCCCACATCCGCAGCGGCAAGCTGGTGGCGCTGGGCACCACCGAGGCCAAGCGTTCGGCCATCACGCCCGATCTGCCCGCACTCAGCGAAAGCCCGAGCCTGAAGGACCTGGACATCGGTGTCTGGTTCGTGCTGATGGGGCCGGCCAAGTTGCCGGAGGCGGTGCAGGCCCGGCTGACGACAGCGCTGAACGAGACCCTGCAGTCCCCCGACTTTCGCAAGAAGATGGAAGCCACCAGTTCGACCGTGCCGACTTCGGCGGTGGACGTGAACAAGTTTCTCGCCGCCGAAACCGCCAAGTACAAGAACATCGTCAAGTTCGCCAACATCAAGGAATGAGCGTGCCCGTGTTGTCGTTTCAGCTCCCCGCCCCCGACATCAGCGCCTGGCGCGCCGGCAACACCGGCGTCGACGGCGTCTGGCGCTTCGAGGCCGACCAGCCCGGTCGGCACGTGATGATCAGCGCGCTCGTGCACGGCAACGAACTGTGCGGCGCCTGGGCGCTCAAGGGGCTGCTCGAAGCCGGGGTGCGCCCGCAGCGCGGCCGCCTCACGCTGGCGTTCTGCAACCTGGAGGCCTTCGACCGCTTCGATCCGGCCAGCCACGATGCCTCGCGCTTTGTCGACGAGGACCTCAACCGCCAATGGTCGCCCGAACGCATCGAGGCCGGCGACACACGGGAGCGGCGGCGCGCCGCGCAACTGCAGGTGCACGTGGCACAGGCGGATTGGCTGCTGGACCTGCATTCGATGCATGAGCCCTCCGCGCCGCTGTCGCTCACCGGCATCCAGCCGCGCAACCTGCGCCTGGCGCAGCAGATGCGCAGTCCCGAGCATGTGGTCGTCGATGCGGGCCACAAGGACGGCGTGCGCATGCGCGACTTCGGCCGTTTCGGCGCGCCGGATGCCGAGAGCGACGCCTGCGCGCTGCTCGTCGAGTGCGGCTTCCATGGCGATCCGGCCAGTCGCACCGTGGCGCAGGACCAGTGCGCGCGCTTCCTGCGGGTGGCCGGCACGCTGGACGATGCCGCCATCGCGCAATGGCTGCCCGGTTGGGTACAGCCTGACGCGCCACGCCAATGGGCCCTCGACGTGACCGGGCCCGTGGTGGCGCGCAGCGAGGCGTTTCGCTTTGCGCATCCCTTCACCGGCCTGGAGGTAATCGAACGCGCGGGCACTGTCATCGGCTGGAACGACGGCGAGCCCGTGGTCACGCCCTATGACGACTGCGTGCTCGTCATGCCCTCGACGCGCCAGGCCAAGCCGGGCGTGACGGTGGTCCGCTACGCCCGTCGACGGCTGCTCTGACCGGCTTGCTATTTGACGGTGGGTTGGGCAACCGACGCGGTTGTGGGCGCGTATTCAGGCCAGTAGAGCTTGACTTCCTGATCCGACAAGTAGCGGCACTTCTCATTCGCGGATTCCAGAAAGAGCCGTTGCGCAGTGCCGAGCTTGGGCGACCGGCTGTTGTAGCAATGCTCCGCATCGCACATGATTCCATTCATTTCCCCTCCCGCCGCTGTTGTCGATGTCGGACAAAAATAGACGCTGCCATCGTTGAATTCAAGAGCGAGCGCATGCTGGTGGACGAGAGCGGCGAAGCCAAGGAATGCAGCGACCAAGAGCCTTCTTGGGCCGGCAGAATGATGGCGAGAAAAGCTCATGGCTTGTTCCTTCCTGTGGGTTGGTTTGATCTTCGATGAAGCTGGCCGAAGTTACTGCGCCATCGTTCGCCGATCGTTCGCAAGCCCGAGCATGTGGGGCAGGCCACATCACATCGGCGCGTCGACATTGAAGAGCCAGGTATCGACGAGTGCCGTGCCATTGGGGTCCACATGCAGCGCCCTGCCCTTTCCGGTCCGCTGATTGAGCGTGTAGACCCACAGCACCGATCGGCTCTTCGCCGTCGCGAACACCGATTCGCCCTCCAACGCAGCCAGCTCGAGCTGGCCGGAGAGGCCCGAGCAGTTCACGCCTGCACCCGAGGCGAATCCGCAGTCGGGCCGCTCGCGGCCGCCGAGCAGCGCCTCCGCCGTCGCGGGCTGCTCGGCCGACCAGCGAGTCACTTGCTCGAGCCGACCTCGCAGGCACACCTGGTCGGCGCCGTTCATGAGCCCGGCGAGCCCGCGACGCGGAAACTCGTATTGGCGCACCAGCAAGATGCCCTTTCTGGTCGATGGGTGGACCATCAGCACGAGCCAGGCCGCGTTCGCGCGGTAGCGCGTCAGGCCCGCATGCAGCCGTAGCCGGGACTGGGCGATGTATTGATCCTCCGCGCCGGACGGGATGGCGCCGCTGGCCACTTCCTGCTCGGCGAAGGTCCCGGCGTCGAGCGACACCTCGACCATCCGTTCGAGCTCCTTGCGGACACGCGACGCCCCTGCGCTGCGCGTGGCGATCCCCTTGAAGGCGCTGTCGTCGTTGGCGATTTCGTTCGCATACAGAAAGCGGGCATAGCCGGCTTCCGAGCTTTGCTTGACGACCTGTTTGAGCGAGTGGCACTCGCCATCGGCGCGGGCGGGGCCGACGGCCACAAGGCCGGCCAGCAACAGGGCGATTGTTTGGATGCGCATGCCTTGACGGTATCGAGCCACCGTTCGCCGATCGTTCGCACGTTTGGCCCCCCCGATATATAGTCACCGCCGACCTTGAACCCGCCCGAACGCCCCTCCGATCACGGCCTCCAACTCGGGTTGCTGGGCGGATTCAGGTGCGTTTTGGACGGCCGTCCTGTTGCCGGGATTTCGTACGACAAGATGCGTGCGCTGCTCGCCTACCTGGCGATGGAGCAGCAGCAGGACCACAAGCGCGAGGTTCTGGCCGAGATGTTCTGGGGCGGCAACGACCCCGTCACGGCGCGGGGCAATCTGCGCCGCACTCTGTCGGACTTGCGCCGCGTGCTGGAGTTGCCCACAGGCAAGCACTTGTTCTCGGCCAGCAAGAGCACCATCCGATTTGTTCCGCAGGCCTGCGTCGACGCGGTTGCATTCAGCGGACGGGCGCAGCTTTCGCCGGACGAGCGCGACTCGCCACAGCAACGCAACGAGCGCGTCGTCGACCTCTATCGCGGTGAATTCATGGCCGGCTTCTACTTGCCGGACTGCCCCGATTTCGAAGACTGGCTGCTCGTCCAGCGTGAAGCCCTGCACCGCCGCGCGCTCGCCATGCTGGAGCAGTTGGCGAATGTCCACGAGGCCGGCGGCGACCATGGCAAGGCCCTGCAATTCGCCTTGCGCCATGCGGACCTCGAGCCGTGGGACGAAGCCGCACACCGCAGGGTGATGCGCCTGTACGCCTTGAACGGCCAGAACGGCGCGGCCCTGGCGCAGTTCGACGCCTGCTGCCGCCTGCTGAAAAAGGAGCTGGGCGCCAGCCCCGGCGAAGAGACGCGGCAACTGGCCGAGCGCATCCGCAACGTCGAAGTCGTGCGCGACGCGCCAGGGATCCCGACCGCGCGGTCGCCGCCTGTCGTCCCGCAGGCGAACGCGCAGCGACGACAGGTCACCGTGCTGTTCTGCGAGCTGGCGCCCTCCGGCATCGACGACCCCGACGACGCGATGGAACTCCTGCTCGCACCCCGGGCCCACTGTGTCGAGATCATCCGGCAGCTTTCGGGGCATCTGGTGCCGATGCACGGCGGCGGATTGCTGGCCTATTTCGGCTACCCGCAATCCCGTGAGGACAGTGCCGTGCGGGCCGTGCGAGCCGCCTTGGCCGTCACGCGGGAAGCCGCTCGCGGCATCGAGATCCGCTCGGGCGTGCATACCGGCCTGATCACCACAGGCAGCGACCCCTCCCTGCCGGACATCGTCGGCAAGACCTCCGGGGTCGCGATCCAGCTGCGCCGTTGCGTCGGGTACAACGAGACAGCGATCAGCCAGGAGACGCACAGCATCGTGGGTGGCTATTTCGATTGCACGAGCCTGGGCACCCGATCCCTGCCGGACGCGTCGCGGCCCGTGGCTGTGTTCCGGGTCGACAAGGCAAGTGGCGCCCGCACACGGCTGGATGCCGCCACGCAGCTGACGCTGCTGGTCGGACGGCAGGCCGAACTCGTTCAGCTCGCGGGATGGTGGGACGAGGCCACGCAGGGCGCGAGCCACGCGGTGCTAGTGCAGGGCGAGCCGGCCATCGGCAAGTCCCGCCTGGTGCATGCCTTCAAGCAGCGGCTGGCGGGCCAGCCGCACGCCGTCCGCGAGCTGCGCTGCTTCCCGGAATACAGCCGGTCGCCGTTTCATCCGCTGCTGGTGCTGCTCGAAGCCAACCTGGGCTTCGCCCCCGGCGACACGCCGGAGCTGAAGTCCGCCAAGCTGGCGCGCCACGTCGCAAGGAACTACCCCGCATTGGCCCGGGAAGCTGTCCCCTTGCTGGCCTCGCTGTACTCGCTGCCGCAACCCGCCGACTACCGGGCGACGGGTCTCTCGCTGCAAAAGCAGAAAGAACTCACGATCAAGCTCCTGCGCACGGTGTTGAAGGGGCCGACGGCTCGGCTGCCGATCTTGCTCATCGCGGAAGACCTGCATTGGGCGGACCCTTCCACGCAGGATTTCCTGACGGCACTCTTCGAGCCAAAGGGAGCGCGGGCCCTGCTCGCGATCTTCACTGCGCGGCCCGGATTCGTTGCGCCCCATGCGGCCTCCGTGCTGTCGCTCCCGCCCCTCGCCGAGCACGAGATGGAGCAACTGATCAGCTCGGTCAGCGGCAAGCTCCCGGCAGCGACCGTGCGCCGCATCGTGGAACGCGCCGATGGCGTGCCACTCTTCGCGGAGGAGCTGGCGAAGACGGCCACCAGCGTCGATTGGGCCAGCATCCCGGGCACCTTGCACGATCTGCTGGCGACCCGCATGGACCAATTGGGCGACGCGAGGTACACCGCGCAGATTGCCGCCACAATCGGACGCGAGTTCGGCGTCGATCTGCTGGGCAAGGCTTCGCCGTGGGGTTCGGATGTGCTGGCGAGATCCCTGCGTCAGTTGAAGGATGCCGGCCTGGTCGTGCAGGTCGATGAAGCGACCTGCCAGTTCAGGCACGCGTTGATCCAGGAGGCGGCCTATCAATCGCAGACCCGGGCCGATCGGCAGGCGACGCATCGGCGGATCGCGCAGGTGCTGCAAGACAGTTTCCCCGACAGCGTCGCGGCGCGGCCGGAACTCCTGGCGCAGCACCTGTCCTCGGCCGGAGAAGTCCGGCAATCCATCGACTACTGGATCAAGGCAGGGCAACGAGCGATCTCCGGCTCGGCCAACCAGGAAGCGATCGCACATTTCGATCGCGGGCTGCAATTGCTGATGACGCTGCCCGCGTCACCGGAAAGGGATCGGACCGAATTCTCGATCCTGGTCGGCCTCTGCCCTGCGCTGCACGCGACGCGCGGCTACGGTTCCGAGGATGCCACCCGGGTCACCGCGCGAGTGTCTGCCTTGCGCGAGCTGGTGGCGGACAGTCCGGAACTGTTTCTTGCGGAATGGACGCGCTTGAGAAACACCGTGGCGACCGTCGGTCCCCGCGGCGTGCCGCAAGCCGCCTTGCGGCTGCTGGACCTGGCGCGCGATGACCCGATCGGAAAGCAGGCAGCGCACTATGTGGCCGCCGTTGCCTCTTTCTGGCTGGGTGAGTTCGAAGCCTCGCGCACGCACGCCGCGAAGGCCATTGCACTTCATCGTCCGGACCAGCACCACCTCATGCTGGAACTGTTCGGCGAGGACCTGTCCGTCTCGTTTGCCGGGCATTTGTCGTGGGCGCTCTTGTTCCTCGGTTTCGCGGATCAGGCGCGCGAGGTGTGCGAGCGGATGCTCGAGCGGGCACGCGCGATGGAACATCCGAAAACCCTGGCGATGGCGCTGCTCTTCGCGACCATGCTGCATCGCTGGTTGAACAGGCACGCGGAGACCCTGAGCTTGTCTTCCGAGGCCATCGCCCTCACGCGACAACATGGCATGCCGCACTGGATGGCGACGGGCGAGGCGCTGCACGGCAGGGCCCAGATCCTGCTTGAAGGCCGGCAGGACCTCTCCGAACTCCAATCGCTCGTGGCCCGTCTGAGCGCGGCGGCGCCTTCGTACTCGGCGCAGCGTTTGTCCGACATGGCCCAGGTCCATATGCACCTGGCGCTGTACGACGATGCGCTCGGCTTGCTTGCGCAGGCGCAGGCCAATGAGCAAAGCACGGGCAGTTGCCAGTTCGCGGCCGAACGTCATCGCCTCGAGGGCGTGTGCCTACTGGCGCTTTCGCCACCCGATACGACGGCCGCCGAAGCTTCTTTCAGCCAGGCGCTCGCCATCAGCCGTCGGCAAGGGACGAAAACGCTGGAGCTGCGGGCGGCCATGAGCCTGGCGCAGTTGTGGCGGCAGCAGGGCAAGAAAGAGGAGGCACGGCGCATGCTGGCGAAAGTGCACGACTGGTTCACCGAGGGGTTCGACACCCCCGATCTTGTGGACGCGGCGAAGCTGTTGCGTGCTCCGATCTAGGCTTTGCAATGCCGAGGTGGCGCAGCTATCCGGCAATCAGGGCTTGACCGACAGGCGGGAAGGCAAGTTGATCGATGGCGCTGATCGAATCAGCACGTCGAGCGGGTCGCTCGAAAGCTGGGTACCGGCAGCGATGCGGTCGCAGGGGTTGGCAGTCGACTCGAGCTTGCGCCACAAGTCGCCCGCCAGCAGCGAGATCCCCCCGGTGGCCCAGGCCGCGGTCCCCACGAGCAGCGCGCCGCTGGGGTCCAGTTCGACCGTCGGGTTGCTGAGCGTTCCGGTGAGTTTCGCGACGCCGCTCGTCAGGCCCAGCAGGCTGAATTGGAAGAACTCGCGTCGCACTGCCCGGTACCCGAACAGGATTTCGCTCGTTTTCAGGTTCACCGCGCCACCGCCCAGGATGTCCAGATGCTTCAGGCGCAACGCGACGCCGTCACTCGAGGTGGCCACGCCGTCGGCGATGGTGAAGCGCGCCGCCGCACATTCGAGCTGGGTGTTGTCCGCCGCCCTGCGGCCGGGCACCAGCGTCAGGAGGAGGTTGCCGGCAATCCTCTCGAAGCCGTAGCCCGAATTGATGGGCAATGTGCCCGCGCCGGCGGTGAGCAGGAACTCGCCGCGCCCGGTCGTGAGCATGTGGCGCACCGTGGTGCCGGTACCGGCGAGCTGCGCGCTGATCGACAGCGGCGGCCTGGCGACCCCGCTCGATGGCCCCGCCCGTGCCGTATACAGCGCCTCTGTATCGACTTGCTTGAGCGACAGACGCAACGCCGCACCAGGCACTTCCTGGTGCAAGTCGAGACGCAGTTCCCCGCGCAGCTCGCCTTCGGCCGCTGCGGTCGACACCTGGATCAGTCCGTTCGTGAGCGTGCCATCGAGTTGCAGCTTCGCCAGGTCGTATCGCTGCAAAAGGAAGCGCTCGGCGCGCAGCCGCAGTTGCGCGTCGTGCGAGAGCAGGAACGGCATGCGGAGGGGTCGGTCGAGCAGCGGCGTCTCGTTGGGCGTGGGTGCTTCCCACTGCGTGACATCGATCAGCCTGGACGTGAGATCCGCTGACAGACGCGGCCGGTCGCGCCACCGAAATCGCAGCCGCCCCGCCGCATCCGACTTGCCGGCCTGCGCGCTGAGATCGTCGACGGCCACCTCCCCGTCTCCCAGCGTGACCCGTCCCGAGGCGCTGACCGGGAGGGCCGGCAGGCGCGATGCGGTGAAGCTCGTCGCCGTCTTCGCCAGGTTGTCGATCTCGATCCGGGCGGCGAGCCGCGTGCCCGTGGGCGCCTCGAGGTTGCCCACCTTGCCCTCCAGGGTGGCGCGCGCGCCGGGCAGCGTCGCCTGCAAGCTCAGCGGCACGTCACGCAGGCCGATCAGACGCTGCAGGGGCCCGCTGGTCGCAAGCACGTGGAGTGTGTCGCCGTCCAGGGCCGTGCGCAGATTCGCTTCCATCTTGGGCCACGCGGTCTCGGGGTTCAGCAATTCGGCCAACGGCCCGGCGACCACCGTCAGGTTCATCGGCGCGCCGAGTGCATGGCCCACCGCGCTCGCGCGCACCGGGCCGCCCGGCTCGACCTCGATGTTCGCCTGCTGCACCTGGACCGGGGAGCGGTCGCGACCCACCGCAAGGGAGAAGGGAGCGGTGCGAACGGAGAGCTTCGCCTGCTTCATGAGGTCGCGCACGCTCGTGCCCCGCGAGCCGAACAGGACTTGCAGTCCCTGGATCGCGCCGCTCGTCGAGTCGGGCCGATTCGGCGAGCGCAGCAGCGCCGCCACGTCGATGCGGTCGGCCTTCGCATTGGCATCGACGCGCCATGCCCGCCCGCTCGCATCGACCGTGACCTGGCCCTGCACCGGCGCGTTGGCGACCGTGGCGGATGTCAGGTCGATGGCGAGCTTGCCGCCCCGCAGATTCGCGAGCGCGGCCACCTTGCCGATCGGCACCGGTGCGCCCGCAATGCGGGCAATGTCGAGCTGAAGCCTGGCATCGAAGGCACGCAGCGGCGCCAGCGGCAGTGGTTCGTCGAATGCGCTGCGCGGTCCTTTTTTTGCCGCGCTGCCGCCGAGCTTGGCGAAGTCGAGCACCGCAATGCCCGCATTGCCAGCGATCTGCGGCCGGCCATCCCTCCAGCGAAGCGTGCCGTCTCCCGTGACCACCGTGTCGGCCAGTGTGGCGGCAAGCCCTTGCACCTCGATCACATCGTCGCGCCAGCGCACCCGGCCGGCCAGGTCCCTGGCCGGGAGCGGCAGGCCGGTGATGGCTGCAACCCGCAGGGACAGATCCGCTTCGACGCTCTTGAGCCACGCCGGCGCGCCCGCAACGGAGGCGTCCCGTGGTCGCGACTCGGGCGCGGCCGATTCGAGCGCTTTGGCATCGAGCCGATTCAGGTCCAACCGGCCGAGGTTCAGCGACCCGCTGAGCCGCGCACGCGGCGCGCTTGCGTACGCGAGATCTCCCGACACCGCCGAGGCGAGTACCAGGCCACGGATGTTCCTGGCCGCATAGCCTTCCTTGGAACGCGTCACGCGGGCCGAAAGATCCACCGGCAAGGCTTGGCTCGGGCGCAGGCCCGCAAGTGCGCGCAACGGCGCCATCGCATCGCCACGGGCGGTCAGCGCCAGGTCGAAGTCCGTGGCTTCGGTCGCGGGCGTGAGGTTTCCATTGGCGCTCAGCGTGAAGCCCGCAAGCTCGGCGCGCAGCGTGAGAGGCGCGGCGCCACCGATCTTTTGCAGCGCAGGCCATGGCGCGCTGCTGGCCTCGAGCGAGAACGCCGCATCACCGACCTTGCCCGCGAGCGTCAGCCGCGTGTCGACGCTCGCGCCAAGCACCGCCTTGCCCGAGCCGATCTCGAGGCGCGACGGCTGCATCGGCAGGCCATCGAGCGACAGACCCAGGTCTTCGACCTGCAGGCTGCCTCGTGCATAGCGAGCCTGCGCCGACAGGCGATAGGGGCCCCATCCCGGCAATGTCTGCCCCAGGACGCCGGACCACGCGTCGAGATGCTCGCCCGTCGCCTCGATGCCGAGCTCGAGGCCCTCGAGCGACGCGATCGATGCCAATCGCACGTCGAGCGTGAGGGACGCCCCCTTCGGTCGCAGGCCGACGGCCAGACGCCAGGGTTCGCCGTCGAGTGCCGCCTGCAGCGAGGCGTTGGCCTCCACCGTGAGCTGCATCGGCGTTTGTCGATAGTCGGCAAGCGCTTGAACCCGAAACGGCGCGCCGTCGCTGATCGTGGCCTCGGCGGTATCGACACGAATCTGCTCGACGGCGCCGCCGGCTGGCCGCCAGCCAATGTGCACGTCGGTCAGCGACACGGTGCCGAAGTCAGGCAATGCCGCGCGCTGGGTGCTTCGATCGGGCGTGCCAAACAGCCAATTGCCTTCGCCCTGCGCATTGCGCTCGAGCAGCAGGTCCACACCCTCCAGGCGCACGGCGCGCATTTCGACCCGACCCTTCCACAGGGCGATGAGATCGAGGCGCGCCTCGCCGCTCGCAGCGGTCACGAAGTCCGGTCGCGATGCCCAGGAAGGGTTGGCGATGCGCAGATCGCGCACGGACAAGGTCGGCCGCACGCCAAGATCGAACGACAGACCGCCTATCGACACCTTCCGATCCAGAACGGATGAAAGCTGTCGCTCCACGGCGCGTTGGTAGACCTCGGCGTCGAGCGTCTTCAGGAAGAGCATCAACCCAAGGGCCGCGGCGAGCAGCAGCCCTGTCGCCCACAGCAGCAACCTGGTTGTGCGTCGACGCCATGGCGACCCGGGTGGGGTCGACCCGGGCGTGGTCATGGTGGGGCGATGAGAGGCGGGCAAGCGGGTCGCGGGTTGGATGACGAACGAAGTGCCGCCATCGTAGCGAAGGGAGCGCGGGTGCGGCTATGGACTGCAACGATCTTCCGGTCTTCAGCGCTTCCCCAACAACGGCGATCTCCCGATCTTTTCCCGCGGAGCCGGCACCGCCGGCCTCACATCCGCCAACCCTGCCTGCTCGATGGCACCGTCGAGCGACGGCAGACTCCAGCTCTTTTGCAGCCGCAGACTGTTCATCCCGGCGTTCCACGCATGCAGCATCCGCGGGCCCGTCTCGCGAAACCCAGGGTAGCGGCCAGCCGCTTCGACCACCTGCGGCGTCACCTGGACGATCGCCTCGCAGATGCGCTCCACGCGCTCCCGGGTCTGCGCGGGCATCACGCCGCAGCGCGTCTGCAGAAAGCGCTCCAACGCCTTTCCCGGCATCCAGGTGCTGCGCCCATCGACAGGCATGCCGGGCGGGTTCTTCGCATAGTCTTCGTAGACCGTGATGGTCAGCATGTCGTAGACGGGCGCCAGGGCGATGCGCTCGCGCGAGCTGTAGAGCAGCGCGATGTTCTTGGTGTGGCAGTCGGCGTTGCGCAGCGCGTAGGTCAGCAGCAACAAATCGGCCAGTTGCGAAAGCGCTGCGTTCTGCTGCGCAGCAATGATCACCACGTCCTTGATGCGGCCGACTACGCGCTCCCAGGTCGACTGGTATTTCTCTTCGGGCCGCAGTGACAGCAGGCTGCAGAGGTCTTCCATGCCCTTGCGCGTGACGCCGTCGTCCTCGAAGTCGAAGCGATGCACCACCAGGGCTTGGCCGTCATCGGAGACCTCGGTCGTCGCGGTGGGTATGCCGGCCTGGCGCGACACTTCCATGCAGAGGTGTTCGTTGAGTGCGACGCCGGGGAGCCGAGAGGTCGTGCCCTTGATGATGTGCCGGTCGGTAGCCAGCGTTCCCTTGCCGTGCTCCGCGAGAGTGTTGGGCGAGAGGAACTTGGGGACGACGCCAGACACGCCCGACACGGCGTAGCGGCGCACCAGGTCGACGAAAGCCGCCTCGGAGTTGTCGCCCCGCAGAATGCCTGCGAGCTCGAAGGGCACGGGCGGCTGTGTCGGGTCTGCGCCGGGCATCGCGACCTTGACACGCCCGATGGCATTGCGCCCCACCACCGACAGCAGGTTGAGCGGTGATGCACCGACCTGCGGCCCCAATTGCTCTTGAAGGATCGACAGCAGGAAGCCTTCCGGCAGGTTCATCCGGAAGATGGGGTGCAGGTCGGGATAGGCATAGGACTCGGTGCGCACGGGCATCAGCAGCGAGACGAACTGCTCGGGCTCGACGTCCGGGTGATAGGCCATCACGTGGCGGAAGCCATCGGCGGACTCCAGGGTCGCGACTGGCTTGTCATGAACGAAGACGTGCAGCTTCATCGGTGCGCTTCGCTGTCGCCGGCGAACTCACGCTGTCGTTCGGCCAGCGCGTCGTCGAGCGTGAAGCTGCGATTCATCGGCACGTAGCTCATCTCGTAGCCGAGCACCTCGAGCAGGCGCAGCAGCTTGCGCGAGCCGAACTCGGCGACACCGCCAGTTTCGAAGCGCGCGAGCGTGGACTGGCCCATGCCGCAGGCGGCGGCCAGTTCCTTCTGGGTCAGGCCGCGCTCTTTACGCAAGCGCGCGAGCGCGCGGCCAAGGTCAGGCAAACTGTTCATATGCTCTATTTGCTATAAGAATGACCACTTTATGTGGTTGTTCTCTGCGCTGATTCTCTGCGCTGATATTGGAACGCTTGAACGATGTCAAGAGCGCATTTTATGGCAAATACAGCACAATCGCAATTTTCAAAGATTTGATGCTGTATATGGCATCAAACGGAGGTCTTAGGCGATCTTCCTATCCGCCGTAAATGGATTTTTTATGGCAAATACGGCATGACTTCGCCATTCAACGTGGCTTGCCGCGCAACATGATGACCATCCACATCGGGGGGTCTGCAACCAACAAAAAAGCGCCCCGAAAGGCGCTTTCCAGATTCGATGCGCGGACGGTGCGTCCGCTCACCGGTTCAAGGTCAACGATCGCGAAGCCACGCACGTCCTGCGATGCTTCCGCCTCAACCTCCTTTTCGCAAATCCATCAAGGTATTCGATGGCAGCGTCTCATCCAGCAGCTTGCGCGCCGTCTCCACCCCCGCCACCGGCAGCCCCGCCGCATCCAGCAACCCGATCTGCACCAGCACACTCGCCTGGTCCCAGTAAATGTGCTCGTGGTAGAGCTTGTCCCCCCGGAACTTCACCACCGCCAGCAGCGGAATCTCCACCCGCTTGCCCGTCGGCGCCACCCCCGGCAGCATCCACGGGATCTCCGTGGTGTGCGTGAAGCAGAACAGCATCTCGTCCACCACCTGCGACGCGCCCACGGTGCGCGAGATCGGCACCAGCGAGGTGTCGGGCGGGTTGCTGTTGACGAAGTGGTTCGTGTAGAAGTGGTGCAGCGCCTTGTAGCCCACGCCGCCGGTCATGGTCGGGATGTGGTTGACGTAGGGCTCGGCCACCATGGTGCTCATCGTGTCGTCGACGTTGCGGGTCGCGAACTCGTACTCGCAGTGCTTGTCCCACAGCGCGGCCAGGTCGTAGTGCGGGCCGATGGCGCTCTTCAGCGCGGCGATGCTGCGCTCGTGCGCCATCAGCGCCGAGGCCCGGTGATAGTGCTCGCCGCCCACCCGCGCAAACGCATGGTCGACGCCGGGGTACACATGCACCTCGACGTTCGGCCGGCCGCGCAGCGCCTGCACGATGCGCTCGCGTGCTTCGGGCGGGCAGAAGCCGTCGAGCTCGGCCACGTGCAGGGCGAGCCGGCAGCGGATGCGATCGGCCTCGTCCAGCGCCGCGTCGATGCCCACGCCGTAGTAGCCGACGGCCACGTCGGCATCGGTACGGCAGGCCGCCAGGTAGGCCAGCTTGCCGCCCAGGCAGAAGCCGAGCACGCCGACCTTGGCGTCCTGCACTTCGGGCCGCCCGCGCAGCGCGGTGATCGCGGCCTGCATGTCTTCCATGCCGCGGGCCTCGTCGAAGCCCTGGTAGAGGGCGAAGGCGCGCTGCCAGTCGTCGGGCGAATAGCCGAGCTCGACATCGGGCTGCTGGCGCCAGAACAGGTCGGGCACGAGCACCACGTAGCCTTCCTCGGCGTAGTAGTCGGCCACGTCGCGCATCGTCTGGTTCACGCCGAAGATCTCCTGCGCCAGCACCAGGCCGGGCCCGCGGCCCGAGCGCGGCACGGCGAGGTAGCCGTTGAAGCTTCCGCTGCCGTCGCTGGCCTGGATGCGGATGTGGCGCGGGGAAGTGCTTGCTTTGTCCTGCATGTGAAGTGCTCCGTTCAATGGGTTGATGGGTGTGCGGGCCGCGCGCTCATTGCACGCATTCCGGATGTCGCGTCGTCACCTGGTAGTAGCCCGAATGAAAAACCAGCGGCTCGCCGTCGAAGCGGTCGTAGCGCTCGACCTCGCCGATGAAGATGAGGTGGTCGCCGCCGTCATATTGCCTCACGTTGCGGCAGATGAAGCGGGCGATGACGCCATTGAGCAGCGGCACGCCGGCCGTTCCGTCGCAGCAGTCCACGCCGCCGAACTTGTCGGCCTGCGGCGTCGAGAACTGGCGCGACAGGTGATGCTGGTGCGCCGCCAGCACGTTGATCGCGAAGTGGCTGGCGCCAGTGAAGTCGTCCACGCTCGGCGCCTGCCGGGCCAGGCTCCACAGCACCAGCGGCGGGTCCAGCGAGACCGACGAGAACGAATTGGCGGTCATGCCCACGCGGCGGCCGTCGATGGCCCGGGTCGTGATGACGGTCACGCCGGTGGTGAACTGCCCCAGCGCCTTGCGGAAGTCGCGCCGGTCGAAGCGGTCGGCCGCCGCCTCGCGCGCCCTGGTTTCCAGGAAGCGGTCGGCCTCGACGGCATCGAACCACCAGGGCGCGAAGACGCGCGGGTCGTCGAAGCCGTTGACGAGGGTGCTCGCGACCGCGGGCATGGGGGTGGCGCTCTGCAGCAGCTTCTGCACGTGCGGCTTCGGTGGCGCGAGCAGGCTGTTGGTCCAGTCGGTGGCCCAGCGGGCATAGCCTTCCCAGTAGCGGTCGAAGGTCTGCTGCATCCACGCCGCGTCGAACGGCGCATCGCCGTGTTCGAGGATCCGCTTCAGGTAGATGTCGGCGCACTTGGCCGCGTTGTTGGAGCCCTGGCCGGTGATCGGGTCGTTGAGCACCACCGCGTCGGCCAGGCCCAGCACGCGACGCCCCGAGGGCAGCGTCGCCACGGGCTTGCGTACCGTGGGCGCGAAGCGGCCCGCCAGGATGCCGTTGTCGTCGGTCAGCGTGATGTCGTTGCAGCGCTCGGCTTCCCAGGGCAGGAAGGTGTCGAGGATCCACTTGCTGCGCGCGAGGTGCTCCTGCGGGGTCTTCACGTCCGACCAGCAATCCATCGGGCCGCCGGGCACGCCCTCGAACACCATGATCTCGCACGGCCCCGTGGTGGTCAGCGCCGGGAACACGAAGTACTCGCCCACGCCGGGGATCAGGTTGAAGCACACCCGCGCATACGGCCGGGCGGGCTTCATGCCCTTCACGTAGGTGAGCGCCAGCGCGCGCTGGGGCTGGTCGAAGGGCGAGCGCTCCGCGTCGCGCTCGAACAGTTGCGAGATCTCGCCCTTGCCGCTGGCAACGACAACGAGCTCGTGGGTCGCGGCGCAGGCTTCCAGCTCGGCCAGCCCCACGTCCTGCAGCACCAGCCGGCCGCCGCGTTTCTCGAACTCGGCCATCCAGGCGGGGATCTTGAGCCGCTGGTCGACCGACTGCGCGGGCCCGTCGAGCCGCGCGCTCCATTCGATGGCCTTGCCGCCTTCGGGGCTGCGCACCGCCATGCCGATGCCCTCCACGGAGGGGCATTCGCCGGCCCACCAGTCGAGCGCCAGCTCGCGCTCGGTCTGCAGCGCGGTCTCGAACATGCACTGGCTGGACATGACCGGGCCCTCGAAGATCTCGCGCCCCGTGCGGTTCGAGTAAACCGTCACCTCGTGCCCCGCGCGCAGCAGGCCGAGCGCGAGCTGCATGCCGGACTGTCCGGCGCCGACGATGGCCACGCGTCGCTTCATGCTCGGGCTCCGGGCTCAGGCGACGGCGGCGCAGGTTTCGATGTAGCGGCCGGCCTCCGCGGGGTCGGCGAACCACGGGAAGAAGGTGCGCGGATCGTCGAAGCCGTTGGCAATGGCGCTGGCCAGCGGCGGGATGGCACCGGCGCTGCCCAGCAGATTCAGCACATGGGGCGGCGGCGGCGCGAGCAGCATGTTGGTCCACTGCGTGACCCACTGCGCGTAGCCGAACCAGTAGCGGTCGAAGGTCTGCTGCATCCATGCCGCATCGGCCGCGCCGTCGCCGCGCGCGAGGATGCTCCTGAGGTAGGTGTCGGCGCACTTGGCCGCGTTGTTGGAGCCCTGGCCCGTGATCGGGTCGTTGAGCACCACCACGTCGGCCAGGCCCAGCACACGGCGCCCCGAAGGCAGGGTCGCCACCGGCTTGCGCACCGTCGGCGCGAAGCGGCCCGCGAGGATGCCGTTGTCGTCGGTCAGCTCGATGTTCTTGCAGCGCTCGGCCTCCCAGGGCGTGAAGGTGTCGAGGATCCACTTGCTGCGCGCCAGGTGCTCCTGCGGGGACTTCACGTCGGCCCAACAGTCCATCGGGCCGCCGGGCACGCCTTCGAACACCATGATCTCGCAGGGCCCCGTGGTGGTCAGGGCCGGGAAGACGAAGTACTCGCCCACGCCGGGGATGAGGTTGAAGCACACGGCGGAGAACGGCTCGCGCGGGGTCATGCCCTTCACGTAGGTCAGTGCCAGGGCGCGTTGCGGCTTGTCGTAGGTGGACTTGTGGGCGTCGCGCTCGAAGAGCTTCGAGATCTCGCCCTTGCCGCTGGCGACGAGCGTGAGATCGTGGCTCCGGGTGCAAGCCTCCAGCTCGTCGATGCCCGCGTCCTTGAGGATGAGTTCGCCGCCCTTCTTCTGGAACGCGTCCATCCAGGCCGGGATCTTCACGCGCTGGTCGACCGACTGCGCGCTCGCATTGAGCCGCGCGGCCCAGTCGATGACCTTGGCGCCCTTCTGCTCGGGATGGGGCACGGCCAGGCCGATGCCGTCCACCGTGGGGCAATCGCTCGCCCACTGGTCCAGGCCCAGGTCGCGCTCGATCTGCAGCGAGGCGTCGAACATGCACTGGCTCGACATGACCTTGCCGGTGCGGATGTCCTCACCCGTGCGGTTGCTGTACATCGTGACCTCGTAGCCTGCCGCGAGCAGTCCGAGCCCCAGTTGCAGGCCCGACTGGCCCGCGCCGACGATGGCGATTCGCTTCATTGCTTGCTCCTTGATCTGGTCAGTCCATCAACTTGGGAATGGCGGGCACGGCCTGCTCGGGGCCCATGGCGGAATAGCCGCCGTCGACCGCGTAGTCGGAGCCGGTGACGAAGCTGGCATGGTCCGAACACAGGAACAGCACCACCTGCGCCACTTCGTCCGGATCGCCGACCCGCCCGAGCAGATGGAAGGGCGCGGCCACGCGATCGGTCTTGGCGCGGTCGCCGCCGCTGAGCTTGTCCATCACCGCCGACCAGGTCCAGCCCGGCGACACGCTGTTGACGCGGATGCGATCCGGCGCCAGGTCCATCGCCATGTTGCGGGTGAGCTGCGCCATCGCGGCCTTGCTCACCGGATAGAGCCAGCGCCCCGTCTGCGCCACGCGCGACGAGATGCTCGTGAAATTGACCACCGCCCCGCCGCCGGCCGCGACCATGTGCGGGTGCACGGCCTGCAGCATGGCCACCGCGCTCGCCACGTTCACGTTGAACGAAGTGAGCCAGTCGGCGCGCGGCGACTTGAAGCCGTCGTCCACGTAGGAGCAGGCCAGGTTGACCAGGAAGTGAACGCCGCCGTGCCGCGCGGCCGCCTCCGCCACGCAGGCCTGCACCTGGGCGTCGTCGGTGATGTCGGTGCGCACGAAGCGCACGCCGGCGCCCAGCGAATCGGCCAGCGCCTGGCCGTTGTCGGCATCGATGTCGGCGATGACGACCTTGATGCCGGCCGCGTGCATCGCACGCACCACGCCGGCGCCTATCAGTGTGGAGCCACCGGTGACGATGGCGCTCTTGCCCTCGAGTCCCTTGAACATGACGCTTGCTCTCCTCGGTTGAACGGGCAGGCCGGGATGGCCTGTGGAGCGAACGTTATGAGCAAGGAGGCCGCCGGCGGATCCCGGAAACGCGGGCCCTGTCCCTGGCGCGCAGTTTTCATCAAAGGGCTGGCCCGAATTGTGGGCGGGGACGGTTTTTGCTAGGGTGGCCGACCCGATGGAAACCGCCACGACCGCACGGCTGCCGCTGCAGCGCTACCGACTTTTCGAGAGCCACGACATGGACGAGGCGCGCGAGAGCGTGGCCCGCGTGTTCTGCCCGCACGGCCTGGTCATGCTGCGGCCGCGCACCGAACTCGACGCCTGCCACCACAGCGCGCGGCTGCATCGGGACGTGAGCCTCAACTACGTGCAGTACGGCCCCGGCGTGCAGATCGACCCCGGCTACCTGCAGGACTTTTTCCTGTTACAGATTCCGTTGCGCGGCGGCGCCGAGATCCGCTGCGGCGCGCAGCAGGTGGATGCGACGCCCAGCCTCGCCTCCCTGCCCTCGCCGACCGAGCCGCTGTCGATGCGCTGGGCCGACGACAGCCCGCACCTGATCGTGCGGCTGGCCCGCTCCGCCCTGCTCTCGCGGCTCGAATCCTTGCTGCAGGCGCCCGTGCGGCAGCACCTGGTGTTCGACCTGGGCGTGCCGCTGGACAACCCTGCGCTGGCGCCGCTGGTGCACTTCATCGACTACCTGCGGCTCACGCTCGACGCCGGCAACGCGCTGCAGTCAGGCGGGCGGCTCGCCGAGCATGCCGAGGAGTATCTGATGTCGAGCCTGCTCATGTCGGCGGGCCACACCTATTCGCGCGCCCTGGCCGGCGAAGCGCAGCGCAACCTGCTGCCGCGGGTGGTCCGCAAGGCGCAGGAATACATGGCGGCGCATGCCGAGCAGCCCCTGTCGCTGGCCGACGTCTGCCGCGAAGTCGGCTGCAGCGCGCGCGCCCTGCAACTGGCGTTTCGTCAGCATGCGGGGCAGGGGCCGATGGAGTTCTTGCGCGAACTCCGGCTCGACAGGGTGCGGGCCGAACTGCTGGCATCGGCCGGCGTGGCTGGAGGCGGTGTGCGCGAGGTGGCGCAGAAGTACGGGTTTCTGCATCTGGGGCACTTCGCGGCGCAGTACCGGGCGCGGTTTGGGGAGCGGCCGTCGGAGACGCGGGCGGCGCGGGGCTGCTGAGGTTCGGCGCGACCTCGGACACGCGCTGTCTTTTTTGGACACGGTGCTCGAGCATGTTCGCCACCTGACGTCGTGGGGTGGCGCAAGTGTCCAATGGCTTGTTGGACATTTGCGCTGCGACCCTGATGAGGCTGAAGGAGGCCCTCGATGCCTAAGACCAAAGGCCCGGAAATGGAGCAATTCGAAAAGGACCTGCTCCAATCCATCGGCGAAATGAAGCGCGGCCAGCATGCCGCGGTGCCCCCCGCACCAGCAACGACGACATACGATAGAGCCCCCATCACCCTGTCCTCCGGAGGTTCCCATGGCCAATGAAGTCGTTGCTGTCGAACTGGAAGGCGGCCGTCGCATCATGGTGGAAGCGATGACGCGCGGCGACGAGAAAGTCGCTTTTTCGATGCCGAAGTTCAGCGGCTTCGCCGAGGCCGTCACCGACATCTCCCGGGCCGTGATGGCGGCCATCGACGCGGTCAAGCCCGATTCGGCCGAGGTCGAGTTCGGCATCGACGCCAGCATCGAGTCCGGCGAACTCACGGCGCTGCTGGTCAAGGGCACCGGCACCGCCAACCTGAAGATCACGCTGAGCTGGAAAGCGGATCGCCCGTGACCTCCGCCCCGGGCAGGCGCGGCGAGCGCCTGCTGCAGCGTTGCACGGTCCTGCTGCGGGTCGCCGGCAAGGCCGAACGGGGCACCGGCTTCTTCGTGAGCCAGAACCTGGTGCTGACCTGCCAGCACGTGGTGGAGGGGGCGGCGGCCGGCGGCGTGGTCATCCAGCGCGGCCAGCACACCGCCACCGGCACGGTGCTTGAACGGCCTGAGCTGGCCGTGCGCGACCTCGCCCTCGTCACCATTCCGGACGGCTGGAGCAGGCGCCACCCCGTGGTGCGCCTCGACAGCGACGCCGCGCCGCTCGACGACTGCTACATCTTCGGCTACAGCGACACGCGCCCTGAGGGCGACCCCGTCCTGCTCCGGCTCGAAGGCCATGTCGGCCCGACGCTGAAGCTCGGCGCCGGACAGGTCCGGCCCGGCCACAGCGGCAGCCCCATCCTGAACCTGCGCACCGGCAGCGTCTGCGCGGTGACGCAGGTCAGCCGGGGCCGCGACACCGATCTCGGCGGACTGGGCATGCGGGTCTCCCCCCGCGAACTGCAACTGCCCACGGCGGCCGACGCGCCCGCGCTGCAACTGTGGGAACGCGTCTTCGGCAACCCGAAGGCCGATCGGCCCGCCTGGCTGATCGAGCGGAAGGCCTCGGACATCTTGCCGCCGCCTTTCACGCCCGCGTGGTTCCTGTTCAGCGAATCCACCATTCCGCTGCTGGGCCGCGCGCAGGAGCAGAGCGAACTGGCGGACTTCCTGCGCACCCGCCCCACTTTCAGCTGGTGGACGCTGCTGGGGCCCGCCGGCATCGGCAAGAGCCGGCTCGCGCACCACGTGGTGCAACAGCACGGCGCGACATGGTCGTGCGGCTTCGTGGACCTCGACGACATCGACCGCGTCCGCAACGACCTGCAGCAGCTCGACCGCCCCATGCTGCTGGTGGTGGACTACGCCTCGCGCGCGCCGGCCCGCGTGCGCGAGCTGCTGCGCACCTGCGCGGGATTGGCGCCGGCGCCGGGGCGCCGGGTGCGGGTGCTGCTGCTCGAACGCGAGGCCGGCAAGGAGACCGGCTGGTGGGACGAACTCCTGCCGCGGCACGCGGCCGAAACCGCGACCTTCCGCCAGCACATGCATGGCGAGCCCCGGGTGCTCGGCGGCATCCAGGACTGCCAGCGCGAACTGCTGAAGGCGTGGCTGGCGGCCGGGGCACCCGACCGGCTCGACCGCCTGCCGCCGCCCGAGGCCGGCTTCTGGGCCGACCTGGCCAAGGCCAGCGAGGGACGGCCGCTGCTGGTGGGGGTGGCCGCAGCGGCCTTCCAGCGCCAGGACACCGTGCCCGACGTGCTGCGCATGCCCGAGCTTCTGCGCCCCATCGTCGAACGCGAGCTGCGCCAATGGCGGCAGAAGTGCCCCGACGAAATCCGCTTCGGCCATGCCGTGACGGTCATCGGCATCGGCACGCTGCTGCGGGGATTGCCGCTGCTCGGGCCCGACGATCCGATCCTGGTTCACGGCAAGGGCGAGTCCGGCCCCGAGCTGCTGCTGATCCCCGGCCCCGACGGCTTGCACCGGCTGCCCACCCTGAGAGAGCTGGACCGCCTGCCCGCGCTGGTGGTCGAACGCGTCAAGGCCTCGATGAGCCGCGTGCTCGGCGAGCTGGGCGCTCTGATGCCGGGGGTTCCGCTGCAATCCACGCTGCAGACGGGCCACGACATGTGCCCCACGCGCTGGTCGCTGGAGCCCGACATGTTCGGCGAACTGCTGCTCGATGGCCTGTGGAACGAGCCCGCGTACTTCGATCGCAACGCGCCGCTGCCGGTGCTGTCGGATGCGCAGCTGCAGGCCTCCCTGGTGACCGCCTGGCGCATCGACGCCGCGCGCACGATCGCGACGCTCGCCGACTTGCGCCAGACCACCTCGGACGCCACAGCCTTCGTGCGCGCGCTCCGGTTGCTCGCCGAAGGCGTGGCGGCGGGTTCCACCGGGAAGCCGGACGACACACTGCTCGACGCCCTGGCGTTCGTGCTCTTCAACGCGAGCGTCAGGGTCGCGAGGCAGCGCAGCTCGCAGGCGCAGGTCGACGCGATCGGCGCCGCGCTCGAACGCCTGTCCGCCACATTCCCCGACTCGGGCAGCATCGCCTACCGGCATTTCAAGATGGTGCTGCGACGCTCGGTCGACGACGACATCGACCGCCGGGAGAACCTGCGCCGGCGTGCCCTCGCCATGGCCCCGAAGCAGATTCCCGAGATCCAGGCACACCCCGCCGACGCCATCGAGCTGCACTGGTGCGACACGCTGGTTCGACTCGTCAACGAAGCCATCGAGCGCGCCGACCTCGCCCTGATGGCCGACATCATTGCCTCGGGCCGGCTGCTGCAGGCTTCGTTTGCGCAGCGCTCGCCGCTGTACGAGGAGCTGGTCAAGGTCTACGCGGCCATCGCAACCGCCAACGCCACACCGGCGGCCAGCCCCGGCGCCACCACGCGGCTGACGCTCACCGCCGAGCTGGTGGCGTCGCTGGCGGAGGGCATCGTCGCCTGCCTGGAGGCGCCCGCGGGCATCGTCGCGCCGCCGCTGCGAACGCGCCTGTTCCGTGCGCTGGTGAACCTGTCGTGGGCGAACGCCCAGCTGCGCCGTGGCGAGGTGGTTCGGCCCCTCGTGAGCCTGATCACCCCTCGCCTGCACGACTGGACCGACGACGCCACCCTCGCGCGCGAAGTGCGGATCAAGCTGGCGCTGCACGAGCAGATGACACTGCCCCCCGGCACCGGCGCCGAGGTGGCCGCCGGCCTGGCGGAACGGGCCTGGCAGCTGCTCGCGGACGGCGTCAGCGCGGACGGCGCGCAGATCTGCCTGGCCATGACGCGCGCCGTCCTGATCGCCCCCGGCGGGGAAGACAGCGAGGCGCTCATCCAGACGCTGCCGGGCCGGCTCGCAATCTTGCCGGACACCGAACCGGTGCGCGATGGCGTCGTGCGCCTTGCCCTCGACGCCCCGTTCAAGGCCGCCTGGACCTACCTCCGAAGCCTGCCGGGACAGGCAGTGTCGAACCGCGAACTCCCGCTGCTGCCTTCGCTCGCGGGCCTGAACTGCGTGCTCAACCTCGCGCGCCATCCATGGCCCGACGAGCAGGCGCTGCCGATGCTCGTGCGCGCGCGCCTGCTCGCTGCGCCGTACTGGGCGGACGACATGTTCAAGACCGGCCTGCTGCGGTGCGTGCTTCTGCATTGGGAGCACCACAAGCCGTCCCCGCCGCGCATCGACGACCACATCGAAGTCCGGCCGCTGGAACGCGCGAACGGCCGGTTGAGGCTGGAGGTGATCGTGCGCATCGATGACGGCGCGCCACCCGAGCGCGTGCTGGTCGAGCTCCCGGACGCCGACAGTACGGGCGACTGACCGGCGCCGGGCGCGCAGGCCGCTAGCGCACCTTCTGCAAGGTCACGCCATACCGCGTGAAGGGCATTCCGATGGCATCGACAAAGGGGCTGGTCGCCACATTCACCACGTTCCACCCGAGACCGGCCAGGTCACCGATGCTCCAGTCACCGTAGTTGATGCACGACAAGGCCCGGTCTTTCTCCAAGGTGCCGGAGGCGACCCTTTCGCAATACATCCGGGCGCCGATCTTCTCGCCCTGGATGGCGGCCTTCTTCTGCGCGATGGCGTCCCGGTATTGCTTGATGACCATAGCCTCTTTCTCGGCGCGCTCGGATGCCTTGGCATCCCAAGCCTTGACCATGGCCGCGACGCTGCCATTCAAGGCAGCAAGGTCGTCGCCCTTGACGACCTTGATTTCATCGCTGGCTTGCCTCAGGACGGGGCGTGCGCGGTAGTCGCTGCCGATGGCGTTTCGGGGATCGACCGTGGCCCCTTCGCGGCGAGCCTTGATGCCCTCCGGGCGCTTCAGATCCCTGTCCATGATGAAGCTCAGGATGCCGTCCAGGCTGTTCCTGTGGTCGGCCTGGTCGATGGCGGCAGGGCTGCGGCAGGCTTTTTCCTTGTTGCAGGCCAGCCAGAACACGGCCTTGGGAGGCGCCGCGAATTTGGCGCCGCTCGCCAACTGCACGGTCACGAGCGTCGCGCCCGATTTCTGTTTTTCAGCGGCACCAAGCGCCAGGGATTCGATGTCCTTCACATTGAAGACCTTCCCGTCCACCTCGAGCGCCAGGATGGCCTCCGGCCTGGTCGTCCAGGACCACTGATCGCCGGACTTGAGGCCCACTCGATTGTCATCGTAGACATTGAGCGTCGAGGTACGCTGGGCCTCGAGTTGCTGCGCGGAGAGTTTGGGCGCGGTCGATACGCAAGCCTGCAAGGCGGCGACCAGGGCGACAAGGGGAAAAATCTTCTTCATGAATGGCTGACTCGACAAAAAGGCATCTGTGGCACACGGCGCGGCATCACGAACCGTGATTTCCGCGGTGAAGCGCAACGGCTCGCGCATGGCAGGGCATGCCTCGATCCGTGACAGCCTGATATCGGCAGTTCTTGAGGAATGTTTAGGGCGGCACCGCACCCGTTCGACGCACGGCCCGCACATATCCGTCCAGCGCCAGGGAGACATCACCGAGCATGGTCTCCGCGCTTGGCAGCGCGGCCTTCACCAGCAGCGCCTGCTTCACGAGCGAATCGACGATGGTGTAGGCACTGAAAGCGACACGCGCATCGTCGAGCCCGTCGGGCCAGTCCGCGGCACTGGTCAGCGCCTGGCGAAAGAGGTCGACGTTGTCCTGGTACAAGCGGTTGTAGACGGCCTGTGGCGAGACACGCCGCTCGATGGAACTCAGGGCTCGCCAGTACGCCCCCCCCTCGAGCATCGTGTTCACCTGCACCTCCACCAGCAGCCTGGTGACCTCATCGACCGTGCGCCCTTTGCCCGTTCGCGTGATGCCCTCTACAGCCTGCGACAGCGCTGTCGAAAGCTTGCGCACCCATGTTCGTACGGTCATGGCCGCGATGGCTTCCTTGCCGGGGAAGTACTGGTAGACGCTTCCCACACTGACGCCGGCCACGTTGGCGATGTCGCGCATCGACGTCTTCTCGTAGCCCTTCTCGAGCAACAGCAGAAGAAATGCGTCCTGTATGGCGGTAGACGTCATCCACGCACGCGACTGAGATGGCTTGCGCCGAGGTTTGACAGTGGAATTCATGACTGAAAGCGAACAGGGGCGCGAGGCATTCCCAGGGGGAACACCCGTTGCAGAGGGGAATCGACGAACCGGAACGAAGCACGAAAAGTGAACATGTCACACGGGTTGGTTTCCTAGACTTGGTGGCAACTCAAGAGGCCGGGATCTGCAAGCGACAAGGCCTTCTTCAGTCCACGAAACCCGCGCTCTGGTGATTCTTGCATGCAACCCTTCTCCTCCTACAAAGCACCGTTGCCGGAACTTCGCTTCATTCTGAACGACCTCCTCCACATCGACGACGGCCTCGAGGAACTGGGCCTGGCCCGCGGCTTCGATCGCGAAGCCATCGACGCGCTCATGCGCGACCTCGCGCGCTTCGCGGAAGAGGTGCTGGCGCCGCTCAACCGCATCGGCGACCGGGTAGGGTGCGTCTGGCGCGGCGACGAAGTGTCCACGCCCCCTGGCTACAAGTCGGCCTACGACATGTTCCGACACCGCGGCTGGGCCGGCCTGGGCGCAGCGGTCGAGCATGGCGGCCAGGCCTTGCCGACGGTGTTGACCAATCTGGTGACGGAACTCTTCGGCTCGGCGAACCATTCCTGGCTGATGTACCACAGCATCTCGCGCGGGGGCTATGAGTGCATCCGGGCCAACGGAACACCGGCCCAGCAGGCCATGTACCTTCCCCGCCTGGCCAGCGGCGAGTGGACCAGCAGCATGTGCATCACCGAACGCGAGGCCGGAACCGATGTCGGGCTGCTGCGCACGGAGGCCGTCCCTCAGCCGGACGGAAGCTATCGTCTCACCGGTCTCAAGCGCATGGTGACGGCCGCCGAACACGACTTGGCGGACAACATCGTCCACCTCGTGCTGGCAAGGATCGAAGGCGCGCCCCCCGGGGCACGAGGCCTTTCGCTGTTCATCGTTCCCAAGCATCTTCCCGGCACGACGACCCGCAACGCGGTGCGCTGCGATGGCATCGAGGACAAGATGGGAATCCGAGGAACTCCGACATGCTGGGTGCAGCTGGACGGCGCCCGTGGCGAGTTGCTGAACACGGCCGGCAACGGCCTGGCAGCCATGTTCGTGATGATGAACATCGCCCGCCTGGCCACGGGCATGCAAGGCCTCAATCAGGCCGAAGCCGCGTACCAGTTGGCGCTTGGCTACGCTCGCACTCGCCTGCAGGGGCGCAAGGCCGGCGAAGGCTCCGCCCCCTCGTCGCCCGCGGACCCGTTGATCGTCCATGCCGATGTCCGCCGCATGTTGCTGACGCAGAAAGCCTGGACGGAAGGCACGCGTGCACTGGCCTACTGGCTGGCGCTGCAGGTCGACCGCTCCAAGGCCCATCCCCGTCCGCAGGTTCGTCAAGAAGCCGACGACCTCGTCTCGCTGCTCACGCCGGTACTCAAGGCGTTCGCCACCGACAACGGCTACGCCAGCACGACCTTGGCACAACAAGTCATGGGCGGCTGGGGCTACCTCGACGCCAGCGGGGTCCACCAGTACATCCGGGACGTGCGTGTCGGTCAGATCTATGAGGGCGCGAACGGCATCCAGGGCCAGGACCTGCTCGGACGCAAGATTCTGGGCGATCGAGGTTCGAGGCTGCGAAAGTTCCAGGACATGGTGCGAGGGACACTGGAGAAAAACGACATGCACCCGGTACTGCGGCCATGGATTTCGCAGACACGCACGCTGTGTTCGCGTCTGGACGCGCTGACTCAGCGCCTTCTCAATCGGGCGGAATCGCACCCCGATCAGATTGGCGCGTCCGGTCACAGCTACCTGCGAGTCCTCGGTGTATTGGCACTCGCCTGGCAGTGGATCGAGATCGCCTCGATCGCGCAACGCAAGATCGAAGCCGGACAGTCCGGCGCCTTCGAATCCGCCAAGATGGTCACCGCCCGCTTCTACTTCGCGCATCTCTTTCCTGAGGTCGAGCACCACCTTCTGGTGGCCGACCAGGGCTGCGATACTGTGATGGCGCTGGACGCCGACCTGTTCTAGCCGCCTGCTCCGCACCGACCGGAAACACCCCCATGAACCTGATCTCGATGTTCGACGAGAGCGCTTCGCGCTGGCCGACGAAGACGCTGCTGCACTACCGTGACCAGTCCTTCAGCTACTCCGAAATTCAGGCACTCAGCCGCCGCGCCGCCCAGGTGCTCCGCGATCACGGCGTGAGGCAAGGCGATCGCGTGGCACTCATGTGCTTCAACACGCCCTACTTTCTCATCGGTGTGCTGGGTGCGCTGCGCCTGGGCGCGGTCGTCGTCGCGGTCAACCACAAGCTGCAGAAGCCGGAGGTCGAATTCATCCTGAGCCACAGTGGTGCGAGGATCTGCATCTTCGACAGCGCGCTCAACGACCTGGCACGACGACTCGACACCTCGGCGCGCATGCTGAGCACTGGCGATGCCCTCGACGCCCTGGATGCGGCCTTCGTTCACTTCGACACCCAGGTGCGGCTCACGGAGCCCCGCGAGATGCCTCCGCCGGTCAGCGACGACTCGCTGGCGCAAGTGCTCTACACCTCGGGCACGACCGGTCGGCCCAAAGGGTGCCTGCACAGCCATCGCAACGTCTTCACGACCGCGCTGATCTGCTCGGCCGCCTTGTCGATCACGCACAACGACCGGATGCTCATCGCGATGCCGGTCTGGCACGCCGCACCGCTCAACAACTGGACTTTCGGCACGCTGCTGATGGGCGGCACCCTGGTCTTCCTGCACGAGTACACGCCCAGGGGATTCCTGGAATCCATTGCAGACCACCGCATCACGCTGACCTTCGGCGCACCGATCGCACTGCTGGCCCCGCCCGAATTGCCCGACTTCGACAGCTACGACCTGAACTCCATGCGATTGTGGATCTACGGCGGCGGGCCGCTGGGCGAGGACATGGCCAGGCGGCTCATGGAACGCTATCGGAGCACGCAGTTCATGCAGGTCTACGGCATGACCGAGATGGGCCCTCTCGGTACCGCGCTGTTCCCGGAAGACGCGCTGCGAAAGGCGGGGTCGATCGGCCGCTCCAGCCTGCCGGGCGTGCAGGTGCGGGTGGTCGCCAGCGATGGCAGCGCGACGCCCGCAGGCCAGGTCGGCGAGATCCAGCTGCGCAGCGAGGCCTGCATGCTCGGCTACCTGGATGATCCCCAGGCCACATCGGACGTCTACACATCCGACGGCTGGTATCGCAGCGGAGACCTGGCCCGAGTGGACGACGACGGCTACTACTACGTGGTGGATCGGCTCAAGGATCTGATCACCACGGGAGGCGAGAACGTCTATTCGAAGGAAGTCGAGGACGCGTTGTCGCCCCACCCCGACCTCGCCGACGTGGCCGTCATCGGGCGACCGCATCCGGAATGGGGCGAAACCGTCGTGGCCGTCGTTGTTCCTCGAGCCGGTCGACGACCGAGCGCCGACATTCTCAAGAGCTTCCTGGCCGACAAGCTGGCTCGCTACAAGATCCCCCGCGAGTACGTCGTCGTCGATGCGCTGCCGCGCACGCCTTCGGGCAAATTGCAGAAGCACCTGATCAGGGAACAAGGCGCTCTGGCCGAACTCCCCCTTTCCACTTCCAAGGATATCCACGCATGAACCTTTTCGATCTGACCGGAAAGGTCGCCGTTGTGACGGGTGCCAGCCGGGGCATCGGCCGCGCAACCGCCGAGCATCTGGCGCTGTTGGGGGCCAAGGTCTGCGTCTCCAGCCGCAGGCTGGACGCCTGCGAAGAGGTCGTCGACGGAATCAAGGCGCGAGGCGGCGAGGCCTTTGCCTGCCAGGCCAGCATCTCGCAGTCCGACGAACTGCGTGCGATGGTGGCGCAAGTCCAGGAACGGTTCGGCGCCATCGACATCCTGGTCTGCAATGCGGCCACCAACCCGTACTACGGTCCGTTGGCGGAGATCGAGGACGAAATGCTCCTCAAGATCGTGCGCAACAACGTACTGAGCAATCTCTGGCTGGCCAACCTCGTTCGCCCTGGCATGCAGGCCAAGAAAAGCGGCTCCATCGTCATCGTCTCGTCCATCGCGGGCCTTCAGGGATCCTCGACGATCGGCGCCTATGGGTTGTCCAAGGCCGGCGACATGCAACTGGCCCGCGACCTCGCCGTCGAATGGGGGCCGGAGGGCATCCGCGTCAACTGCATCGCGCCGGGCCTGATCGAAACCAAGATGGCCGGGATGCTGATCGCAGACCCCGAGATTCAGGCATTCACGCAGAAGAAGCTGCCGCTGCGGCGTCTTGGCCAGCCGGCGGAGATTGCCGGCGCGATCGCCTTCCTTGCTTCGCCGGCGGCCGCTTTCGTGACCGGCCAGACGCTCGTCGCCGACGGCGGCGCGGTGATCGTTTAGCCCATCCCGGTCCCTGTCAACGAAGAGACTTGAAGGTCTCGAACATCACCCTTTCCTTGCCACGATCTATTGGAGAACTTGAATGTCGATCAGCCGCTCTTTGCATCTTTCCTGCTGGCCATCCGTTGCCATCGTGACCTCGCTGCTGTTTGCCAGTACGTCGTCCGCCCAACCTGCCAGCAAGCCGACCGACCCGCATTTCAAACTCGCGCCGGGCTTCCTTGCCCCCAAAGAACTGCCTGACAGCCTCAATTTGCTGCCGCCGCCGCCGTTGCCGAACACGGCGTCGCTCGCCCGCGACGAAGAGGCAAGGTCCGCCACCTTGCCGCTGCGCAAGACCGAGCGTTGGAACGTCGCAGCGCTCGATGCCGATCTGGCATTTCCTCAGCCGGCGAAGAATTTCTCCTGCGCGATGGGAATCCCTATCGACGCAACGAAGACGCCGAATGTCTATCAACTCATGCAGAAGCTACTCACCGACGCGGGCTTGTCCACCTACGGCGCGAAGAACCACTACAAGCGGGTGCGCCCGTTCGTCGTGCATCAGGAGGGAACGTGCACGCCGGCCGATGAAGCCATTCTTCGCGGCGACGGTTCGTACCCATCGGGACATACGGCGGCAGGCTGGGCCTGGGCCATGGCACTGGTGGAAATCAACCCATCGCGTACGGATCCGCTCCTGCAGCGCGCGCGCGATTTCGGGCAAAGCCGGGTCGTCTGCAACGCCCATTGGCAGAGTGATGTGGACAACGGCAAGGAGATGGGGGCGGTGACGTTCGCGAGGCTCCATGCGGACGCGGAGTTTCGAAAGATGCTTTCCGCCGCCAGGGTAGAGGTGGAGAAGGCGCAAAAAGCCGGCCTGAAGCCGGAAGGCGACTGCAACGCCGAAGCCGCAGCGCTCGGCCTGAAATAGCAACGTCACGAGAGACGGCCCTGCCTGGGCAGGACCGCTCCCGATGTACGGGCTCGCAAGAGTCGCCAACACCAAACTCGGTACCCACGTGATATTTTCCAACAGACTGGCCGGCGCGCTGGTCGCCGCCTCGATGCTTGGCGCCACGGCGCACGCAACGGATACCGTCGCCTTCGATGGGGACGCTCAGACATGGCGCATCAGCGTCAGCCCTTATATCTGGGCCGCTGGCATGTCGGGCGAGACCGGTGCCAATGGCGTGGGTCCCTATCCCATGCGTTCCAGTTTCGATCGGCTTGTCAAAGACGTCGACTTTTCGTTCATGGGGATCGCCGAAGCGCGGAGAGGAAAGATCAGTCTTTTCAGCGACATCATCTTTACCAAACTGGAAAAGAAAATCTCCGGTCGGCATCCAGCGATAGACGACGCCGCCACGATCACTGCGAAGGCATTTGCCGGACTCTTGGGTGCGGGCTACACCATCTCCAGCAGCGGAGAAAACCGTCTGGATGCGCTGGCCGGCGTGCGCGTATGGAATGCCAGTTCGTCAGTCGCGTTCACGGGTGGGGCCCTGAATTCGACCAGGAGCAAGGACAGCGCGACGTGGGTGAATGCTGTCGTGGGCTTGCGCGGGCAGTACTTTCTGTCCGAGAAGTTTTATCTGACAGGCTGGAGTGTGGTCGGTGCCGGACAGGCCAGAGCAGACTGGGATGCCATGGCGGCCATCGGATACAACATCGACCGCGGCTATTCCGTGCTTGCGGGCTACCGTGCGCTGGGAGTCAATTACAGACAGAACGGATTCATCTACGACATCACGCAGAAGGGGCCGCTGCTGGGCTTGGTCGTTCGTTTCTGACCGATGTGGCGATCCGGGGTCGCACCTGGCCTAGTTGAAGATCTCTATCAGCCCTGCGGCGCCCATTCCGCCGCTCACGCACATCGTGACCACCGCCCAGCGCGCGCGGCGGCGCCTCCCTTCGAGAAGCAGATGGCCGGCCAGCCTGGCGCCGCTGACGCCGAAAGGGTGGCCCATCGCAATGGATCCCCCATTGACATTCATGCGCTCAAGCGGAATCCCAAGCTGCCGCTGACAATGGAGCGCCTGGGACGCAAAGGCCTCGTTGAGTTCCCAAAGGTCGATGTCGTCGACCGTCAGGCCATGGCGCCGAAGGAGCTTGGGTACGGCGAAGACGGGGCCTATGCCCATTTCATCGGGTGCACATCCGGCCACGGCCATCCCGCGAAAGGCGCCGAGCGGCGCAATGTTGGCGCGCTCGGCGAGCTTCGCGTCCATGAGAACGCAGGCTGAGGCCCCGTCGGCCAACTGCGAAGCATTGCCTGCCGTGACGAAGTTTCCCGGTCCCATCACGGGGTCCAGCCTGGAGAGCGCCTCCATGGTGGTCGACGGGCGATTGCAGTTGTCTTCGCCGACGGTCACCTCGCGCATCTCCGTGGCTCCGCTTTCCTTGTCGACCACCTCCATGTGCGTGCGGGTTGCCACGATCTCCTCACGGTAGACACCGGCCGCCTGCGCGGCCGCCGTGAGTTGCTGGCTTCGAAGCGCGAATGCGTCCTGGTCATCGCGGCTGATGCCATACCGCTTCGCCACAATGTCCGCTGTAGAGATCATCGGAAGATAGACGTCAGGCATGTTCTTCTGGATCCATCCGTCGACACCTCCGGGGTCGTCGCGGCTCTTCAAGAGCGAACAGCTTTCCACACCGCCCGCGATCGCGGCGGCACTGCCGTTCACGATGATCCGGGCCGCCGCATCCGCCACGGCCTGCAGGCCGGATGCGCAGAAGCGGTTGACCGTGACGCCGGCTATTTCGCGCGGCAATCCCGCGCGCAGCAGCGCCTGTCGCGCGACATTCCTCCCGGTCGTGCCCTCCGGATAGCCACAGCCCAGCACGACGTCTTCGATCAGAAGGGGATCAATGCCAGCCCGGTCGACCGCCGCACGAATCGCAAAGGAGGCCAGGGTCGGCCCTTGCGTGGCGTTGAACTCGCCGCGTCCGGCCTTGGTGATCGGGGTTCTGGCTGTAGATACGAAAACGGCTTCTCTCATGCGACTCTTTCAACGGGTTTCATTCAGCGATTCGAAGTTCTTTCCGGTCTCCATCAGCTGCACGAGCAAGGAAGCAGGTTCCCAGAACATGGCGTCCTCCTTCGCGTACTCGCGCAACGCCGCCACAAGACGAGAAACCCCGATGGCATCGGCGTACTTCATGGGACCACCCCTCCAGCGAGGGAAGCCATACCCGTTCACCATCGCCACGTCGATGTCGGAGGGCCGCAGAGCGATCCCATCCTCCAGCACCTTTGCCGCCTCGTTGATCAGGGCGAAGACGTATCGCTCGACGATCTCCTCCGAAGAGAAGATCCGGGCCACCACGCCGTGTTCCCTGCGTTCGGCTTCCACGATCGCCATGACCTCGTCGTCGGGCTGTCCTTGACGCGATCCATTCGCGTAGTTGTAGTAGCCCCGGCCGGCCTTCTGCCCAAACCAGCCCTTTTCGCAGATCCTGTCGGCCACCCGCACATAGCGGGCGCGCGGATCCCGGGTTGCAGCCTTTCTCTTCCGTGTTGCCCAGCCGATGTCGCCGCCCGTCAGGTCGGCCGTCCTGAAGGGGCCCATGGCGAAGCCGAACGCCTCCAGTGCCCTGTCGATCTCGTACGGAGAAGCGCCATCCTCCATCAGGAAGCTTGCGGCTTCCCGGTAGACGTAAAGAATGCGGTTGCCGATGAAGCCGTCACACACGCCTGCCCTGACCGGCGCCTTCTTCAATGCACGCGCGAGCTCGAAGCCGGTGGCCACCACATCGTCGGCGACCTTGTCCGGCACAACGATCTCCAGCAGCTTCATGATGTTGGCCGGCGAAAAGAAATGCAGGCCTATCACGTCCTGCGGCCGCCTTGTCGATGCCGCGATGTCGTTGATGTCGAGATAGGACGTATTCGTAGCAAGGATGGCTCCTTCCCTGCAGACGTCGTCGAGCTGCGTAAAGATCTTCTTCTTCACGTCCATGTCCTCGAACGCGGCCTCGATCACGAGATCGACCTCCGCAAGCGCGGCGTACTGCGTGGTCCCGCGAATACGGCACATCGCGGCGTCGCGCCGATCGGCAGTCATGCGGCCCGACTTCACTAGTCGGTCATAGGTGCCGGCAACGCGGGACAGTCCTACCTGGACCGCCGCGGCATTTGTTTCGACCATGACCACCTGGTAGCCGGCGTCGAGCAACGAAACGGCAATTCCGGAACCCATCGTTCCCCCGCCTATCACGCCCACGCTTGCAATGTCGCGCGGCCGCGCCAGCACGGGAGACCGCGCAGCGCGTCGCTCCGCGAGGAAGATGTGGATCAGTCCCTCGCGCTGCGGACTGGACAAGCACTGGTGGAACACCTCCGCTTCGAATCGCAGGTTCTGACAGAAAGGGCCATGAATCGCCTGGCGCACCGCTTCGGCGATCAACCGCGGCGCGACCAGTCCCCGCGCTTTCGATGCGAAGGCATCAAAGACCTTGTCGACCTCCGACAAGCTTTCCTCCCGTTTCGCAAGGCCTGCCGCATCGCATGTGCGTCTGGGAGGCGATCCGGAGGCGGCAAGTGCCGCCGCCTGCCTCTGGGCGCAGGCCAGCAAGTCCGACGCCTCGACGACCTCATCGACCAGACCCATGCCCATCGCTCTTTCGCTGTCGACTTGGTCGCCCTGAAGCATCAAGCCGAGGGCGTTTGCGGCGCCGACAAGACGTGGAAGACGCTGCGTTCCACCGCCACCCGGCAGCAGGCCGAGCCGGACCTCCGGCAGCCCGAACGTCGAACTGCGCGTGCATATCCGGTAGTGACTTCCCAGGGCCAGTTCAAGTCCGCCGCCGAGGACCGTGCCATGAAGCGCGCTCACCACGGGCTTGGGAGATGTTTCAATGAGGCGCGCAACCTCGCCAGTCCAGGGCTTGTCCCTGATCTTGCCGAACTCGCGGATCTCGGCGCCGGCGCTGAAGCATCTTCCATTGCCTTGGAGGACGATGGCCCGCACTTCGGGATTGTCGATCGCAGCCTGAATGCGCTCGAACAACTCGCGCCGGATCGCGTTGGACAGCGCATTGACCGGAGGATTGTCGATCGTGAGGACAAGAATTTTCCGATCTGCGTGTTCGTGCAGAACGCGTGGTGTGGATGACTCGTTCATCGTGCGACTTCGTGGGATGGATCTGCGGCGGAACGCCGGGGCGTCAGTGGGAGCTGCCGCGCTTCTTGGTCAGGAAGTCGTTCATCAGCTTCCCGGGCTCATCCGATTCGTAGGCCGCGCCGAATATCTCGATGCTGTGCTTCATCGCCGCGTCAAGATGCGGAGCCTCCGTGGTGCGCAGCACCTGCTTCTGAGCCCTCATCGCAGAGGGTGAGAGTTCCGCCAGCGAAGCGGCGCTCCTGCGGACAACCGATTCCAGCTGATCGGGGGCCACGACTTCCGTCACAAGCCCCCAGCTTTCCGCCTTGACCGCATCGATCGCCTCGCCCGTCAGCATCATCCATCGGGCACGCCCCTCGCCGATGAGCCTGGACAGCAAAGCGCCCTGGATCACGGATGGAATGCCGATCCGTACCTCCGGCATGACGAACCGGGCCGTGTCCTCGGCAATGCGAATGTCGCAGGAGGCCGCCAGTTCCAGGCCCACGCCGATGCACCAGCCCCTCAATGCGCAGATGCTGGGAACCGGAAGATCGCGCGCGGCCTCGCACATCGAATGCAGCGCACCGATGAACTCTCGCGCCGCTGCGGGGTCGAGGGCTGCAAGCTCCCTGATATCGGCTCCGCCCACAAAGGTCTTCTGGCCCGAACCACGAATGACCACCAGTCGAACATCCGCGCGCGAGGCCAGCCCGCGAAGTGTGGCCGCAAGGGCCTGCGCCAGGCCGCTGCTGACGATGTTGAGCGGCCCGCCGCCATCGATGGTGACAGTCGCGATACCCAGCGCGTCCACCTCCACCGTGGCTGCACCAGGGGGGGCATGATCAGGTATTGATTTCATGCCGCCTGCCCGACGGTGATTCCACCGCACACCTTGAGAATCTGTCCAGTCGTGAACCCCGCATCCTGGTGGAGGAAGTGAACCACCGAGTGCGCCACCTCGCGCGCCTGCCCCCACCTCCGGGCTGGCAGCGCGTCAAGGATCTTTTGCGTTGCCACTGAAACATCCGCGTTGACGCTTTTGAACATCTCGGTCTCGATAGGGCCCGGTGCGACGCAATTCACCGTGATGCAAGGTGCCAGTTCGAGCGCCCAGCTGCGCGTCAGTCCATGGACACCGGCTTTCACCGCCGAGTAGACGGTCCGCTGGGCCTTGCCCAGGGCGGCCCTGCTGGAGATGTTGACCACCCTTCCGAAGCCTGCCGCTCGCATGGCCGGCAGCACTGCCTGGGTCATTTGTATCGTGGTGCGCAGATTCAGGTTGACCAGCCGGTCGAGGTCGCTGAACTGGACATCTTCCAGTGCGCTGGAGTGCGTGAATCCCATGTTGTTCACGAGCCGGGTCACTGTTCGACCCTCGAGCGCCTTCTTCAGGGCCTTGGCCGTCTCGGCCGGATCGCCGAGGTCCACCGAAAGGAACTCGGCAAAGGCCGTGTCGTCACTTGGGACCGACCGCGCCATCCCGATGCACCGATACCCTTCCTCGGCACATTTTTGAGCGACCGCAAGGCCGATGCCCTTGGAAGCTCCCGTCACCAATACCCACTCGCCATTCATCTCTTTCCCCTCTCTATCTCAGAACGCGCTTGGCCTTGTGGGTGAACCGCGGCAGACTGCCGTGCGGAACCACTTCAATGAGGAAGCGCACCTTGAGTTGCTCTCTCAGCAACCTGGAAGCAGCGTCCGCAAACCCTTGCGGGTCCTTCGTGTCGGACTCGATCTGAAGCAGCAATCCTTCCAGGAATCCATGCTGTGCGCCTCGCGGACTGCGTACCAGGTCCACCAGGTACTCGCCGCCCGCGCCGGGAATCATGCGGACAACGTTCTCGATCGCCGACGGAAAGACGTTGACGCCGCGCACGATCAGCATGTCGTCCGCACGGCCAATCACGCCGCCCTTCAGACGGGCATGGGTGCGGCCGTCGCTTGCCGGCGAACTGTCGCGAATGACGATGTCTCCAGTCCACCAGCGCACCAGCGGTGAAGCCTCCTTGCGCAGGTGCGTGACCACCAGCACACCCGGTGTTCCATCTTCCACAGGCTGCTCGGTGTCGGGGTCCAGCACTTCGGAATAGATGAAATCGTCGGCCAGTACCGGCCCTTCCTTGCAGGCGGTCTCCCAGGCGATGGGCTGGCATTCAAGGGCGCCATAGCAGTCGAACATGTCTGCATTCCACAGCTGCTCGAGACGCCGCCGGGTTGCTGGAATAGAGGCGCCAGGCTCGCCGCCCGTCGCCAGTGCCCTGACCTTGAGACTTCGCGGATCGATGCCTTCCTCTTGAGCGGTCTGCGCGAGATAGGCGAGAAAGGAAGGCGTTCCAACCAGGATCTGCGAGCCGAATTCCTGCATCGTGGTGATCTGGCGATGCGTGTCGCCGGCGGACGCAGGAATGACCAACGCCCCGATGCGCTCTGCCCCATAGGTGGCACCCAGGCCCGCGACAAACCACGCGTAGTTGTACATGCACTGGAAGATGTCGCCTGCACGCATTCCTTGGGCATAGAAGTACCGCGCGTACAGATCGGCCCACTGGTTCACGTCATTCCGGGTCCAGTACACCGGCGTCGGCTTGCCAGTCGTTCCGGAAGAGAAATGCACACGGACCAAGGTGTCACGAGGCGCTGCGCACATCGTTCCGAATGGCGCCTGGTTCTCCAGGGACGCCACGTAGTCGGATTTCCTCGTGAGCGGCAGCTTGCGGATGTCGTCCAGCGTGCCGAGGTCATCGGCTCGAAATCCGGCATCCCGAAACACCTTCGCGTAGTGGGCGCTGTTGCCTTGCACATACGTCAACTGTGTCCGGAGCAGCTTCAGCTGATTTTTCTCAAGCTGCTCGCGAGACATCAGCTCCACCGCATCCCAGATCAATTCCGAGTGGGGTCTTTCAATGCTCATGATTTCAGCTTTCCTGGCGCTGCGACAGATGCGCCTCGGTACTTTTCTTGATCATCCGGGTCAGCATCATTCGCTGAATCTCGGAGGACCCCTCATAGATCTCGATGATCCGCTGGTCGCGATAGAGGCGTTCCACCACGTTCGGCTTGCAGTAGCCGAGCGCCCCCCAGATCTGTACCGCATGATCGACGACTTGATGCGAGACCTCCGAACAGAGGAGCTTGGTCATGGCAGCCAGTTGCTCGATGGGCTCGCGCCGGTCGTACGCCTCGGCCGCGGCATAGAGCATCATGCGGGACGCACTGAGCTGCGTTGCGGCGTCCGCGAGCTTGAAGCCTGTACCCTGGAAATCGATGATGGGACTGCCGAATGCAACCCGCTCGACCGCGTGGGCGCAAGCCTCGCGGTATCCGGTGAGCGCGATGCCGGTCGCCTGTGCGGAAACCGTGAGGCGGCCGACATTGAGTGTCTGCGAGGCGAGCCTCAGCCCTTTTCCTGGCGAGCCGACCACGGCGGACTCGGGCACCCAGGTATCGAGCACCAGATTGGAGGTCTGTGTCGCGCGCAAGCCCATCTTGTCGACCACCTCGGTCACGGCCACGCCGGGCTGGCCGGCCTCCACGATGAACGGCGTGATGCCGCCGGCGGCCTGTCCTTCCATTCGCGCGAACACGATGTAGTAGTGCGACACGCCGCCATTGCCGATCCAGTACTTCTCGCCACGCAGGCGCCATCCGCCCCCCTCCGGCGTGGCGGTCGTGCGGAGGCTGCTGGCATCCGATCCGGCCACGCGCTCGGACAGTGCAAAGCTGGTGGCCCGGCCGGCGGCCAGCTCCGCCAGGTAGCGTGACTTCTGCGCTTCGGTACCCGCGAGCAGGATGGGGAACGCGCCGAGCTGATAGACGCCCATGATGGCGGCAGTCGAAGCGCAGTGGGCCGCGATGACTTCGATGGCGGCGATGGTTGCTTTCAGCGAGGCACCGCCTCCCCCATACGCTTTGGGCACAAACATCGCAGACAGTCCCGTCCGCGCCAACGCGTCGACATGCGCATGGGGATAGGTCTGCATTTGGTCATGCTGTGCTGCCGCCGGTCCGAAACGGGACTCCGACGAGTGCTTCGCAATGGCGACCCATACCTTTTCGCTCTGATCAAGTGGAGGCTCCCAGACAATCATTTCGGGCCTCCGGCAAAGTTGCCGATCCGCAATTGCGACATCAGGGTGCCCCAGGTATCGCGATCGCGAATCGTCCGCGCCAGCAGATCGGCCGGCGTTCCGGGCAACGAACGCATCCCCATTTCCTCGATGCGCTGAACGAAGCTCGGCGATCTCAGCAGATCGTTGAGCGCGCCGTTGAGCTTCGCAATGGTTGCGGCAGGCGTCTTGGCGGGAGCGAACATGGAGAACCAACTGCCGCCGGCCAGGTCCGGGTAGCCGAGCTCTGTGATCGACGGCGCGCCAGGCAGGCCCTCGAAGCTCCTTTCCATGACGGCGATGGCCCGGTAGCGTTTGGCGGCCACGTTGCTGACAGCCACGCTGACGCTTTCAACATTGCTATCGACCTCTCCCGACATGAGCGCCGTCGTGGCAGGAGCAGATCCGCGATAGTGGATGAAGGTGATGTCCAGGCCAAGGCGTTTTGCGATCCGCGCAGCCGTCAGGTGCGCCAAGGTTCCTTCGCCCGTGGTCGCATGGTTGATCCTGCCAGGGTTCTTCCTGGCGTAGTCGACGAACTCGGCAAAGTTCTTCGCCGGGAAATCATTTCGCACGACGAAGGCGTAGTCCACGCTGGTCACGGCACCGACGGGTTCGAAGTCCTCCAGCTTGTAGTTCACCTTCGAGAACACGAAGGGGTTCAGCGCGAACGTGGTCGGCGTCGTGAACAGCAGGACATGGCCGTCCGGTCTCGATTGGGCGACAGCGCCGGCACCGATCATCGTTGCCGCTCCGTCCCGGTTTTCCAGCACGAAGCTCTGCCCGAGCCTCTCCTGCAATCCTTGGCAGACGATGCGCGCCAGCACGTCTGTCGCACCGCCGGCAGGGAAAGGTACGACCACCTTGACAGGCCGCACGGGATAGTCGGTCGCTTGTGCGAGGGCCAGCAGCGGCGAGGCGCAGGCAATGGAAGCCCCGGCGGCGAATGTTCGTCGCTTCATTGAAATGTCTCCTTGATTTTGTTGCTAGATGCTTGCCACCGGTGTGGCGGGCGAACCCGCTGCCCGCGGCAGGTTGAGCGGTGGCGCGGTAAGCAGGAAGGCGGAGCGCCCGTCGACACGAAGTGCTTCGACAAGCTGCCTGAAGTACCACAGCTCGCCGAGATGAATGCCCAGCTTGAACAGGCAGTGCTCATGCAACGGCAGTGCGGGGAATGCATCGCCCTCACCCGGACGCGCCGGGTAACCCTCGACCGCCAGGTTGTCCGCGCAGAGTGCCGTCAGCTTGCTGTCGGAAATCCAGTTCAGCAGTTTCACGTCGCGCCCATCAAGCACGGCGCAAGCGTTTTCCAGACGCTCCTTGTCCGGCACCCGATTCATTTCCATGAGCAGATCCGCGAAGCCGGTATAGATGCAGAGGATGTCTGCCGTACCAAACTCGACTTTTTGCGACTCGATGGCACGCATCAGGGCGTCATATCCGACGGAAACTCGCTGCTCGCCGTAGATGCGTTTCAGATCGACGATCACGCCTCGCGCCTGGACGCCGGTGCGAGACATGTTTTCGATTCCCAGTCGGGAGGCCCCGAGATCATGGGACCGCTCGCCGGGGCCAACGATGTCGACGCCCCCGCGGTAGCCGTTGTAGTAAACCGGCACTTTCTCGCCCGTGCCGTCCGCGTCGAACATGGAACCATAGTGGGCGAGGCCATCCCACTGCGATGAGTACTGGGTGAACAGGGTCACCGCTTCGTCGCAAACGACATCCGTGAAGCAGGGGCAGCTGGCACTGAGCCGATAGTTGTAGTTGAACCCTTCGCCCCTTTGCGCGAAGCTGAACAGCGGCGCGCCGCGCTGCGGATGCAGAACGTTGCCGCCTGGATAGTCCAAGGGAAGACTGAGATTGAATACCCTTCCTGTCCGAACCTCGCGGATTCCCTCCATGCGAGCCTCTGCAGTGACCAGGTTCATGCGCCCCAACTGGTCGTCCGGACCAAACTCACCCCAGTTCGCGCCTTCGGGCCTTCGCCTCCAGCGGGCCGACGTACCGTGCTCTCTGACCATCGTGCTTCCATTCATGTTGCCGGAGACCGATGCTAAAGAAGTCCCTTCACGAGGACCAATGCCGTTTCAGGATAGGACGCATAGGAAAGCGCGATATCGAAGCGCCTCCTCACGGGTGTGGCCAACCCTTCCGATTCAGTGGCCTAGCTTTCGAGATAGCGTCGCCTCAGCGCGTTGCACTCCGCAGCGCCCAAGCCGAGTTGCATCTGAAGGTACGGCGCCATACCGCCGTACACGGTATCAATCACGTCAAACGCCGCGCACAGAAATTCGGCATCGACACCGTTGACTACCTGAAACACTTCCGCCGGAATCCCCGGAATTGCGCGCGGCGTTTCCCTCCAGTACTGCTGCGAGAGCAGATAGTCTTGCAGTACCGTGGCGCGCGGCACGTCGAGCGCGCTCAGAATGAGTGCAGCCACGAGACCCGTGCGGTCCTTGCCAGCGGTGCAATGGAAGGCCAGCGGGTGTTCTGTGGCCAAGAGGACCTGGAACATTTCGCGTAGTACAGGTGACCAGCGCAGGACGAGGTTGCGGTAACTCTGCATCATGGCTTCGCGCGCGAAGTCTGCCGTAGGCGTTTGGCCTTCGGCATACGCGTCTTGCAGTCGCGCAACTATCGAAGGTTCGATGGGCAGATGCAGTACGCGCACGCCAGCGAGCTGCGTCGGCCGGTGCTCGCGCTCCGCAACGCCGCGCAGATCGCAGACGGTGCCCAGGCCAATCTCGCGCAGCACGGATTGTTCGTGCGCCGGGAGATCAGAGCCCAACGCGTTGGTGCGGAAAATCTGGCGCCATCGCAAGTGCTTGCCGCTCGCGGTGACATAGCCACCCAGATCCCTGAAGTTCGGCGCGCCCGCCAGGGCGAGGTGGCGTGCAGGCGCGCCGGTATTCACATTCGTCATGGTTCCGCTTTGAATCAAGGGCGATAGGTTGCGCGGCCCGCAATGATGTCCCGCACCGACCCATAGGGCGCCGGAAAATCGATGATGTCGTTCTGGGCCAGAATGCTCGGTGTGCAGACCTGAGCGGTCACGCGGTCACCGTCGAGGTGGTACAGGTTGTAGCCAATCTGCTTGTTGCCAATCGTCGGCTGGAAGCCTTGGGGCATCACAAAGGCGCTGGACGGTCCCCAGGCATGCAGGACGGACCCGACCTGCATCATTCGATGTTGGTGCACATGCCCCGTAGCCACGAGGCGCAGGCGTGCAGCGCTCACCAAGTCGAGCAGACGTCTTCGCGGCGCAAGCGGAACATAGCGATGCGTGGGCTCCGGCTCGTCGGGGTGCGCGAGGAACAGGGGTTTGTGCAGAAACAGCGCAAGGGGGCGGTCTTTGAGTGCCCGGACCTCCTGGGCCAAGAAGTCCCATTGATCGGCTTCCTCGGCGAGGTCGCTGCCGCACAATTGGGCGTTCAGTCCGATCAGCCGAAACTCGCCTGCATCGGTTCCCCAGAAGTCCGCCCCCCAGACGGCGCAATAGCGATCCCGGCGCTGCGCGGTCACGGGCTTGTTCAGGACCTCGCCGGGCACCCGCGGGTTGTCGCCGATGTCGTGATTGCCGGGCAGCACGCGCCACGCTGGCGTGAGGCGCTGATGGAGCTCGTACGCACGTTGATGGTCGGCATCCTCTTCCGTGCCATTCACCGTCACGTCGCCTGTGTTGATGATGAGGTCAGGCGCAACGCGATTGATCTCATCGGTCAGCGCGAGGAAGTTGGGCTCGAAGTCGCGGTGTTGCGCGCCCAGATGGGTATCGGTGATGTGCGCAATGCTGAAGCCGGCAGCACGACTCTGTAGTGCAGTCTTGCTCATTGCGGTTCCACCCCCATTTGGCGCGCCAGTTCGCCCCAGCGCTGCGTCTCGTTTTTCATGAGCGCCGTGAACTGCTCTGGCGTGCCTGGCTGGGAGACGTTCACGTTGAGTGCATGCAGCCGCGCGATGAACTCTGCTTCGCGTGAGATCTGAGCGACCAGTTCATGCAGGCGCATGATGATGGCGACCTGTGTGCCATGCCGCACGAAAAGACCGTACCAGCCGTCGAGGTTCATGGGAATCTTCTGTTCCAGCAGCGTCGGGACATTCGGCAGGCGCGGGGCGCGGGCCGTGGACGCGACGGCCAGTGCACGCACGCTGCCCTGATTGATGAGGGGCAGGGGTGACATCGGGTCGGCCCAGCCGATGTCGATCTGCCCACCCACGAGATCCTGCAATAGCTGCGGAATGGACTTGTAGACCACGTGCTCGAACTTCACGCCGCTGGTATGCATCAGCTGCTCCATGGCCGCATGGGCGCTGGAGCCGACGCCCCAGGTGGCGTAGAGCGGCGTCGCTTTCTGCGCGCGTGCCCACTCCACCAGATCGTGCACGTCCTGTATCGGCAGACGCGGATTCACGAGCAGCAGGTTGCCGCCTGCACCGATCTGTGCGATCGGTGCGAAATCCGCAAGTGGCCGATAAGGCAGCTTCTTGTAGAACCACGGATTCGCCACCATGGAGGAGAAGCCGCAAAGCAGCAGTGTGTAGCCATCGGGTTTGCTGGCGGCCACATCGCCGTTGGCCAGGATCCCGTTGGAGCCGGGTTTGTTGTCCACGATGACCGTCTGGCCGAGCAGGCGGCCGAGCTTTTCGGCAAGCACCCGGGCCAGGATGTCGGTGCCCGAGCCGGCGGCCGTGCCCACCACCATCCGGATCGGGCGATTGGGGTAGGGGTCGTTCCCGCCCCAGGCTCGGCCCAATGTGGCGGCCAGTGCCAAGGCGGCTGCGATGTCCCGTCGTTTCATGGAATTCCTTTTTTTAGAAGATTTGATAGACGGCTGCGACCTGGTCGCGCAGCCACCTGTTGGCCGGCTCACACTCGGCGCTGGCATGCCAGTAGAGATACAGCTCACGCGAGGGCATCTCGTAGGGAAGAGGAAATATCCGATTCGCCAACGGTGCATTCAGCGCCTGCGCATGGCGCTCGTACATGGTGAGGATCATGTCGGTGCGCGCCACGACTTCACAGGCAGTGGAAAAGTTCTGGCAGCGCAGCTTGACGCGGCGCTCATGACCAAGGCGATGCAGGGCGAGATCTTCGACGCCGGGGTCACTGTGGCGCGATGAGGCCTGCACGTGGTCCAGTTCCAGATAGGTCGGCAGGTCGATGCCGTTGGTGACCTCCGGATGCCCCCGGCGCACCACCACGACCATCGTGGTGGCCATCAGGAGGCGGTGTCGGATGCCCTCGGCCTTGGGCTGCAGCACATCGATCACGATGTCCAATCCACCCGAGGCCAGCATGCCGTGCGAGCTCTCGCGGTCGTAGCGCACCGAAGTGAGCTTCACTGCGGGGGCCACTTCCGCGACGCGTGCGGCCAGACTCGGAATGGTCGTGGACTCGACGATGTTGCGCAGGCCGATACGAAACTCGCGCGCCGATTCTTGCGGGTCGAACGTGTTCAACTTCTTGAATGCGCCCTCGATCTCGATGAGCGCGCGGCGCACGGGCGCGATGATTTCATTGGTTCGCGACGTCGGCGTCATGCGATGTCCTACGCGCACGAAGAGCGGGTCATCCAGCAACTCGCGCAGGCGTGACAGCGCGTGGCTCATCGCGGACTGCGTGAGATGCAAGGTCTCGCCGGCCTTGGTGATGCTGCCCTCGGAATAGATGGCGTTCAGCACCACGAGCAGATTGAGGTCGATGCCGCTGATATGGGCCATGGGTTCTTGCATAGGACCTAGCTTCGTTTCTGTTGTGATAGTAGCCACCGCACGCGAAAATTCGACATGCACAAACCATGTAGTTCCTTCATGGTCACTATTGGCGCCCCGCATGGAGTGCGCCCTCATGCTGGGAACCGGGGCAGAACCTGAACATGCGTTCGAGATCCGGTGGCTCCTGCGATGTGCCCCCTATGCAGAGACGGCCGCCTCGAATATGAACATGGCAGGCGCAAGATCTCGTCAGAATGCGCGGTGCGCAGGAGGAAGCTCGCGGCGTCGTATTTCGGAAGGACCCATGTCCTGATCCTGCGACGAAGTGAGAAGACGATACCCTCGTGCGGGGACGATCAATCGTTCGCCCCCAACTCACTTTCAAAGGCATTGATGGATACGCTCGTTTCAACCAGACCCGTTCGAGGCTTCCGAGGATTGATTTTTGGCGTGTCCGTGGCGGCACTCGCTGCGGGCTGCGCGGTCAAGACCGAACCCGTCGCCCAGGCTGCCAAGTCGGACAGCGCTCAAGGGATTGGCGCTCCGGGGATCGCGGAGACACGCAAGATTGCCCAGGAGGCGTATGTGTATGCCTTCCCGATGATCGCCGGCTACAAGGCGATGTACCAGTACAACATCGACAAGAGCTCCTCCCAGTACAAGGCGCCCTTCAACAAGCTCAACAACGAAGCGCGCGTCTTCACCTACAAGGACACGGCCATCGTCACGCCGAACAGCGACACGCCGTATTCGATGGTCATGCTCGACCTGCGCGCCGAGCCGATGGTCATGTGTGTGCCCGCGGTGGACAAGAAGCGCTACTACTCGGTGCAACTCGCGGACATGTACACGCACAACGTCGGCTACATCGGCAGCCGCGCGACCGGCAGCGCCGCCGGCTGCTTCATGGTGACGGGCCCGTCGTGGAAGGGCGCGACGCCGGCCGGCATCAGGAAGGTGTTTCCGTCCGAGACGCAGTTCATGCTCGCGATCTACCGCACCCAGTTGTTCGATGCGGCCGACATGCCCAACGTCAAGAAGGTGCAGGCGGGCTACAAGGTCGAACCGTTGTCGGCCTTCCTCAAGCAGACCCCACCACCGGCCGCCCCCGACATCCAGTTCCCGGCCTGGAACGAAGATGCGCTCAAGACCGGCTTCGCGAGCTATCTCGACTTCCTGATGAAGTTCACGCCCGAGGTGCCGGTAGAGAAGGACATGCGCGCGCGCTTCGCGAGCATCGGCATCGGCCCAGGCAAGAAGTTCGACTTCAGCCAGCTCGACGAAGAACACAAGGCTGCGGTCGGCCAGGGCATCAAGGACGGCTTCGAGCAGATCGACAAGATGTCCAAGAGCGTCGGCCAGAACGTCAACGGCTGGATGGTCGGCTCGGCCCAGGGCAATCGCGCCTTCTACAACGGCAACTACGTGCTGCGCGCCGCTGCCGCCAAGGTCGGCATCTATGGCAACGACGCGGTCGAGGCGACCTATCCGGTGGCACTGAACGACAACCGCGGCCAGGCGCTGGACGGCAGCAAGTCCAACTACACGATCACCTTCGCCGCGGATCAGTTGCCGCCCGTCAATTCGTTCTGGTCCGTCACGATGTACGACGGCAAGACCCAGTTGCTGATCGAGAACCCGATCAACCGCTATCTGATCAATTCGCCGATGCTGCGGCAGATGAAGAAGAACGCGGACGGTTCGGTCACGATGTACCTGCAGCACGAATCGCCCGGCAAGGCCAAGGAAGCGAACTGGCTGCCGGCGCCCAATGGCCCCATCTATGCCGCCATGCGGCTGTACTGGCCGAAGGAGACGCCGCCTTCCGTGCTGCCGGCGGGGAGCGGGACCTGGAAGCCACCCATGATCGTGGCCACTGCAAAGCCGGCGTAAGTTCCTAGGCTGTGTTCCAGGGGGCGTCGGTTGGCGCCCACCTGGCCAGCGGCCCGATGCGAATCTTCCGATTCAACGCCCTGTGTCGCGCATCCCTTCATGCGGTTGGCAAGGAGGTAGGCGTGGTGCGGGCGCACTGCGCCGATCACCAACACGATCAATTGGCAAAGAGGATAAATCCATGAAATTTCGCGCGCAGACCCTGAAGAGTCTGTTCCGTTGGGCAATGCTGGTGTGTGCTGTGGCCACACAGACGGGAATGGCTACGGCGCAGCAGGCGACTGCGGCCACAGGGCAAAGCAGCGTCACGGCGATCGACATCCTGCTTGAACCGGATGCGACGATGCTCCAGCGCGCTCAGGCCGCCAATGCCCGGCTTCGGACGAACTACCCCAAGGGCTACACCTTGGGTGGCACGCACGCCCCGCACATCACCGTGGTGCAGGCGTACGTCAACACCACAGAGCTCGACAAAGTCTACGCAGCCGCCGGGAAGGTGTTTGCCACTGAGAGCCCCACCCGTTGGAAGCTGGACGCGGTCAAGTACAGCTACCTCCCTCTCGGGCCCATTGGCCTCGGCACCATCAATGTGACACCGACGAAGGATTTGCTGAGGCTGCAGCGGAAATTGATTGATGCGATCACGCCGTTCACCGCGCCAACAGGCAGCGCTGCCGCGTTCGTCACGACGCCCGAGGACCCCGACATCGTCGCTCCGCTCATTCCATACGTCGCAAACTTTGCTCGTGAGCGGGCAGGCGACCGCTACACGCCGCACGTGACGGTCGGCATCGGCACCATCGCCTTTTGGGACGCCATGCTCGCAGAGCCGTATGAAACCTTCACGTTCTCCCCTGCAGGAGCATCTGTCTATCAACTCGGAAACTATGGCACGGCGATGAAGCTGCTGCACTCCTTCTAGCAGGGAGTCTTCCACCAGGCCATCGACGGATCGCTCGCCCTCCCGATGACGCTTTCAGTTGCCGGGCAGGCGATAGGCAAACTCGTAGAAGTGCGTGCCCTCGGCGATGTTGATCCTGAACTCGCCCTCGATACCGGTCAGATCTTCCGTGCCGGAGTCTGGAACGACGGTCACCGAGAGAGAAGGGACGCCGCGACGCATGGTGCCGGTGTGCTGCAGCACGAATGAGCCGCGTCTTGCCGCCAGAACTCCGGTGACCCTCTCCATGGCCACGTAGCCGGCCGAACCCTTGATGCTCGTCCCGGCGCTCAGCATTTGCCCCTGGGTGGTTGCTTCGAGATCACCGGAGATCCGCTTGTTGATGGACAGCCGACCCAGCAGCTTCGGCTCGGCGTCCTCGCCTTCGAACGGCAGGGGTTGGAGTGAGACGACGAACGTGCCTTTGGCAATATGGGTCATGGACATTCCTTGAGCGCGCGGGCCCAACCGCGGCGAAAGCGAGAGAAGGTGGACGAGAGTGGCGAGGGCGGCTTCGGGCCGCAGCCTCGTACGCAAGATGGTAGTGTGATCTCGTTCGCGGCCGCCCTCTTCTTCAGTTTCTCCGCCTCACACGATTCCGGACACGTCGACGATGTAGATCTGGCGCTGCGACTCGTGCACGGAGTCGATGCAGACCTGCCGGCCGTCGCGGCGCCATCGCGGATGCAGATCGCACCGGTTCTCCTTGCCCAGGTCGGGCGTGGCGTAGAAGCTGCCCAGGTCGTGGCGCCGGCCGGTTTCCATGTCGAACAGGAACAGCACGCGCTCGTGCGTTTGCGCATCGGGGTAGGTGTCGCTCAGCAGCCAGCGCTTGTTCACCGGCGAGAAGGTCATGTGGCCGTTCTCCACGAGAACGCCTTCGCCTATCACCCTGACCGCCCCGCCGGCGCGGTCGTGGTACAGGTGGTAGCGAATCTTTCCGCCGTGCGGGCTCCAGACGATGATGTGGTCGTCGTCCTGCCACAGCGGATGCGATATCTGGTACTCGGATTTTTCGTAGTCGAAGGTGCCGACGGCCCTGGGGTCGAAGTCTTCCGCGAGCTGCGGCAGCGGGTGGTCCGAGCACTCCAGCAGGCGCAGGTCGGAGCCGTCAGGATTCATCGTGATGAGCCGGTGCAGGAAGCAGGTTTCGTCCTCGACCCGCTCGGTCCACCGGTGCAGGAACAGCACGCGAGAAGACGACGGGTTGATCTCGATATGGCTCACCCAATGGATCGCCTTGTCCATCGACTTGCGGGAGTGGAACTGGCGAAGGTCCTGGTAGCTGACGATCAAACGCGCCGTCCCGGTGTTCAGGTCGGTCGCGTGGATGCCGTCGTCGGCTGGCGCAAGCGGCAGCTCGAAGGGGCCGTTCGCCTCGCTGTAGCCGATGGTTCTGTGCGTGACGTAGAGACGCCGATAGTCCACGCTCAACGCGTAGCGGCTGTCGGGCGCCACCACGTAGACCGGCATGGGCAGAACGCGCCTGGCACCGGTGTCGACGTCGAGGATCGTGGCCCCGAAGCCGGCGTAGAACGCGCCGGCATCGCCCGTGCGGCTGTTGTAGATCAGTTGGCGCCCTGGCGCCCCGTCCAGCCACTGCAGTTGGCTGCCCATCTGCCAGTTCCAGGCCGTGGTGTCGTCCACCTCATGGAAGCGATCGTTGTCCTGCAGGTCGAAGTAGCCGATGCGCGCGGTGGTTGCCGGCGTGAGTTCGGCGTCCATCCAGGGCACTTGCTGCGCCAGCAGGTAGCGCCCGCTGCGGTCCCAGGCGCTCTTGTTGTAGTAGCCGAAGAAATGTTGGTGCGGCGCGCCCGCTCCCACGCGGCGGCATGGCGCCGCAAACCGGGGTTTGTCGAGAAGTTCGTTGGTCATCGGCTTATTCCGCGGCGATCCGGCCTTGCTCGATGACCTTGTCCCAGCGCAGCTTCTCGGCCGCAATGAACCTGGTCGCGACGTCTCGCGTGTTGGCCACCGGGGTCATCCCCTGGTCCGACAGCCCCTGGCGGAATTCCGGCGCCGAGACGATCTTGCGGATGTCGGCATTGAGCTTGTCCGCGATCGCATCGGGCACCTTGGCGCTGACGGCCACGGTGGTCCACGAGGTGGCCTCGAAGGCAGGGAGGCCGGACTCGATCGCGGTCGGCACGTCGGGCAGCGCCGGCAGGCGGGTCTTGCCCGTCACGGCCAGCGCCTTGAGCTTGCCGCCGCGGATGTGGGCCAGCGTGGTTGGCGGGTTCTCGAACATCAACTGGATCTGGCCGGCCAGCAGATCGTTCAACGCGGTCGTGCTGCCCTTGTACGGCACGTGCGTGATCGGTGCATCGGCAGTGAGCTTGAACAGCTCCCCGATCATGTGCACGGACGATCCCACGCCGGCGGAGCCGAAGTTGATCGCGTTCGGCTGCTTGCGCGCCAGCGCGACCAGCTGCTTCAGGTCGTTGGCGGGAAGGGAAGGATTGGCGACCACGACGTGCGGCATCTCGGCAAGCACCGTGACGACCTTCAGGTCCGTCGCGGGGTCGTAGGTCAGCTTCTTGAAGACGCCGTAGGTCGCGTGCAGCCCGATCGAGCCGAGCAGCAGCGTGTAGCCATCGGCCGGTGCATCGGCCACGAACTTGCCGCCGATGTGTCCACCGGCGCCGGGGCGGTTGTCGACCACCACGGCCTGCTTGTACAGCTTGCCCAGGCGGTCGGCGAGCATGCGGGCCTGCACGTCGGAACTGCCGCCGGCGGTGAAGGGCACCACGAGGCGGATCATCCGGTTCGGATAGGCCTGTGGTTCCGATGCCTGCGAGATGGAGGCGAGCCCGAAGGCCAGTCCGAGAAGAAGGCCAAGGCTGGCGGCCCTGCGCGGCCATTGCTGTGTCATGCGTCGTCTTCCTTGCTGCACGCCTTCGCGGCGTGATGGAGGGGGTGGAGGTGATGTGTTCCGGCGCAGTTTAGAAATCCGGCATCATTCTGGAAAATTCAATTTCATCGCCAGGGTATGCAGAAAAGATATGCCCTCGCCCATGCGCTCGCACCGCAGTTCCAGGAGCTCCCGAATGTCGCGACCATTGAACTTCCGCCAGATCGAAGCCTTTCGCGCGGTCATGCAGACCGGCACCACCACGGCGGCGGCAGCCATGCTCCACACCACGCAGCCTTCGGTGAGCCGCCTGCTGGCGCAGATCCAGAATGCCACCCAGCTCAAGCTGTTCGACATTCACAAGGGGCGGCTTCGGCCCACGCACGAGGCACGGCAGCTGTTCGACACGGTGCAGCGCCATTTCCTCGGGCTGGACCGCATCGAGCAGAGCGTGGCGGTCATGCGGAAGTCGGGCACGGGCTCGCTGCGCGTCGGTTGCACGCCGGCACTCGGGCTCAGCGTCATGCCCAAGGTCGTTCATGCATTCTCGCGCTTGCATCCCGAGGTGCACGTCAACCTGCAGACCGTCAGCGCGCATCCGCTGCGCGAAGGCTTGCTCTACGGTCTGTACGACGTCGCGCTGACCACGTCCGAGATCAACGATCCGCAGATCGAAGCCGTTTCGCTGCACCGTGCCCATGCGGTATGTGTGATGCATCCGGAGCACCCGCTGGCGCGCCGCACCGGCCTGCATGTGCGCGACCTGAAGGACCAGGTGCTGCTCACCCTCAATGCCGACGACGAGATTCATCAGCGGTTCCTGGGCACCTTGCAGCTGCATCGCATCGAGGCGGCGGCGACGGTCGAGACGACCTACTCGGTCACGATCTGCATGATGGCCGCGCAAGGGACGGGCATCGGCATCGTGAACCCCTACGTCGCCTCGGTGTTCGCGCGCGATCTGATGGTTCTTCCTTTGCTGCCGCGTTGCCCGGTGGAGGTGTCGATGGCCTTTTCGCCGCAGTCGGCACCCTCCGCCATTGCCGAAGAGTTCGCGAGGCTGCTCAAGCTGTACTTCCACGAATTCGTGCGGCCCACGTCACGCAAAGCCTAGAGCCCTGCCAGCGGGGCGGGATTTCTGTAGCCTGCGTCTGCAGGGACGCACGCAAAAACAAGAAGGTCCGGCACTCGGCCGTGCCGGAAACGCCGTGACGGCTCGGCGGAACGTTGCGCAAGATCAAGCGGGCGTGAAAAAAACCGCAATCAGCGGGGCTGGTGCACGCGATCGTCATTCAGCCATCACAAACAGCGTGTAGTCTGGGTGCAGATGGTCCGCTGGCGCTGGTAGAGGACGCTTCGGCACCCGCCCATAGGGGGCGGTTCCTCGATGCCGGCGGCCGTCGCCACTTTCGACCGGGCTCAGTTCCGGCACCGTCGAGCCGCCCGCCGAGGCGGCTTCTTCGTTTGCGGAACTCCGGCCTGGATCGTGAACCTAAGAGGTCTGCACCTTTCTCCAAGGTCGACCACCGACCTCTTGCCCTGACTGGAAACGGCCAGGGCTTTTTCGTTGTGCGCCACACAGCGTGGCCGTTGGCACGCTGGCCTGCGCCACGCCTCCTGAGGATCCAGAGGTGGTACAGGGCGGCGCCGGACAACGAAAGAAGCGATTCCGGCGGAGAGTGTGAGATTCGAACTCACGGACGGTTGCCCGTCGGCAGTTTTCAAGACTGCTGGTTTAAACCACTCACCCAACTCTCCTGGACTGCCTTCGTCGCGCGGGAAGGCAGGGTCGGGATTCTAGTCTGAGCGCTGGGCGGCTTCAGGCGCGGAAGCTGGCGCCCACCCCCGCAGCACCAGGTCCGCGATGCCTTCGGCCCACACCCGGCGCTCCTCCGGCCCGGCCAGCGGCTTCGAGATGAAGAAGCGCACCCCGCCCAAGGCCAGGTTCGACAGCTGCACGGCGGCCAGCTCGGGCGAAGGCACGCGCAGCCGGCCCGCGCGGTGCGCCTCGGCCAGGTACTCGACCACCGGCGCGATCACGTAGCTGTTCTCCACATAGAGCGACTTCGCGAGTTCGGGGAAGCGCATCGCCTCGGCGATCACCAGCCGCATCAGCGCCAGGGTCTTGGGCTCGGTCGCGGTCAGGTACAGCCGCTCGACCAGTTCGATCAGCGTCTGGCGGTCGTCGCTGCTCGGGTCCACCAGGGCGTTCTGCATGGTCTCGCGGGCATTGCTGACCGCACGGTGCGCCACTTCGCGGAACAGCGCCTCCTTGTTGTCGAACTGGCGGTAGATCGTGATCTTGGCCACGCCGGCCTCGCGCGCGATGGCCTCGATGCTGGTGGCCGAGTAGCCCTTCTCGAGGAAGGATTCCAGCGCCGCCGCCAGGAAGGACTCGCGCAGCGCAGCCGCCTGCTCGGGGCTGGGCCGGCCACGCGAGCGCCGCTTGATGGTCTCTGTCGTCTCTGAGAGGTCGGTGTCGTTCTTGTCCATGGGCTGTTGCTCGTCGTCAGTCCGGAAGGAAGATGGACTGCAGATCGCTCAAGAAGTCGAAGCCGCGCGTGGTCGGCCAGACGCGCGCAAGATCTCTTTGTATCAAACCTTTTCGCTCGGCCTCTTCAAGGCCCCGCTGGATGGAGGTGATGGCCAGGCCGGTGCGCTCGCCGAACTGCGCCAGCGTGAAGCCGTCCTTCAACCGCAAGGCATTGAGCATGAATTCGAAGGGCAGCGCGCCGATGCCGACGTCGTCGCTCTGGGCGACGGCACGGCCGGCGAGCGCGTTGTCCATGTACAGCCGCGGCTCGCGGAAGCGCACCTGCCGCACCACCCGGTGCGCAAAGCTCAGCTTGCTGTGGGCGCCGGCGCCGATGCCCAGATAGTCGCCGAACTGCCAGTAGTTCAGGTTGTGCGCGCAGGCATGGCCGGCGCGCGCATAGGCCGAGATCTCGTAGCGCTGCAGCCCGCTGGCGGCCGTGCGCTCCGTGATGCGGTCGAGCATGTCGTAGGCCGTGTCGTCCTCGGGAATGACGGGCGGAAACTTGGCGAAGTAGGTGTTGGGCTCGATGGTCAGGTGATACACCGACAGGTGCGGCGGCTGCAGCGCCAGCGCCTGGTCGAGGTCGGCGTCGAGGCCTCCCAGGGTCTGGCCCGGCAGCGCATACATCAGGTCGAGGTTGAAGGTGTCGAAGGCCGCCGCGGCCTCCTCCACCGCGGCGATGGCCTGGGCGCGGTCGTGCACGCGGCCGAGCGCCTTCAGGTGCTCGTCGTCGAAGCTCTGCACGCCGACCGACAGCCGCGTCACGCCCGCCGCCCGATAGGCGCGGAAGCGGTCGCGCTCGAAGGTGCCGGGGTTGGCCTCCAGGCTGATCTCGCAGTCGGGCGTGAGCTTGAGCCGCGCGCGCAGGTCGCCGATCAGGCGGTCGATGGCCGCCGGCGAGAACAGGCTGGGCGTGCCGCCGCCGATGAAGATGGTGTGCACCGTGCGGCCCCACACCAGCGGCAGCGCGGCGTCGAGGTCGGCCACCAGGGCGTCGAGGTAGCGCTGCTCGGGCAAGGCCTCGTCGCTGCCGCGCCATTCGTGCGAGTTGAAATCGCAGTAGGGGCACTTGCGCAGGCACCAGGGCAGGTGCACGTAGAGCGACAGCGGCGGCAGTGCCGCCAGCTGCAGCGGGCCCGGCCGCATCAGGTGCAGCACGTCGTTGGCGCCGGCCGCGCCGTCGGCCGCCTGCTCGGCGCCGGGGGCGATCGGGATGACGATGCTCACGACAGCAACCAGCGTTCGCGCATCAGGGCCAGCATGGTGCGGGCCGCCTGGCCCCGATGGCTGTTGGCGTTCTTCACTTCGGTCGGCAGCTGGGCAAAGGTCTTGCCGAACTGCGGCAGGAACATCACGGGGTCGAAGCCGAAGCCGTTGTCGCCCACGGGCTCGCGGGTGATCTCGCCGGGCGCGCGGCCGACCGCGATCAGCGGCTCGGGGTCGTCGGCGTTGCGCAGCGCCACCAGGGTGCTGACCAGCGCGGCGCGGCGGTTCTGCACGCCGTTGAGCTGCTCGAGCAGCGCGCGCACGTTGTTGGCGTCGCCCTTCTCGTAGCCGAACCGGGTGGCGTAGTAGGCCGTGTCGACGCCCGGCAGGCCGCCGAAGGCATCGACGCAGAGGCCGGCATCGTCGGCGATGGCCGGCAGGCCGGTGGCGGCCGCGGCATGGCGGGCCTTGGCGAGCGCGTTCTCGACGAAGGTGCGGAAGGGCTCGTCGGCCTCGCCGACGCCGAGTTCGGACTGCCGCACCAGCGCCACGCCGAGCGGCGCGAACAGCGCCTGCAGCTCGGCGAGCTTGCCGGCATTGTTGGAAGCCAGGACCAGTTTCATCGCCAGGGGGCGCGGGTGCGCAGGGTCGTTTTCTTCAACTTGCGAGCGCCTGCGTCTGCAGCGCGGTCAGCTCGACGATACCCTTCTCGGCCAGAGCCAGCAGCGCGTTCATCTCGTCGCGCGAGAAGGCGGCGCCTTCGGCCGTGCCCTGCACTTCGACGAAATGGCCGGCGCCGGTCATGACGACGTTCATGTCGGTGTCGCAGGCCGAGTCTTCGGTGTATTCGAGGTCGAGCAGCGGCGTGCCCTGCACGATGCCGACCGAGATGGCCGCGACGTGGCCGAGGATCGGCGTCGCCTGGATCTTGCCGGCGGCCAGCAGCTTGTTGACCGCGTCCTGCGCGGCCACGAAGGCGCCCGTGATGGCCGCGGTGCGGGTGCCGCCGTCGGCCTGCAGCACGTCGCAGTCGAGGTGGATGGTGCGCTCGCCGAGCGCGGCCAGGTTGAACACCGCGCGCATCGAGCGGCCGATGAGGCGCTGGATTTCCTGCGTGCGACCGCTCTGCTTGCCGCGCGCGGCTTCACGGTCGCTGCGGGTGTGGGTGGCGCGCGGGAGCATGCCGTATTCGGCCGTGACCCAGCCCTCGCCGCTGCCGCGCTTGTGCGGCGGCACCTTCTCTTCGACCGAGGCGGTGCACAGCACGCGGGTCTGGCCGAACTCGATCAGCACCGAGCCCTCGGCGTGGATGGTGTAGCCGCGGGTGATGCGCACGGGGCGCAGCTGGTCGGCCGCACGGCCGCCGCTTCGAACGAAAACTGTCATGGTGATTCGGGAAAGTATGGGAAAAACTCAGGCCGCCGCCGGGCCGCTCCCAAGGCGGCCTGCGGCCCCCCCGGGGGGCAGCGAGTACACGAAGTGACGGAGCGTGGGGGCCATATTCAGGCTTTGCGGGCGGCCGAGCGCTTGATCGCCTCGTTGATCTCGGCGATGGAGCGCTCGATGGCGTCGTCGTCGAGGTCGTCGAGCTCGCTGTCGGACGGCATGCCGGCCTGGATGGTGGAGGCGAACACGCCGTCGCTGATGCTGTCGGTGGAAACGCCGCGCTTCTGGCCCAGCTCGTCGGGGGTTTCCCATTCGAGCGCGATCAGGGTCACGTTGTCGCTGTGGGTGCCGCCGTTGCGCAGCGCCATTTCGGCCAGGTCGGGCGCGGCATCGGACACCGGCTTGCCGGACGAGAGGATGTGCACGATGACGCTGTCGTCGAGCACGCCCCAGACGCCGTCGGAGCACAGCATGACGCGGTCGCCGCGCTGCAGCTGCAGCGGCGCCGAGATATCGAACAGCGGCGTGGTGGGCGAGCCCAGGCAGGTCAGCAGCAGGTTGCGGTTGACCGGCTCGGGGCCGGCGTTGGCGCGCGGGCGCTCGGCGTGCGAATGGTCGCGGGTGCGGGTCAGCAGCTCGCCGTCGCGGATCACGTACAGGCGCGAGTCGCCGCAGTGGATCCAGCTCGCGGTGTTGCCCTGGATGACGGCCGCCACGACGGTGGTGCGCGGCGTGTCGAGCATGCCCTTGTTGCCGGCGTAGCGCATGATCTGCTGGTGCGCGGCCATCACCGAGGCGGTGAGGAAGGCCTTGACGTCCTTGACGACCGGCCGGGCCTCGCGCTGGTAGAGCGCCGCGATGGTCTGCAGCGCCAGCTGGGCCGCCACCTCGCCTTCGGGGTGCCCGCCCATGCCGTCGGCCAGCACGAACAGACCCGATTCCCGCGTGTAGCAATAGCCCATGCGGTCTTCGTTCTTGAGACGGCCGCCTTTGCGGCTGACCTGGAATACGGAGAACTTCATGCTGGGCGGGTCGTAGGAGCAGCGGCCTTGGGCAGGCCCTTCTTTTCGAACGAACGCATGTTGTCGATGGAAAGCCTGACCTTCTCGCCGACCGTGAGCTTGGTGTAGCGGCGCTCGCCTTCGCGGCTGAGCTCCTTCTGCAGCGCGAACACCGACTGCGGGCGCGACAGCGGATCGAGCGACATGCACCACTCGACCACCTCGATCAGGTTGTCGGAGTAGATGCCGCGCAGCCGCGAGAGCGACAGGCCCAGGCGGTCTTTCTCGATGCGCTGCGGCGCGTCGTTCGGGGGATAACCCTGCATGCAGGCGTAGATGCAGGCGCCTATGGCGTAGATGTCGGTCCAGGGGCCCATCGACGAATCGCGCCGGTACATCTCGGGGGCCGCGAAGCCGGGGGTGTACATCGGGCGGATGAAGTTGCCCTCCTTGGACAGCACCTCGCGCGCGGCGCCGAAGTCGATCATCACGGCGCGGTCGTCGTCGGTGACGAAGATGTTGGCGGGCTTGATGTCCAGGTGCAGCATCTTGTGCTGGTGGACGATGCGCAAGCCCCGCAGGATCTCGTCGAAGAGCGACCGGATCGTCGACTCCCTGAATACTTTCTGCTTCTTGAGGTCGCGCGCGGTGACGATGAAATCCTGCAGGGTCGCCCCCTCCAGGTAGTTCATGACCATGTAGACGGTCTCGTTCTCGCGGAAGAAATTGAGCACGCTGACAACTGATGCATGCGAGATCTGGGCCAGCGAGCGCCCTTCCTCGAAGAAGCTCTTGAGGCCCAGCCGGTAGAGGGAGAGCTTTTCGGGCGGCACCTGGGGCGCCAGCTCGCCGGTGCCGCGGGTGGCCAGCGACGAAGGCAGGTACTCCTTGATGGCGACCTGCTGGCCGCTCGAATCGACGGCCAGGTAGACGACACCGAAGCCGCCGGCGGACAGCCGGCGCACGACGCGGTATCCCCCGATCACCGTGTCGGGAAGCAAGGGCGAAGGTTTGACCTTTGACATAATCAGGGAGTTTCGCCCGAAGGCGATGGTGCGGCAAGCGAACGCTGTGCCGAGCCCTCGGTGAAAAGCAAACAAACCACAGCGAGGCGCGATGCCAGTTTACAGCATGACCGGCTATGCCAGCGGCCAGAACGGCCCCACGGGCAGCCACTCCGACGCCGAAGCGCGCCCCTCGACGGCGGGTCGTCTCGGGGTCGAGATCCGCTCGGTCAACAGCCGATTCCTCGACCTGAGCTTCAAGCTGCCCGAGGAACTGCGCCAGCACGAACCGGCGCTTCGGGAGCTCCTCACGGGGCAGCTCAAGCGCGGCAAGGTCGAGGTCCGGGCCGCGATCGAGACCACCGGCACCGCGGGCATCGGCGACCCGTCGCCCAAACTGCTGCAGCGGCTCAACGGCGTGCAGGACAGCATCAAGTCGTGGCTGCCCGGCGCGCGCGACCTCAGCGTGGCCGACGTGCTGCGGCTGGCGGCCGGGGATTCGGCGCCGCGCGGCGACTGGGGCCCCGAGCTGGCCGAACTCACCGAAAAGACCCTGAAGTCATTGCTGGCCGCCCGCGAGCGCGAAGGCGCGCGGCTGGCCAAGATGCTGCTGGACCACCTCGCGCAGCTGCGCAAGCTGGCGGCCCAGGCCCTGCCGCTGGTGCCCCAGCTGGTGGAGCAGCAGCGCAACCGCTTCCTCGAACGCTGGCAGGACGCCATGGGCCTGGGCGGCGGCACCACCCCGCCCGAGGCGGCCCAGGACCGCGCCCTGTCGGAAGCCACGGCCTTCGCGATCCGCATCGACGTCGCCGAGGAATTGACCCGGCTCGACTCGCACCTCGACGAGATCGAGCGGCTGGTCAAGAAGGGCGGCGAGATCGGCAAGCGGCTCGATTTCCTGATCCAGGAGCTGCACCGGGAGGCCAACACCCTGGGCTCGAAGTCGGCGACGCTGGAGCTGACGCGCATCGGGGTCGACATGAAGGTGCTGGTGGAGCAGATGCGGGAGCAGGTGCAGAACATCGAGTGAGGGGTTTCATGGCGGCGCGCGCGATCCGAGAAACCCCTTGAACATCGGTTGGTCGACTCGACATCGCCGGGAATTGTGTATTCTTACCAAACCCGCATCGATACCAATGAGGTACGAAGATGACCGCGACCGCCACCCTGTCCAGCAAATATCAGATATCCATTCCCAAGGCCGTGCGTGAAGAACAGCACTGGCAAGCCGGGCAGGAGTTCGTTTTCATTCCAAAGGGCAAGGGCGTCCTCATGATGCCGGTGCCTGAGCTTGACCAACTGGCCGGCATCGCCAAGGGCGCGCGCACGGACGGCTACCGCGACCGCAAAGACCGCTACTGATGGCTGCGCCGTTGCGCGTGGTCGATACCTCGGCCTGGATCGAATGGCTTGCGGGCAGCACGCTCGGAAAGACACTGGGCCAGCAGTTCCCGGCCAAGCCGCAGTGCATCGTGCCCACCATCGTGCAGCTCGAACTCTCGAAGTGGCTGGTGCGCGAGGTCGGCGAAGAGCGGGCCGATCAGGTGATCGCCTATACGCAGAAGTGCGTCGTCGTGGCCATGGACACGACCATCGCGTTGCTCGCGGCGGATCTGCACCGCGAACACAAGCTGGCCACAGCCGATGCCATCGTCTACGCCACGGCGCAGCACCAACGGGCGGAGTTGATGACCTGCGACGCCCATTTCGAGGGGCTGCCGGACGTGGTGTTCTTTCCGAAGACGGCGTGATTGCGGGCGACCGCGATCCGCGCGTGCAATGCAGTCCCGCCGCGGGCTGTCACAAGCTGAAGGCGTCGAACGTCTACCCGACATGACCGACCCCACTGCCACCTTCAACCGCCTCCGCCCGCGCCTGCAGGGCATCGCCTACCGCATGCTCGGCGCCGTGGCCGAGGCCGAGGACGTGGTGCAGGACGCCTGGCTGCGCTGGCACGAGGCCGAGCAGGCGAGCATCGACAACGCCGAGGCCTGGCTGGTGACCATCACCACGCGGATCTCGATCGACCGGCTGCGCGCCGCCAAGGTGCAGCGCGAGCACTACGTCGGCTACTGGCTGCCCGAGCCGGTGCTGACCGACGCGCCCAGCACGCCCGAGCAGACCAAGGAACTCTCCGACGATGTGTCGGTGGCCTTCCTGATGCTGCTCGAACGGCTGGCGCCCGAGGCCCGCGCGGCCTTTCTTCTGCGCGAGGTGTTCGATGCCGACTACGGCGAGGTCGCGCAGGCGATCGGCAAGAGCGAGGCCGCCTGCCGCCAGATCGTGCACCGCGCGAAGACGCAGCTGCGCGAGGAGCGGCCGCGCTTCGCGGTCTCGCGCGACAGGCACCGGCAGCTGATGCGCGGCTTCGCCGAAGCGCTGTCGCGCGGCGATTTCGCGGCCATGAACGGGATGCTGGCCGAGAACGCCGAACTGATCGGCGACGGCGGCGGCATCGTGCCGAGCTTCGGCAAGCCGCTGCTCGGCGGCCAGCGCATCGCGCAGCTCTTCTATGCCACCCACCTGCGCTTCGGCAGCGGCGTGCGTGTGGAGCTCGCGATGATCAATGGCGAGTGGGCGCTGCTGCGCTTCATCGACGGGGTGCTCGAATCCGCAGGGTCCTACGAGACCGATGGCGAACGCATCACGCGCATCCACGTGCAGCGCAACCCCGAGAAGCTGGCGCGGCTGGCGGCGGCGTTTCAGGGCCATTGAGCGGGGTCTGTCACAAACCGGCGAGCTGGCCCGTCTTGTGGACATGGATGCAAGAAAGATCCGTCCATGACGCGAAGTTTCGCAAGCGGATGCCTCAGCCGTTCTGAGGCTCTCAAGGAAGTGACCATGACCCAACGCATCAACGCCATGCAGCAATCCCCCGCGCTGTACAAGAAATTCGTCGAGTTCAGCATGCTGCAGAAAGACAGCGCCATTGAGCAGACGATCCAGGACCTCGTGCACATCCGCGCCTCGCAGATCAACGGCTGCGGCTTCTGCCTCGACATGCACGTGAAGGAAGCCAAGCTGCACGGCGAGCGCGAACTGCGCGTCCACCATCTGGCAATCTGGCGCGAATCGACCCTGTTCAGCCCGCGCGAGCGCGCCGCGCTGGCCTGGACCGAGATCCTGACCCGGCTGCCCGAGCACGGCGTACCTGACGAGGTCTACGACCGCGTGCGCACCCAGCTGTCGGAGAAGGAACTGTCCGACCTGAGCTTCGTCGTGATGACGATCAATGCCTGGAACCGCCTCAGCATCGCCTTCAAGAATGTGCCGGGCTCGGCCGACAAGGCCTACGGCCTCGACAAGGCCGGGCTGGAGTGAACGCCACGACGTCGCGGGCTCACGGGAGTACCTTCGTGCTTCGCACTGCGGTGCGAGCTTGCTTGGGAGCGGCCCGGCGCTGCGCTCACGCGCTGCGCAGGCCCAGTCCGCCGACCCGGTCGACACACTTGCGCACCGCCCCCTGCATCACTTCCGGTGCAGCCGCCAGCGTGAACCAGTGCCGCGCCCGGGTGATGCCGGTGTAGACCAGCTCGCGCGTCAGCACCGGGCTCGGGCGCTCGGGCAGCAGCAGCGCGGCGTGCGCGAACTCGGAGCCCTGCGACTTGTGCACCGTCATCGCGAACACGGTCTCGACCGCGCGCAGCCGGCTCGGCAACACCCAGCGGATGCCGCCCTCGCCGTCGCCGGCGGTGAAGGCCACGCGCAAGGTCCAGCGCGGGCGCTGTTCGCCGGGCACGGATGTCGGCAGCGCCAGCGTCACGCCGACGTCGCCGTTCATCAGGCCCAGGCCGTAGTCGTTGCGCGTGACCAGCACCGGCCGGCCCGGGTACCAGCCACCGTGGTCGGCCTCGAGCAGGCCCTCGGCGCGCAGCAGGCCCGCGATGCGCAGGTTCAGGCCCTCGACGCCCTGCGGGCCGCTGCGCAGCGCGCACAGCAGCTGGAACTGGCCATAGGCCGCGAGCACCTCGCGCGCCCAGGCATCGAAGTCGGCCTGCGGTGCATCGATGCCGGGCTTGCGCGCGCGCATCAGCGCCAGGTAGTGGCGGTAGCCCGCCGGCGGCGGCACCGCCTTGCCGCCATCGACCCGCCCCTGGCCCTGCCCCGCAAAGCCCTCGGGCGCGCCGTCGATCGCCAGCCGGCGCAGCGCGCCGTCGTCGAGGCTGCGCTGCTGCGACAGGTCGGCGTAGCCGCGCTCGAACACGCGCCGCACCGCGCCGCCATCGCCCGCGTTGACCGCCTCGGCCAGCTTGCCTATGCCGCTCGCGGCACTGAAACGATGGCTGACACGCAGCTTGACCACCGCCTGGTCGAGCGCGCGGCCGTCGGCGTCGCACAGCTCGGGCTCGAGCAGTTCACCGGTGACGGCCCGCAGCCATGCGTCGGTGTCGATGCTGTAGTGGCCCGCATCGGCGCGCTGGCAGAGGTCGCCCAGCACCGCACCGGCCTCGACCGAGGCGAGCTGGTCCTTGTCGCCCAGCAGGATCAGCGGCGCATGCGGGGGCAGCGCGGCGAAGACGGAGGCCATCATCTCGAGGTCGAGCATCGAGGCCTCGTCGATCACCAGCAGGTCCAGCGCCAGCGGGTTGCGCGCGTCGTGGCGGAAGTGGCGCGTGTCGGGCCGGCTGCCCAGCAGGCGGTGCACCGTCGTCACGTCGGTCGGAATGGCCGCGCGCACGGCCTCGGGGTCCGGGAGGCCCTCGAGCGGCAGGCGCGCGACCGCGCCGGCGATGGATTCGTTGAGCCGCGCCGCCGCCTTGCCGGTGGGCGCGGCCAGGCGGATGCGCAGGCGCCGGCCCTTGCCGCCCGACAGCGCCAGGTGCTGCAGCACCGCGAGCAGGCGCACCACGGTGGTGGTCTTGCCGGTGCCCGGGCCGCCGGTGATGATGCCGAAGCCCTGTCGCGCGGCGAGCGCGCAGGCGATCTTCTGCCAGTCGACGGCGGCGCCGTCGCGGTGCGGGAACAGCACATCGAGCGCCGCGGCCAGGGTGGCCTGGGCCTCGGGCAAGGCCGCCGCGGTGGGCGTCGCCACCCGCTCGGCGATGGCCGCGCGCACCGATTGCTCGTACTGCCAGTAGCGGCGCAGGTACAGGCGGCTGCCGACCAGCACCAGCGGCGTGGCGCCCGGGCCATGGCCCACCAGCGCGGGATGCGCGAGCGCCTTGGTCCAGCGCGCCAGGCTCACGCCGGCCAGCAGGGCGGAGGGGGCGGTGATCGGCACCGCGCCCTCCACCGCCGCCCGCGCCGCGCCTTCGGGCGGCATCGACAAGGCCTGCCCCGCATCGGCCAGCGCGGCCTGGAGGTCCAGGCAGGCATGGCCGCGGCCCAGTTGGTGGCTGGCGAGCGCGGCGCCGAGGATCAGCAGCGGATCGGCCTCGGGCGCCTTCTGCGCCAGGAAGGCCGCAAAGCTCCTGTCCAGCGCGCGCAGCCAGCCCTCGGCGACCCAGCGTTCGAGGTCGGCAAGCAGGGGCGCGTGGCGCGCCGGGAGCGCGCCGAGGAAGACGTCGGTGGTCACGGTCGATGCTTTCATGACTGCAGTTCCGCCGCAGGGAGCGCCGCGCCGCTGAAGAGCGCATCCAGCGCCTCGATCAGCGCCCGGGGCGGACGCTCGCAGTGCAGCCCCTGGCCCGGCGCCGCATGGCCGCGCAGGAACAGGTAGACCGCGCCGCCGACGTGGCGCTCGTAGTCGTAGTCGGGCAGCCGCGCGCGCAGCAGGCGGTGCAGCGCGAAGACATAGAGCACGTACTGCAGCTCGTAGCGATGCGCAAGCACCGCGTCGCGCAGCGCCGCGGGCGTGTAGTCGGCATCGCGCGGGCCGAGCCAGTTGGACTTGTAGTCGGCCACGTAGTAGCGGCCCTCGTGCTCGAACACCAGGTCGATGAAGCCCTTGAGCATGCCGTTGAGCTGCTGCGGCAGCAGCGCCGCCCGCGGCGCGCCGCCCAGCGTGTGGCGGCAGACCAGGGCGTCGAGCGCGCGCAGGTCGACCTGCGTCACGCCGAACCAGAACTCCATTTCGATCTGGACCCGGCCCAGCGCCGAGGGCGCCACGGCGCCGCCGCCCAGGGCGCCCAGCGCCAGCGGCGTGGCGAGCCAGTCCAGCAGCCAGGCGCGCAGCGGCTCGGTCCAGGCGCTCCAGCCGCTCAGGTTGCAGCGCCGGGCGATCAGGTCGGCCAGGTCGGCCTGCGCCGCCGGATCGGACTGCACGCGCGCGAAGCCCTGGCGGCCCACCCACTCGAGCAGGCCATGCAGGAAGCTGCCCGGGCCGGCGCCGCGCGGGAAGTCGTGCAGGCTGCCGGTGCGCAGTTCGGGCGCGGGCAGTTCGTCGTCTTCCGGCACCGCCGCATCGGCGCGGCTGTCGGCATAGATGTCCTCGGCGGCGCTGGCGGGCGTGGGCGGCAGGGCCAGCCGCGTCGCGGGCTCGCCCTGGGCCAGCGCGGCCTCGTCGTCCAGCGTGTCGCCGGCCCGGCTCAGCGCCGAGTAGCTGGCGATCCACCAGCGCTCGCGCGGGCCGGAGGGCAGCGCGGGCTCGGGGGCGAGTTGCGGCGCGGCGGCGACCGGGCGATAGCGCTCATCGCCGGCCGCGGGCGCGGCCTGCACCGAGATCGCCGAAGACCCCCGTGCCAGTTCGCCCAGTGCATCCGCCAGTGCCGCGGGCGGCAGGGACGCGCCGCCGCCCAGCAGGTAGCCCAGCGCGCTGCGCTCCACGCCGGCCAGCGGCGCCACGCCGACCCAGGTGGCGTAGCGGGCGCGGGTCAGGGCCACGTAGAGCTTGCGCAGGTCTTCGCCCAGCCGCTCGCGGTCGACGCGCGCCAGCGACTCGGGGTCGGCCTGCAGCGCCACCACGAGCCGGCCGGCGTCGTCGTGCCACTTGAGCGGCAGGTCCTCGGCCTTGGCGGCCCGGAAGGCGGTGGCGAAGGGCAGGAAGACCAGCGGGTACTCGAGCCCCTTGGACTTGTGCACCGTGACGACCTTGACCAGGTCGGCATCGCTTTCGAGGCGCAGCTTGCGCGCGTCGCTGTCGCTGCCGCCGTCCTGCCGCTGCTCGGCCAGCCAGCGGATCAGCGCGTGTTCGCCGTCGAGCTGCGCGCTGGCCTGCTGCAGCAGTTCGGCCAGGTGCAGCAGGTCGGTCAGCGTGCGTTCGTCCTCCGCGGCCAGCAGGCGCTGCGGCACGCCGAAGTCGTTCAGCAGGTGGCGCAGCATCGGCAGCACGCCCTGGCGGCGCCAGGCCTGCTGGTAGCGGCGGAACTGCAGCACCCGCGCTTCCCATTGCAGCTCGTCGTGGTTGAGCCGGTCGAGCTCGGCCCAGCCCAGGGCCAGCGTGGCGCTGCCCAGCGCGGCGCGCAGCGGGCGGTCGTCGTCGGGCTCGGCGCAGGCGGCCAGCCAGCGCTGCAGTTCGGCGGCCACCGGGCTCTGAAAGACGGAATCCTTGTCCGAGAGATAGACGCTGCGGACCTCGCGCCGCGACAGCGCCTGGCGCACGGCGACCGCCTCGCGCCCGCTGTTGACCAGCACCGCGATGTCGCCGGGCCGGACCGGGCGCAGCGCCTCGCCCTCTTTCGCGAAGCCGGTGCGGCCGGCCTGGCCCTCGATGAGCAGGCGCACGATCTCGGTCGCGCAGGCGGCGGCGAGCAGGCGCTGGGCCTCGCCGTTGCCGGGCGGCGGATCGCCGTCGAGCGTCCAGCAGGTGAGCGCCGGGGCCTCCTCGCCCGCCACGCACCAGCGCTCGCTGCGGCCTCGGGCCTGCACCGCGAGGAAGGGCAGCGGGTTCTCGCCGCGCTCGCGAAACAGGAAGGCGCCCTGCCCTGCCGCGCGTTCCTCGGCCTGCATGAAGACGCGGTTGACCGCCTCGACCATCGCCGGCGTCGAACGGAAGTTGGTGCCGAGCGTGGCGTGGCGCGCTTCGGTGTCGCGCCGCGCCGCCAGGTAGGTGTGGATGTCGGCGCCGCGGAAGGCGTAGATCGCCTGCTTGGGGTCGCCGATCAGCACCACCGCGGTGTCCTGCGCGTTGGCCGCGATGCCGTAGACGGCGTCGAAGATGCGGTACTGCAGCGGATCGGTGTCCTGGAACTCGTCGATCAGCGCCACCGGGAACTGGCGCCGGATCAGGGCCGCGAGACGCTCGCCGTTGGGGCCTTGCAGCGCGGCGTCGAGCCGGGTCAGCAGTTCGTCGAAACCCATCTGCGCGCGCCGGGCCTGCTCGCTGGCCAGGCGTTCGGCGGACCAGCGGGCGGCGTGGCGCAGCAGGTCCTGGCGGCCATCCGGCAAGGCCCGCGCGGCTTCCTGCAAGGTCGCGAGCGCCTGCAGCGCAGGGTGCCGCAGCAGCGCGGTGTCGCCGCTCCAGCCGTCGGCCAAACCGGTGGGCGTGAGGCGGTCCCAGGCGGTCTTGGTCAGCCCGGGCAGCCGCCCCTCGCCCTCGGCCCAGTCGCGCAGCTTCTGCATCCACTCCTTGCGCTTGGGCAGCTTGCACTGCTTGGCGGCGGTGGCGGCTTCGAGGCCGGCCAGCAGCTCGACGGCCCAGCCCTCGTCGCCGGCCCACGGGGCCTTGAGGACCGCCAGCTCGCGCTCGGTGTGCTCGCGTGCGCGCTGCAGCGCGGCGGCGGGCGGCAGGCCCTCGCCCAGCGCCTCGCTCAGGCCCACCAGTTTCTCGACCGCACCCAGCAACGCCCCGGGCGTCGCCCACCAGCCGTGCACCCGCTTCGTGTCGGCGGGCGACAGCGGCGTGAAGAAACTGCGCCAGTAGTCGCGCATGACTTCGGCCTGCAGCTCGCGCTGGTCGGTCTCGAGCGTCTGGGTGAACAGGCTGCCGCTGTCGAAGGCGTGTTCGCGCAGCATGCGGTTGCACCAGCCGTGGATGGTGGAGACCGCGGCCTCGTCCATCCACTCGGCCGCGAGGCGCAGCGTGCGGGCGCAGGCGTGCCATTGGGCCGGCGGGTAGTCGGCGCGCAGGTCGTGCAGCAGGTCCAGGCCCTGCGGCTTCGGCGGCACCGTCGCGGGATCGGCGAGGAAGGCCTCGGCCGCTTCGGCCAGCCGGGCGCGGATGCGGTCGCGCAGCTCTTTCGTCGCGGCGTCGGTGAAGGTGACGACCAGGATCTCGGGCGGCGCCAGCGGGCGGCTGAACGCGGCCTCGCCGCCATGGCCCAGCACCAGGCGCAGGTACAGCGCGGCGATGGTGAAGGTCTTGCCGGTGCCGGCGCTGGCTTCGATCAGCCGGCTGCCGCGCAGCGGGAAGTACAGGGGTTGAAGCAGGGACGGCAGCGTCATGCGGCTTCCTTGGCGGCGGCCCGGCCCACGGCATCGCCCAGCGGCTTCAGCAGCGCGAGGCTCCAGCGGGCGAATTCGCCATCGGCCCACAGGGCGTCGAAATCGGGGTAGGCGCGCGCGAGATAGGCGTTGCCGTCGCGCTCGCCGAACTTGCCGTACTGCGGGTCGCTGTCCTCGTAGCAGGCGCGCGCGGCTTCCCGCGGCGCGCCGGCGGCGAGGTCGGCGGGCGTGCCGCCCCGGCCCAGCCAGGCCAGCGCGCTGCGCAGCGCCAGCGGCAGCGGCCGGCCGAGGCCTTGCTGCCAGGCGTCCAGCAGCACCGACCAGCAGGCCAGGGCGTGCGCCGGATCCAGCGGCTGCAGCGTCACGCTGCCGGCCTTGCTGACGATGCGGCTGGTGATCGGCCCGCCATCCAGGTGGCCGGCCACGTGCGCGATCCAGAACGGCACCAGCTTGTCGAGGCGGTAGCGCCCTTCCTTGACCAGGCTGCCGCTGTCGAGCAGCAGCCGGCATCGCTCGCCGTCGGCATTTGACCGCAGGCCGCCGAGCCAGTCGGCCAGGCGCAGCGCCTCGTCCATGCCCTCGGGCAGGAAGTCCAGCGCCGCATCGGGCAGCGCCTCGGGCCACTCGGCCAGCGCCTTGGCGTACGCGTCGAACATCTTCTCCATCGGCTCGGCCAGCCGTTCCTGCGCCAGGTCGGCGAAGTGGCCGGCCGGCAGTTCGCCGCGGCGCGCCATGCGTGCGAGCTGCGCGCCCAGCGCCTCCTCGCGCGAGCCGCCGGCCTCGAGCGCCGCCTTCTGCGCCTGGATCAGCTCGTTCTGCAACTGCCAGTTCTCGAGCGCGTCGAGGGCGAAGGGCTCCTCGTCCTCGCCGACCGGATCGTCGGCCTCGAAATGGATGCCCAGGCGCTGGCGGAAGAAGCTGCGCACGGGATCCTTGAGGAAGTCGGCCAGCAGACGCAGCGTGAGCGGGCCGTCGAAGGTCCAGGGGGCCAGTTCGGCGGCCTCCGAGCCGACCGATGGCTGCGCCAGCAGGCCGGCACGCCACTCGCGCGCATGGCTGAAGAGACGCTCGTCGCCGCCCCGCGTGAAGTAGGCCGGGTGGAAGGGCTGGAGGCGGTGCTCCACCGTCAGCGCGTGCAGCAGGCGCTCGCCCGCCTCCTGCTGCGGCAGCGCCTCGTCGCCGGCGAGAAGCCAGCCGGCCGCCAGGTGGTCGCGCAGCTGGGCGACCAGCACCGAGGGCGGGCGCTCCGAATGGTCGTGGATGCTGCGCCCGACCCAGCTGATGTGCAGCAGCTCGCGCGCCGACAGCAGCGCCTCGAGGAACAGGTAGCGGTCGTCCTCGCGCCGCGAGCGGTCGCCGGGCCGGTAGTCCTGGCCCATCAGGTCGAAGTCCATCGGCACCCGGCTGCGCGGATAGTCGCCGTCGTTCATGCCGAGCAGCGCCACCACGCGGAACGGAATCGCGCGCATCGGCATCAAGGTCGCGAAGGTCACGGCGCCGGCGAAGAAGGGCTGGTTCAAGGTCGGCTGGTCGATCTGCGCCAGCCAGTGTTCGCGCACCACCGAGAGCGGCACCTCCTCGGCCAGGCCTGCGCCGGCGCAGGCGTCCAGCCACTGCTGCAGCGCCGTCTCGAGCCGCTGCAGCGTGAAGCCGTCGCTGTCCTCGTCGGCGGCGAAGAAGTCGGCCAGCAACGCGCGCAGCCGCTCGCCCCAGACCGCGGGCGCGGCGGGCGTGGCGAGCGTGCGCCAGTGGCTTTCGAGCGTGGACATCAGCTGCACCAGCGGGCCCAGCAGCGCGGCGTCCAGGCCGCCCACTTCGTCGAGCGGCTCGACCCCGGCCCAGGCCTCGCCCGCGCCGACGGCGTAGCCCAGCAGCATGCGCTGCAGGCCGAAGTCCCAGCTGTTCTGCGCCAGCGCTTCGGGCAGGTCGAGCATGCGGCGCTGCTCGGCATGCAGGCCCCAGCGGATGTTGGCGGCCGAGATCCAGCGGTGCAGCAGCGGCTGCTGGTTCTCGTCGATGCCGAAGCGCGCGCGCAGCGCCGGCACTTCGAGCCAGTCGAGCAGGTCGCTCACGGCGATGCGCGACTGAGGCAGGGCCAGCAGCTTCTCGAGCGCGCCCAGCAGCGGATCGTGATGGCGCTGGCCCTGGTCGGCCAGGGTGTAGGGCACATGGCGAGGATCGTCCGTGGCGAGCAAGCCGAACACCGCCTGGATGTGCGGCGCGTAGGCCGCGACGTCGGGCACCATCACGATCACGTCGCGCGGGCGCAGGGTGGCATCGGCCGCGAAGGCGGACAGCAGCTGGTCGTGCAGCACCTCGACCTCGCGCTGCGGACCGTGCGTGGCGTGGAAGCGGATCGAGCGGTCGGCGCCCGCATCGAGCGCCGACCATTTCTCGCGCGTTTCGGCCAGCGGGCGCAGGTCGCGGATGTCGTCTTGCAGCTGGCGCAGCAGCGTGTCGCGCGGGTTGGGATCGAAGCAGTCGATGCGCTGGCCGATGGCCGCGAAGCGCTCGGCATAGGCCTCGTGCGCGTCGTGGGCGTCGAGCAGGCGGATGAAGTCGCGGCCCTGCTTGCCCCAGGCGGCCAGCAGCGGCTGGGCGTGCAGGTGCAGGCTCTCCTCGGCGATGGCGCCCTCGCCGCCGGGGCGCCGGCGCTGGCGCAGGCGCTCGGCGCGCAGCAGGTCCTTGTCGGCCACGATGTGGGACCAGTCGTGCTCGCAGGGGTTGTGCACGCACATCAGCACCTGCATCCAGCGCGCCAGCGCGGCCAGCACCTCGAGCGACTGCTGCGGCAGCGAGGAGACGCCGAACACCACCAGCCGCCGCGGCAATCCGGCCGGACGCTCGCCCTGCCAGGCCGAGGCCGCGGCCATGAAGCGCTGGTGCACGGCGGCGCGGCTGTGGGCCGCGCCGGCCGGGCCGACGTCGTCGAGCAGCGCGCGCCAGAGGCGCGGCTGCCAGCGCAATTCCTCGGCCACCGGCTGGGCGCCGGAGCGGCCAGTGGCGATCAGGTCATGGCCTTCGGCCCAGCCGGCCAGCCAGTCGGCCCGGTAGACCTGGTACTGGTCGAACAGGTCGGCCAGGCGCTCGGCCAGCTGGTGGCGCTTGCGCAGGTCGGCATCGTCGGCGAGGAATCGGCGCAGCGGCGCGAACACCTCCTCGGCCAGCAGCGCGGGCAGCAGCCGCATCAGCCGCCAGACCAGCAAGGACTTGTCGAAGGGCGAGGCCGCGGGCACCGCCTGCGCGCCCAGCACCGCGCGGTAGGCCTGCCAGATGAAGCTGGCCGGCAGCGCGGTCTGCAGCGCGGCGGCGATGCCGACGCCGCCCTGCCCGGCATCGCGCGCCAGCGAAAGCCTGAGCCACTGCGCCACGCCGTTGCTCTGCACCAGCACCCACTCGTCCTCGAGCGGCGCCAGCGGATGACGGGCCATCCAGGCGACCATCAGATCGCGCAGCGCCTCCGGGTGATTGCTGTGCACGGCCATGAAGCCGGGAGAAAGAGCGGTGTCGGTCATCGCGGAGAACTCAAGCCAGAGAGCGGAGGGCCACGCCCATGTCCTGCCAATTCTGCGGATGGCAGGTGAACAGCAGCACCTGGTGGCGCCGGGCGGCATCGAAGAGCACGCGCTTCATCTGCGCCAGGCGCGCGGCGTCGCTGTGCACCAGCGCGTCGTCGAGGATCAGCAGCGTCGGACGGCCGGCCTGCTGCAGCAGGTCGGCGTAGGCGAAGCGGCTGATCAGGCCGAGCTGCTCGCGGGCGCCGAAGCTCAGGTCCTGCACCTGGCCCGACTCGGTCGCGCCGCCGGCGTTCGTGCGGGTCAGCATCCCGGGGGCGAGGCCGGCGTCGATCTGCACGCTGGCGCCCGGCAACAGCAGCGGCAGGTAGTGCTGCAGGCGCTCCTGCAAGGGCGCCTGCAGGCGGGCCAGCGTGGCCTGGCGCTTGGCGTCGAGCTTGCCGCAGAGCAGGTCGAGCGCCTCGGCGCGGCGCTGCAGCTCGGCGTGGCGGCGCCGGGCCTGCGCGAGGCGGCCGGCCAAGGCATCGCGCTGCTCCTCGAGGCCTTGCGCGCCGGCTTGCTGCAGGGTGTTCTCGAGCAGCAGGATGTCCTCGCGGCGCTGCTGGTGGCTGCGCGTCATCTGCTCGATGCTGCGCTGCAGGCGGTCGATGTCCTGGGCCACGATGTCGGGCCGGGCTTCGCGCACCTGGGCGCTGGCCTGCTCGATCCGCGCGGCCAGGGCGGCGTGTTCGGCGCCGGTGGCGAGCAGTTGGTGCTGGGCCTCGGCCTGGCGCTGCAGGCGGACCGGATCGGCCAGCGCCGCCTGGGCCGCGGCATGCTCGTGCTGCGCGGTGCCGTGGAGGCTCTGCGCGGCGGCCTGCTGGCGCTGCGCCCTGGCCAGCGCGGTGGCGGTGGCCTGTTCGGTGGCCGCCGCCGCATCCTGCTCGGCCTCGGCCTGGTCCGGCGGCAGCACGGGCTCCGCCGGGGCCTCGGGCAGGCGCACCAGGGCATCCTGCGCCGTGCGGATGCGCGACTGCGCCTCGGCCTGCGCGCTGCGCAGCGGCTCCAGCCCCTTGGGCGCGACGATGGCGAAGGCCTGCTCGGCCAGCCGCATCTGCGCTTCGCGTTCGACGACCGCGCTCAGCCGCGCCTGCGCTTGCGCGAGATCGGCCACGCCGAGCGCCAGCAGCGCGGCCTTCATGTCCTGCTGCGCCTCGGCATGGCCGCGGGCCAGGAGGGCCAGGTCTTCGCCGCCCGGCGTGATGATCAGTTCGCCGCCGCCGGGCAGCCGGAGCGTGGTCGGCGCATCGAGCAGCCGTTCGCCGCGGGCTTGCAGGTCCAGGCTGTCACCGTGTGTTCGCAGGCCCAGGGTTTGGCCCTCGGGCAGGTGGAACTGCAGGCGCGTGGCCACCGCCTGGCGCCGCAGCGCGGCGTCGCGTTCGGCGCGGTCGAGATCCAGCAGCCGCTGCACCTGGGCCTTGCCGATGCCGGGCGCCGCGGCGGCGCTGGCGCGCAGCGCGGCCAGGCGCTGCCGGGCCTCCTCGGCGCGCTGCAGCGCCTCGACGCTGCGGGCGAGTTCGGCCTGGGCCTGCTGCAGCTGCTGCCGCAGGCTGTCGCGCTGGCCCTCCTGCCGGGCGATGCGCGAGGCCTCCCGGGCCGCGTGGGCGCGCGAGCGGGCGGCTTCGGCGTGCTGGCGCGCCGCGGCCACCGCCGCATCGGCGGCCTGCAACTGCAGGGCCGCCTGGGCCAGCGCCTGCCCGCGGGCGGCGGCGTCGGACTGCTGCCGCGCCAGCCCGTCGAGTTCTTTCGCCAGCAGGCCGCGGGTGCCTTCGAGCTGGAGCAGCCGCGTCCGGTCGCTCTGCAGCTGCGCCTGGCTCGCCTGCAGGGCCTGCTCGCGCTGGCGGACCGCCGCGAGTTCCTGGCGCAGTGTTTCCCAGGGCTGGGCCGCGTCGTCGGCCCGATGCTGCTGGCGCAGCGTGGCCAGCTGATCGACCTGCTGGCGGTAGGTGCCGATCTGCGCGTCGAGCGCGTCGGCTTCGGCCTGCAAGGCGACGGTGGCCTTGGCGCTGTCGGCATAGGCGCCCGCGGGCTTGCCCGTGGCCGGCGTCAGCAACTCGTTGCGCTGGACGCGGAACTGTTCCAGCAGCTCATCGCCGCCGGTGGCGGCCAGCGCCCCCGCCGCTGCACCGACCTGCCCCTGCAGCGCGTCATGCAGATGGTCGCGCGCGGGGTCCACGTCCAGCACCTGGCCCGTGCCCTGCTCGACCCACAGCAGGCCAGGAATCCCCCAGTGCTCGGGTTTGCTGGCGCCCTTGCTGGCGAAGGCGAAACCGAAGCACTGGGCGAGGTGGTCTTCCGCCTCGGTGCCGTCGAGCGTGCGAACGCCGATGCGCAGCGTGCAGCGCTTCTTGCCTAGGAAGCTCTTGACCAGTTGGTGGGGCTGGCCGTCGAGCACGAAGTCCAGCTCGATCTGCGGCGCCGCGCCGCTGCCCTCGCCCCACGGGCGCAGGTCGTCGACCACGGTGGAACGGTGGCGCTCGAAGAAGGCGGCGCGGATGGCGCGCACCAGCGTGCTCTTGCCGGCCTCGTTGGGGGCCGTGAGGATGTTGAGGCCGGCTTCGAAGCCGCGCAGTTCCAGCGGCTTGCGGAAGCGCCGCAGTTGCTCGACGCGCAGGCGGGTGATCTGCAGGTTCATGCCGGCGCCGCCTCCATCGGAACGATCGCCATGGCTGGCGCGCGCTGCACCAATGCGGTGGTCAGCAAGGTGAGCGCCTCCTGCGCGACCCGCGCCTGCGGGTCGTCCCCGCCTTGCGCCTCGCGCAGTTCCGCGATCACCTCGCCCAGATAGCCGTCGGCCTGCAGGCTGGCGATGTCCTCGTCGGTCGGCACCAGTTGCAGGGCCGACAAGTCGAACTGCAGATGACGGGCCCGCGCCTCGGCGCTGCCGACCGCGGCCTGCAGCCGCTGCCGGCCGGCCAGGTCGATGCGGCCCTGGACCCGCAGGTCGACCACATCCTGCGCACCGAGCCCGCCCAGCTGCGCCAGCAGCACATCGAGGTCGCTCGCGACATGCAGGTGGGCGCTCAGCAGGTGCCAGCGAAACTGGCCGACGGCCAGCGGCGTGACCTGCGGCTGCGCGTCCGGTGCCGCGATCTCCACCAGCAGCGCCTGGCCGGCCTCGTTGGCCTTGAAGCGATCGGGCTCGGGCGTGCCGGCATACCAGGTGCGCGCATCGATACGCTTGCAGCCGTGCCAGTCGCCCAGGGCCAGGTAGTCGAGCCGGGCGCTGGCGGCGCGCTCGGGCGCCAGCGGATTCGCCGAATCGATGCCTTCGGCCAGGATGCCCTGCACGCTCCCGTGCGCGATGCCGATGCGCAGCAGGCCGGCCGGCGTTTCGGCGGCGTCGAACCAGGCAGTCAGGTCGTTGTAGGTGTGGCGCTGCGTCAGCGGGGCCGGCAGCACCGCGAAGCCCTGCGCTTCGAACAGCCGAAGCTCGGGCGTCAGCAGCAGGTGGGCGTTGGGCGGCACGGCGCCGAGGCGCTGGGCGCGGGTCCAGACGCTTTCGGCCAGGGCGGCATCGTGGTTGCCGGGGATCATCAGCCAGGGGCCGGCATAGCCCGCCAGCGCATTGAACAGGCGGCGCACGGTGCGCTCCGACACGGTCTGCGCATCGAACACGTCGCCGGCGACCAGCACCGCGTCGACCTGCTGCGCGGTGGCGAGCGCGGCCAGGCGCTCGACCGCGGCGATGCGCGCCTCGGCCAGGATGGGGGCGTGCTCGGGATCGAAGGTGGCGAACTGGCGCCCGATCTGCCAGTCGGCCGTATGAAGGAAGCGTGTCATGGTCCGTGGTGCCTTTGCACCATTACATCATCATTTTGATGACATAAAATTATCTTTTTGATCTTTTATGGTGACGATCAGGTTACCATCTGCGCAATGCCGCCGATCCCCCGCGCCCAGCTCGAACGCCTGTCGTACATCGACTTCCGGCTGTACTTCCTGGGTCAGCTGCGGCGCTCCGACCTGGTCGCGAAGTTCGGCATGGGCCCGGCCGGCGCGACTCGGGACATCGCGCAGTACCGCGAAGCGGCGCCCGGCAACCTCGATTTCGACGGCACCCGCAAGCTCTACCTGCCGAGCGCCTCGTTCACCCCGCTGTTCGACCACGCGCCCCGGCGCGTGCTGAGCGCGCTGGCGCAAGGCTTCGGCCAGGGCGCCGCGGAAGACCTTTCGCCGCTCCTGCGCTGCGAGACCCCGGCCGCGCTCAGCGTGCCCCGCATGGAGGTGCTGGCGCCCGTGACCCGGGCCATCCACTGCGGCAAGGCGCTGCGGCTGGTCTACCACTCCATGTCCGGCGAACCCGGCGAGCGCGAGCTGGTGCCTTTCGCCTTGGTCGACTCCGGCGTCCGCTGGCACGTCAGGGCCTTCGACCGCAAGACCGCCGAGTTCCGGGATTTCGTGCTGACGCGGATCGAGTCGCCGGTCGTGATCGAGGACAGCGAGGTCGGCCGCGAGGAAACCGCCGAGCACGATGTCCAGTGGAGCCRCATCGTCGAGCTCGAACTGGCGCCGCATCCCTCGCATCCGCGCCCCGAAGTTATCCGGCGCGACTACGACATGCCCGGCGGCGTGCTGCGCCTCAAGGTGCGGGCCGCCAATGTCGGCTACATGCTGCGGCGCTGGAACGTGGATTGCTCGCCGGACCACAGCCTGCGCGGCCCCGAGTACGCCCTGTGCCTGACGGACCCGCTGGTGCTCTACGGCGCCGCGAATGCGCTGCTGGCGCCGGGCTACCAAGCGCCCGGGCGCGCCGGCCCCGGCTGATAAACTTCAGGGTTCCCGCCAACGCGACCACACCCCAGAATCCAGCCGCTCAAGCCCGCATCGCGCCTGGGCTGCCGGGCATCGAACACAGAATCCATGGACTACCCCGGCAACATCTTCGTGGTCGCGGCGCCCAGCGGCGCCGGCAAATCGAGCCTGGTCAAGGCCCTGATGGAGCTCGACTCGGCCGTGCAGCCCTCGGTGTCGCACACCACCCGCCCGCCCCGCGGCCAGGAAAAACACGGCCGCGAGTACTTCTTCGCCTCCCACTCCGAATTCGACGCCATGGTCGAGGGCGATGCCTTCGTCGAATGGGCGCATGTGCACGGCCAGCGCTACGGCACCTCCAAGAAGGCGATCGAGGAACGCATCGCCCAGGGGGCGGACGTCATCCTCGAGATCGACTTCCAGGGCGCGCTCCAGATCCGCAAGACCTTCTCCAACGCCGTGATGATCTTCATCCTGCCGCCGAGCTGGGAAGAACTGCGCTCGCGGCTCGAGCGCCGCGGCGAGGACAGCGCCGCGATCATCGAACTGCGGCTCCAGAATGCCGCCGAAGAGATGGCGCGCGCGGGGGAATTCGACTTCGTTATAATCAACGAGGTATTTGAGCGCGCACTTTTCGACCTGAAAGCGATCGTCCACGCTCAGCGGCTGCGCTATTCCGCGCAGCGCCGCGCACGCGCCGACACCTTCGCCGCGCTGAACATCCCCTGAAACGTCCGCCCACCGAAAGATCCTCATGGCCCGCATCACCGTCGAAGATTGCCTCGTTCACATCCCGAACCGCTTCCAGCTCGTGCTGGCCGCCACCTACCGTGCGCGCATGCTGAGCCAGGGCCATGCCCCGAAGATCGAAAGCAAGAACAAGCCGGCCGTGACCGCGCTGCGCGAAATCGCCGAAGGCAAGATCGGCCTCGAGATGCTGAAGAAGGTCCCCGGCTGAGAAGTTGATGCTCACATGCAACAAGGAAGCACCGTACGCGGTGCTTTTTTTGTGGCCGAATGCGACAACTCGGCTCGCACGCTAAAGTGCAAGCCATGAGCGCGGTCGTCAAGCCCCAGTCCGGGACACCCCCTGCCCTGCGGCCGAGCCCCGCGGCGCTGAATGCGGCCGCCGCCAGCTTCGCCGCCCTGACCGACCGGCTCGACTACCTGGGCCCCGAGGACATCGAGCAGGTCCGACGCGCCTACCGCTTCGCCGACGAGGCCCACCTGGGGCAGCTGCGCAACAGCGGCGAGCCCTACATCACCCATCCGATCGCCGTGGCGGCGCAATGCGCCGAATGGAAGCTCGACGCCCAGGCGCTGATGGCGGCCCTGCTGCACGACGCGATCGAGGACTGCGGCGTCACCAAGTCCGAGCTGATCGAGCGCTTCGGCGCCCCGGTGGCCGAACTGGTCGACGGCCTCACCAAGCTGGACAAGCTGCGCTTCAACACCCGCGAGGAGAACCAGGCCGAGTCCTTCCGCAAGATGCTGCTGGCGATGGCGCGCGACGTGCGGGTGATCCTGGTCAAGCTGGCCGACCGCACCCACAACATGCGCACGCTGGACGATGCGCCGCGCGAGAAATGGGCCCGCATCTCGCGCGAGACGCTCGAGATCTACGCCCCGATCGCGCACCGCCTGGGCCTGAACCAGACCTACCGCGAACTGCAGGACCTGTCGTTCCGGCACCTGCGGCCCTGGCGCTACGCGGTGCTGTCCAAGGCGGTGGCGAAGGCGCGCGGCCGGCGCCGCGATCTGATCCAGAAGGTGCAGCAGGAAGTCGAGACCGGCTTCTCCGCCGCCGGCATGAGCGTGCGCATTGCCGGGCGCGAGAAGACGCTCTATTCCATCTACCGCAAGATGGACGAGAAGCACCTGAGCTTCGCCCAGGTCACCGACATCTACGGTTTCCGGCTGATCGTGCCGAGCGTGATTGCCTGCTACACCGGCCTGGGCATCCTGCACCAGATGTACAAGCCGCTGCCGGGCAAGTTCAAGGACCACATCGCGATCGCCAAGCTCAACGGCTACCAGTCGCTGCACACCACGCTGGTGGGCCCGTCGGGCGTCAACGTCGAGTTCCAGCTGCGCACCGAGGCGATGCACGTGGTGGCCGAATCGGGGGTTGCGGCCCACTGGCTGTACAAGGCGGCCGAGCCGGCCGCGGCGACCAGCGAGCGGCTGGGCGCCAAGTGGCTGCAGTCGCTGCTCGACATCCAGGACGAGACCCGCGACGCCGCCGAGTTCTGGGACCACGTCAAGGTCGACCTGTTCCCCGACGCGGTCTACGTCTTCACGCCCAAGAGCCAGATCATGGCGCTGCCGCGCGGCGCCACCGTAGTCGACTTCGCCTACGCGATCCACAGCAACATCGGCGACCACACCTCGGCCGCGCGCATCAACGGCGACCAGGTGCCGCTGCGTACCGAACTCAAGAACGGCGACGTGGTGGAGATCATCACGGCGCCGGTGTCGACGCCCAACCCGGCCTGGCTCGGCTTCGTGCGCACGGGGCGCGCGCGCTCCAAGATCCGCCACTACCTCAAGACCCTGGCGCATGCCGAATCCGAAGGCCTGGGCGAGAAGCTGCTGGCGCAGGCGCTGCGCGCCGAAGGCCTGGGCAAGCTGCCCGACGACGATGCCGAGCACCAGGCGCTGTGGGAGAAGCTGCTGCGCTTCACCGGCAACCGCACCCGCTCCGAGCTGCTGACCGACATCGGACTGGGCAAGCGCATCGCGAGCATCGTGGCCAAGCGGTTGATGGCGCTCCTGGCCGAGCGCGGCGAGAAGCCCGACGCGCTGATGCTGAGCCGCGAACGCTTTACCGCGCACGAGGGGGTATCGCAGGGCGCGGTCACGCTCGACGGCAGCGAGAATTCCTCCGTGCGCTTCGCGCTGTGTTGCCGGCCGATCCCGGGCGATGCCATCGTCGGCTACCTCGGCCACGGCGAGGGCCTGGTGGTCCACACCGACGAATGCGGCGTCGGCCAGCGGCTGCGCTACAAGGACAGCGAGCGCTTCTTCGCGGTCGAATGGGCCGACGACCCGGTGCGCACCTTCGAGACCGGCGTGGTGATCACGGTGCGCAACGACAAGGGCGTGCTGGCGCGGGTCGCGGCCACGCTGGCGGACGCCGAGGCCGACATCACGCACGTCGAGATGGCCGACGAGACGCCGCAGGATTCGACCGACCTGCGCTTCGTGATCGCGGTGCGCGACCGCACGCACCTCGACGCGGTGCTGCGCGCGGCGCGACGCACGTCGTCGGTGCTGGCGGCGGCGCGGACAGTTCCCGCGCCCTGATTTGCCTTAGTTCTTGGGGTAGCTGACCGACAGCACCTCGATCTCGTGCACGCCGCCGGGCGTCGCCAGTTTCACCACATCACCTTCCCTGGCCTTGAGCAGCGCCCGCGCGATCGGCGAGATCCAGCTGACCTGCGCCTGGGCGCTGTTCGCCTCGTCGATGCCGAGGATGGTGACCTCGCGCTCCTCGCCGTTCTCGTCCGCATAGCGCACGGTCGAGCCGAAGAACACCTGGTCGCTGCCATGGTGCACCGACGGGTCGGTCACCTCCGCCACCTCGAGCCGCTTGGTCAGGAAGCGGATGCGGCGGTCGATCTCGCGCAGCCGCTTCTTGCCGTAGAGGTAGTCGCCGTTCTCGGAGCGGTCGCCGTTCTTGGCCGCCCAATGCACCGCCTCGACCACCTTCGGCCGCTCGTTGTCCATGAGGTCGAGCAACTCCGCGCGCAGCCGCGCATAGCCGGCCGGCGTCATGTAGTTCTTGCCGCCCGCGGGCAACGGCGGCAGCGCTGCGCCCTCGCCGTCGTCGTCGTCGTCCGCGTCGCTATCTTTCGTGAATGCCTTGCTCATGCTCCAAAGGTTGTATCACAGGGAAAAACTCAGTCGGTGGTGCTCAGCACCTCGCCGAAGCCCTGCCATTGCGTGCCCGTGAAGCGCGCCAGTTGCCCCTGCTTGACCAGGAAGAAGTCGGTCGGCGTGGTGTTCAGCGACATGCCCGTCAGGAGCAGCGGCAGCTTCAGGTTCTTGATGTTGGCCGCCTGCTTCATCACGTTCTCGCGCGTGAGATCGTTGCCGCACTGCTTGAGGATCTGGACCATGGTCTGCGCCGCGAGATAGGCGTAGAGGTTGGCGGCGTCCTTCGGGTCGCCCTCCTTGTAGTAGCGCCCCATGAAGGCGCGCCATTCGAGCATCGCCGGGTCGTCCTTCCACTGCGGATCGTTCGGGTCCTTGTAGTACTGCAGCGTGAGCAGGCCGGTCGACTTGTCGAGCCCGGCCGGCGCCAGCACCGAACCCACCGAAGCGGAGACGTTGTTGACGATGTGCAGCGGCTTCCAGCCCGAGTCGAAGGCCTTGCGGATCGCCTGGGCCGCGAACTTCGGCGTCGTGATGTCGATGAAGGTGTCGGCGCCGGAGCCCTGCAGCGTGAGGATCTGCGAGTCGACCGTCGGGTCGGTCACTTCATAGCTGGCTTCGGAGACCACCATCCTGGCACCCTTCGCGCCCAGGCCGTCCTTCACGCCCTTGAGCAGGTCCTTGCCGTAGTCGTCGTTCTGATAAAGGATCGCGATCTTCGCATTGGGCTTCTCCTTCAGCAGGTACTTGGCGTAGATCAGGCCTTCGGCCTGGTAGCTCAGGTTGAAGCCGAGCGTCCACGGAAAGTTCTTGGGGTCGGCCCATTTGGTGGCGCCGGTGGCCAGCAGCAGGTGCGGCACCTTCTTCGCGTTCACGTACTTGTGGATCGCCGAGTTGCTCGGCGTGCCCAGCGTCTGGAACAGCGCCAGCACCTCGTCCTGCTCGACCAGTCGGCGTACCTGCTCGACCGCCTTCGGCGGGCTGTAGCCGTCGTCGAGGCTGATCAGGTTGATCTTGCGGCCGTTGATGCCGCCGTTGTCGTTGATCATCTTGAAATAGGCCTGCTCGAGCTTGCCGATGGTGCCGTAGGCCGAGGCCGGTCCGCTGTAGGGCATGGTCTGGCCGAGCTTGATCTCGGTGTCGGTGACGCCGGGTCCGTATTTCTTCTGCGCCAGCGCGGGTGCGGCAAGGACGGCCAAGGCCGCGGCGAGCAGGGTTGCGCGACGGTAGGGACTGAATTTCATGATGTCTCCTTCTGTGTCAACGATGAACTCTCTGCGCGCTCGCGCCGCTGCCTGAGGCGGCCGGCGAGGATGCGGATCAGCCCGGCCACCCCGGTGGGCATCACGTACATGAAGACGATCAGGAAAACGCCGTAGATCGCCCACGGTGCGGCCTTGGAGATCTGGTCGGCGACGTTCGGTATGAACTGGATGAACAGCGCCCCGTAGATCGCGCCCTGGATGGACGCCAGCCCGCCGATCACCACGCCCACCACCAGCGTGATCGACAGGAAGATGGTGAACGAATCCGGCGCGACGAACTGGACCACGATCGCCCCCAGGGCCCCCGCAACACCGGTGTACATCGCCGAGACGCCGAAAGTCAACGACTTGACCATGGCGGTGTCGACCCCCATCGCCTGGGCCGCGATCGGCTGGTCGCGGATCGCCACCATCGCGCGTCCGATGCGCCCGCGCAGCAGGTTCCAGGCGAGGACGAACATCACGACCAGCACCCCGAGCACCACGAAATAGAGCCACTGGTCCTGCGTGAGCCCGGTCCACTCGGGCGCCTCGGGCTTGACGATCACGATGCCTTGCGCGCCGCCGGTCCAGTGCTCGAAATGCTTGTACTTGAGGATCTGCGGCATCGCCACGCCGAGCGCGAAGGTGGCCAGCGCCAGGTAGAGCCCTTCGAGCCGCAGCGCCGGCAGGCCGAACAGGAAACCGGCCAGCAGGCAGACCGCGCCGGCGACCGGCACCGTGAGCCAGTAGGGCACGCCGAACCGGTCCATGAGGATCGCCGCCACGTAGGCGCCGATCGCGTAGAAGGCGCCGTGGCCGAGCGAGATCTGGCCGTTGTAGCCGGTGAGCATGTTGAGCCCGAGCAGCGCAATGGCGTAGACCAGCGCCAGCGTGAACTGGAACACCCGGTAGTTGCTGACCAGGAAGGGCAGCGCGCAGGCCACCACGGCCAGCAGCAGCAGGCCGACCAGGCGAACCCTGGTCGATGGCTTGCGGGTGGGCGCGTGCGGCTCGGCCATGGTTCAGACCCGCGTGACGTTGACTTTGCCGAACAGCCCCGACGGCCGGATCACCAGCACCCCGACGATCAGCACCAGCGCCACCGTCAGCTTGAGCTCGGTGCCCAGCACGGCGCCGACCAGGTTCTCGAGCACGCCGACGATGAAGCCGCCGAGCACCGCGCCGCCCGGACTGTCGATGCCGCCGAGCAGGGCGGCGGCGAAGGCGTACAGCAGGATGCCGGCCATCATGTTCGGCTCGAGGAACACGGCGGGCGCGACCATGATGCCGGCGATGGCGCCGATCGCCGCCGCCAGGCCCCAGCCCAGCGCCAGCATCCAGCCGACGCGGATGCCCACCAGCCGGCTCGAGACCGGGTTCTGCGCCGCCGCGCGCATCGCGAGGCCGAGCGGCGTGTAGCGGAAGAACACGAACACCAGCGCCAGCACCGCCAGCGTGATGCCGATGGAGCCGAGCTCGTGCGAGGACATGAAGCGGTTGCCGAACAGCGGCTCGGTCGGGAACGGGCTCGGGAAGGGCTTGATCGTGTAGCTGAAGATCCAGCCCGCGAGGCTGTTGAAAATCACCAGCAGGCCGATGAAGACGATCACGACCGAGAGAATCGGCGCGTTCTCGACCGGCCGCACGACGATGCGCTCGATCAGCACGCCGAGCACGAAGGCGATCGCCACCGTGACGAAGAACGCCGCCCAGTAGGGCATGCCGGCCTGCATCAGGCTCCAGGCGATGTAGGTGGAGAACATCGCGAGCTCGCCCTGGGCGAAATTCACCAGGTGCGTGGCCTGGTAGATCATCACCAGCGCCAGCGCCACGCTGGCATAGATGCCGCCGGTGGCGAGTCCGGAGAGCACCTGGTGCAGCAGCACGTTCATGTCAGTATCCGAGGTAGGAGCGCCGCACCGCTTCGTCGTTGCGCACGGTCTCGGCGCTGCCCGAGATCACGACGCGGCCGGTTTCGAGCAGGTAGACCTGGTCGGCCAGCCGCAGCGCCAGCGCCGCGTTCTGCTCCACCAGCAGCATGCTCACGCGCTCCCTGGCGTTGATCTCGCGCAGGATCTCGAACAGCTCCTGCACGATGCGCGGCGCCAGGCCGAAGGAGGGCTCGTCCAGCAGCAGCAGCCGGGGCCGCAGCATCAGGGCGCGCGACACCGCGAGCATCTGCTGCTCGCCGCCCGAGAGGGTGCCGGCCTGCTGGAGGCGGCGCTCCCGCAGCCGCGGGAAGTGGTTGTAGATGCGCTCGAAATCGGCCGCCACCTCGGCCTTGTCGCGCCGCGTGTAGGCGCCCAGGCGCAGGTTCTCCTCGACGCTCAGCGCGACGAAGGTGCCGCGACCGTCCGGCACGTGGGCCACGCCCAGGCGCACGATGGACTCGGTCGCGCGGCCTTCGATGCGGCTGCCGGCGAAGTGGATCTCGCCCTCGGTCCTGACCATGCCGCAGACCGCGCGCAGGGTGGTCGTCTTGCCCGCGCCGTTGGCGCCGAGGATGGTCGTGATGCCGCCCTCCTCGACCCCGAAGTCGATGCCGTGCAGCACCTGGCTCGCGCCATACTGCGCGCGCAGTCCATGGACTTCGAGCAGGCGGGCCATCAGCCTGCGTCTCCCAGGTAGGCGCGGATCACCTCGGCGTTGGCCTGCACCTCGGCCGGCGAGCCATCGGCGATGATGCGGCCGAAATCGAGCGCCACCACCTTGTCGGACACCCGCATCACGAGGTTCATGTGGTGCTCCACCAGCAGCATCGTGAGCTTGAGCCGCTCGCGCACTTCGCGCAGCAGCTCCATCAGCCTGCCGACTTCCTCGTGGTTCAGGCCGCCCGCCGGCTCGTCGAGCAGCAGCAGCTTGGGCCGGCTCGCCAGCGCCCGCGCCAGCTCGACGCGCTTCTGGGTGCCGAAGGGCAGGTCCATCACGCGCGTGCCGGCCACGGCGCCCAGACCGAGCAGGCCGACCAACTGGTCGGCATGGGCTTCGAGCACCTGCTCCTCGCGCCGCACCCCCGGCAGTCGCAAGGCGTTGGCGAAGAAGCCGCTGCGGGTGCGGCAGTGGCCGCCCAGCAGGATGTTCTGCCGCACGGTCATGGTTCGGAACAGCGCGAGGTTCTGGAAGGTGCGGCCGATGCCCATCGCCGCGATGCCGTGCGCCGGCGTCGCGACCAGCGAGCGGCCCTCGAACGAGATGCGGCCCTCGCTGAAGGCGTAGAGCCGCGACAGGCAGTTGAAGAGCGTGGTCTTGCCGGCGCCGTTCGGGCCGATCAGGCCGACGATGTGGCCCTCCGGCACCGAGAACGACACCTTGTCGAGCGCCGTGATGCCACCGAAACGCACGGTGACGCCTTCGACGCGCAGCAGATCGGCACGATGGGCAGGCGAGGCGATGGCCGGCTCCTTGCACAGTGAGGCCGCGGCCGACTTCGGCCCAGCCTGCGCCCGGGCTTGCGCCCGGATGCCACTGGATACAAAAGATACCGGTGTTTGGAGGATCGGAAAGCCGGCTTTACCCTTGCCCGCGCGCAAGCGACGCCCACGGCCGAGCCGTCGCAGGAGCCGCGATGGCTGCGGACTGGCTCGGAGGTCGGATCAGGTGCGGCGCTCAGCCGACCTGCACTTGCGGTTCCGACGGCGATTCGACCTGCGGAACGAACGCCTCTTGCTGGTCTTGCTGAAGTGGCGACGCCTGTTTTCCGAAGGCGCCGCGCGCGACGCCCCGGACCAGATGGCGCGGCACATGGTGCGTCTTCTTCAGCTGCGCCAGGGCCTCGCTGCGTGCGGGCTCGGAGGCGGGCAGGAACATTTGCAATGAGCTCATCGTGGTCGCCCCAATGAAAGCCAGGAAACGGACGCGGCCCCTGGCTTGGCCGCGGGCGAATTATGGGCGTCCGACAGCCCGCAGTCACAGGGCGTCCACGCCGGCGGTAGTGTTGCTGGCGRCGTGCCCGGTTACATGCTGCSYGCCCCCGCGCGGGTTGGGCCAGGCCATCTCTTGAACTTTCTCAAGCGGCTCCCAGTTTCCATTCCGGAAGCGCTGGAAACGCCTCCGGCGCACCCTTCAACCCCGAATGGAGGTTTTCGCCATGTATCGATCCCTGTTCCCGCGCGACA
>NZ_JBFREQ010000025.1:0-121382 GCF_052114385.1 Variovorax sp. M-6 | reverse complement strand
CATCATCCAGACCGAAGGCCGCGGCCCGGCGGACCTCAAGATCACTGAGGCCGACTGCAGGGCCCAGGGCAAGGCCAGGAACCGCACCGCGCTCATTGCCTGCTTCGAGCCGAACCGCCGCGTGGAGATCCGCGCCGCGGGCGAGCAGGTGCTCTAGCGTGCGCTGACGTCGGTTCGGCCCTCGGCGCGGCGGCGTACGCGAGCCTGACGCGGCGCTATCCGCGCCGCTGCCCGTCCACGAAGACCGCCAGTTCCCGCGGTGCGAAGGCCGTCCATTGCTCGTTGGTGGTCAGCGGCGCAGTCACCACCACGGCCACGCGATCGTTCGGCGTGGTGTGCTGGGCGAAGTCGATGCTCAGGTCCTCGTCCGACAGCTCCGCGGTCAGGAAGGGATGCCGGCGTTCGACATACCAGAGGTGGGTCGAGGCATGGGCCCACAGTGCCTGCCCGTTCGACAGCATGAAATTGAAGGTGCCGTGCGCCGCCAGCCGCGGTGCCAGTTCGCGCAGCGTGAGGGTCAACTCCTCGATGCTCGGCACGTCGGCATGCGACTTGGCGAGCTCCTGCATGATCCAGCAGAAGGCGTGCTCGCTGTCGGTGCTGCCGACCGGATGGAAGTTGCCGTGCAGCCGCGGCCGGAAGTCCTTCAGGTCGCCGTTGTGGGCGAACACCCAGTAGCGGCCCCAGAGCTCGCGCACGAAGGGGTGGCAGTTCTGCAGGTTCACCGCGCCCTGCGTGGCCTTGCGGATGTGGGCGATGACGTTGCGGCTCTGGATCGGATAGCGCCGGATCAGCTCGGCCACCGGCGATTCGCAGGCCGGCTGGTGATCGACGAAATGCCGCAGGCCGCGGTCCTCGAAGAAGGCGATGCCCCAGCCGTCGGCATGGTGGTCGGTGCGCCCGCCGCGCTGGGCGAAGCCCGTGAAGCTGAAGGTCACGTCGGTCGGCGTGTTGCAGTTCATTCCGAGCAGCTGGCACATGAGGGCTATTAGACCGCAGCCGCGCGCTCAGTTTTCAGTGGCCGACGGCTTCACCCTCAATTGCCAGGCCGCGACGATGGCCAGCGCGCACAGGCCGGCCAGCATCGCGAACACCTCGTCGAAGGCCGCCAGCCGCGCCGGGCTGGTGGCCAGGTTGGCGAGTGAGTCGCCGTGCGCGGCCAGCCGCCATTCGAGCACGATCGCGCACAGGCTCACGCCGGCGGCGCCGCCGAGCATGCGCAGGAAGTTGATGGCGCTCGCGCCCTGCGGAATCAGCGGCTTGGCCAGCGGACGCATCGAGCCGAGATTGAGCGAGGGCAGGATGAAGCCCAGGCCGATGCGCCCGACGATCGCGAACGCCACCAGCAGCCACAGCGGGCTTTCCAGCCGCAGCACCACCATCAGCGCGAAAGAGGCGGCCAGCAGCGCCAGCCCGATGCACACCAGCAGGTAGGTCGGCTGCCGGTCGGCCAGCCGGCCGACGCCGGCAATGGTCAGCGCGAGCACGATGCCGGCCGGCAGCAGGATGGTGCCGACATGGGAGGCCGAGAGCTGCAGGCCGACCTGCATGTAGACCGGCAGCAGGTAGGTCGATCCGAACAGCGCCGTGCCGTAGATGAAGGCGACCACGCTGCCCATGGCGAACTGCCGGTACTGGAACAGGGCCAGGTTCATCAGCGGCGCGCCGCCGCTGGCGGCCAGGCGCTTCTGCCAGGCGACGAAGGCGCCGAAGGCGATGCCGGCGCCGGCCAGCAGCAGCGTGGCGTGCAGCGCTGAGTCGCCGCGCAGCGCCACCAGGCCGTTCAGCAGGCACAGGGTGCCGACGGTGCCCAGCCCCAGGCCGCGCCAGTCGAGTCGGTCGCTGCGCGCCGCCACCGCGCCGCCCGGTGCCGTGGTCGGCACGAACTTGTAGGCCAGCCAGATCGAGGCGAGGCAGAACGGCACCACCATGAAGAAGATCGAGCGCCAGCCGAACAGGTCGACCAGCACGCCGCCGATGCTCGGGCCGATGGCCGGCGCCAGCACCACGCCCATGCCGAAGATGCCGCTGGCCCGCCCCTGCTCGTGGGGCTGGAAGGCGCGCAGGATGATGATGGCCGGGATCGGCTGGACGACGCCGGCGGCCAGTCCCTCGATCACGCGCGCGATCAGCACCAGCGTGAAGTCGGTCGCCAGCCCGCCGGCCAGGCCGCCCGCGAGCAGCAGCACCATGGTGCCGACGTAGGTGCGCCGGTAGCCGTAGCGCGAGAGCAGCCAGGGCGTGGTCAGCATCGACACGGTCATCGCCACCATGAAGCCGGAGCTGACCCACTGGGCGCGCTCCTGGCCGAGGGAGAAGTGATGGCTCAGGCCCGGAATGGCGACATTGACGATGGTGGATGACATGATCGAGGCCATCACGCCCACCATGACGGAAAGCAGCAGGTACCAGCGGTAGCGCTCGCCGTAGCGGCTGCTCAGGGACTGCAAGGGAGGATTGTTCATGGAGGGGAGGGGCACCCGGGCTCGGGCTGTCCTACAAGGATATCGGCGTTTGCACGCCCTGCGTGGCGCAGATCGGACGCCCACAATCAACAACCGCTGGCCCTGAAGACTTCGAACACCGACATGGAATCCCCGACCGACGACCGCGCAGCGCCGCCCGGTGTCGCCGACAGCGGCCCTTCGCTGGCGGCCGAACTGCAGGCCCCGACGCTGACTCGCGCCTACCGGTGCCAATGCGGCCGGCCGGTCTTCCTGCGCAACAGCCAGTGCCTGGCCTGCCGGACGCCGCTGGGCTACGTGATCGAGCGCCTCGGCGTGGTGCCGCTCGCGCCGGCCGGCTTCCAGGAGGCCGAGGCCGACACCTTCACGGTCTTTGGAGACACTTCCGGCAGGGCCTACCGCCGCTGCGCCAACCTGATGACCCCGGCGGCCTGCAACTGGATGGTGCCGGCGCCGCGCGAGGGCGACGATCCGGCCTTCGGCACCGACGGCCTGGTGCCCGGCCTGTGCCTGTCGTGCAGCGTCACGCGCACCATCCCCGACCTATCGATCGAGGGCAACGGCGCGCTGTGGCGCAGCCTCGAACTGGCCAAGCGCCGGCTGATCTCGCAGCTGCTCGCGCTGGGCCTGCCGGTGGTCACGCGCCTGAGCGATCCGGTGCACGGCCTGGCCTTCGACTTCCTGAGCCACATGGCCGGCGGGCCGCACGTCCTCACCGGTCACGAGATGGGCGTCATCACGCTCAATGCCGAGGAGGCAGAGGACGCGGTGCGCGAGCGCATCCGGGCCGAGATGCGCGAGCCCTACCGCACGCTGCTGGGCCACTTCCGGCATGAGATCGGCCACTACTACTGGGACCTGCTGGTGGCGCCGACGCCCTGGATCGAGGGCTTCCGCCAGCTCTTCGGCGACGAGCGCGACGACTACGCCACCGCCTTGCGCAACCACTACGACAGGGGCCCGCCCCCCGACTGGGCCGATCGCTTCGTGACCAGCTATGCGAGTTCGCACCCCTGGGAAGACTGGGCCGAGACCTGGGCCCACTACCTGCACATGGCGGACACTGCCGACACCGCGATGAGTTTCGGCGTCGACGCGCAGAACGTCGAACTCGCCAGCGACCTGTTCGGCCTGTCCGACCTGTGGCAGCCCGAGCACCCGGACGCGGCGCGCTTCCTCGACTTCCTCAACGGCTGGGTGCGCCTCACCAACGTGCTCAACGAGCTGTCGCGCAGCATGGGCCAGCCCGACTGCTACCCTTTCGTGCTGCCGCGCAGGGCGGTCGGCAAGCTGCAGTTCATCCACCAGGTGATCAGCGCGCCGCGCGGCGGCGACGGGCTGCCGGCGCCTAACGCTCAGGTTTGAAGCGCCTCCTGCGCCGCGCAGCGCGCGCAGATGCAGGCCAGCCGGCGGCTGGCGGCCGGCACGCGCGCCAGCAAGCCCTCGCTGAAGTCGGCCTCCATGCACCAGCAGGGCGGCTGCGCCTGGCCGGTCTCGCGCTCGATCTCCAGGGCGCAGCGATTCGACTCGCCGCACAGGGGGCAGCGCGAAGGATCGGGGCGTGTCCCTGCGTCCATCATGCGACCTCGAAAGCCGGCAGCCTCTTGGGGACCGGGAAGTTGTCGAGCGTCACGTAGACCGGCAGGCCGTCGCGGTAGGCCGGGTAGTCCTCGCCCTGGATCAGCGGCAGCAGATAGCGCCTGCACTTGTCGGTGATGCCCCAGCCGTCGTCCGAGATGAAGTCGCGCGGCATGAACTTCTCGGCGTTGGCCACCGCATCGAGTGGTGCCGTGCCGATGCGATACGCATAGGGCAGGTCCGAAGTGCGTTCGATGGTCGGCATCACCGCGTTGCGGCCTTCGAGCGCGAGCTCGACCGCGCGCTGGCCGAGCTCGTAGGCCTGCCTGACGTCGGTGGCGGAGGCGATGTGCCGCGCCGCGCGCTGCAGGTAGTCGGCCACCGCCCAATGGAACTTGTGGCCCAGCGCGTCCTTGATCATCTGCGCCACCACGGGCGCCGCGCCGCCGAGCTGCGCATGGCCGAAGGCGTCCTTGCTGCCCTGCTCGGCGAGGAACGTGCCGTCGGGGTGGTGGCAGCCTTCGGACACCACCACCGTGCAGTAGCCGTGCTTCTTGACCAGCGCGTCCACCCGCGCCACGAACGCGACGCGATCGAAGGGAATCTCCGGGAACAGGATGACGACCGGAATGCCCTGCGCCTCGACCAGCCCGCCGGCCGCGGCGATCCAGCCGGCATGCCGGCCCATCACCTCGATCACGAACACCTTGGTCGAGGTGGCGGCCATCGAGCGGACGTCGAGCGAGGCCTCGAGGGTCGACACCGCCACGTACTTGGCGACCGAGCCGAAGCCCGGGCAGCAGTCGGTCAGCGGCAGGTCGTTGTCGATGGTCTTGGGCACGTGGATCGCCTGCAGCGGATAGCCCAGCGACTGCGACAGCTGGCTCACCTTGAAACAGGTGTCGGCCGAATCGCCGCCGCCGTTGTAGAAGAAATAGCCGATGCCGTGGGCCTTGAAGACCTCGATCAGGCGCTCGTACTCGCGCCGGTTCTTCTCGAGCGACTTGAGCTTGTAGCGGCAGGAGCCGAAGGCGCCCGAGGGCGTGGCGCGCAGGGCGGCGATCGCCTCGGCCGATTCGCGGCCGGTGTCGATCAGGTCTTCGGTCAGCGCGCCGAGGATGCCGTTGCGTCCGGCGTAGACGCTGCCGATGCGGTCCGGGTGCCGGCGGGCGGTCTCGATCACGCCGCAGGCCGAGGCGTTGATCACGGAGGTGACGCCGCCGGACTGGGCGTAGAAGGCGTTGAGCGTGGGCATGGCGCATTGTCCTGCAGCCTCCGCGCGCATGCCAGGGGGCGGCGTTCAGCGCCCGGGCAGCCCCATCGCGCGCGTGATCACCTCTTTCATGATCTCGTTGGTGCCGCCGTAGATGCGCTGCACCCGGGCATCGGCGTAGGCCCGCGTGACCGGGTACTCCCACATGAATCCGTAGCCGCCGTGCAGCTGCACGCATTCGTCCATCACCTTGCACTGCAGGTCGCTGGTCCAGTACTTGGCCATGCTGGCGGTCGCGGTGTCGAGCTTCTCGACCCTCAGCAGCTCGATGCACTTGTCGACGAAGACCTGCGCCACCTGCACCTCGGTCTGCAGCTCGGCCAGCGTGTAGCGCGTGTTCTGGTAGGCGCCGACGGGCTGGCCGAACACCTTGCGTTCCTTCACGTAGGCCACGGTCTGGTCGATGATCGATTGCGAGGCGGCCACCGCGCCGATCGCGATCTGCAGGCGCTCCCAGGGCAACTGTTCCATCAGGCAGACGAAGCCGCGGTTTTCCTGCGCCGCGCCGCCCAGCAGCGCCTCGGCCGGCAGCCGCACGCCGTCGAAGAACAGCTCGGAGGTGTCCTGCGCCTTCAGGCCCAGCTTCTTGAGCCGCTTGCCCTTCTCGAAGCCGGGCGTGCCGCGCTCCACCAGGAACAGGCTGGTGCCCTTGGCACCGCCGGCCGGGTCGGTCTTGGCGACCACGATCACCAGGTCGGCATGCCAGCCGTTGGTGATGAAGGTCTTGCTGCCGTTCAGCAGGTAGCTGCCGTCGGCCTGCTTGAGCGCGGTGCTTCGCACCGCCTGCAGGTCGCTGCCGGCGGCCGGCTCGCTCATCGCGATGGCGCCGATCATCTCGCCGCTCGCGAGCTTGGGCAGGTAGTGCTTCTTCTGTTCCTCGGTGCCGTAGCGCAGGATGTAGGGTGCCACGATCTCGCTGTGCAGCCCGTAGCCAATCCCCGTGAAGCCGCGGGCCCAGAGCTCCTCGAACTGGATCACCGAATAGAGCAGGTCGGCGCCCGAGCCGCCATATTCTTCCGGCAGCGACATGCAGAGGAAGCCGTTCTCGCCGGCCTTGTTCCAGACCGTCCGGTCGACGTAGCCCTGCTCCTCCCAGGCCTCGTGGAAGGGCGCGATCTCCTTGTCCATGAAGCGGCGGAAGGAGTCGCGGAAGGCCTCGTGGTCGGGGCCGAAAAGGGTGCGTTCGATCATGGCGTTCAGCGCGCGGGAAAGACCGGCGGGCGCTTCTGCAGGAAGGCCGTCACGCCCTCGGCGAAGCTCGGCTGCTCGATCAGCTCGCGCTGGCGCTCGCTCTCGTAGTGCAGTTGTTCGGGCAGCGTGTGGCGCTCCGACAGCTCGATGGCGCGGCGCGCCTCGAGCACCGCATGCGCCGGCAGGCGCGCCAGGCGCTGCGCGATCTTCATGGCATCGAGCAGCAGCAGGTCGTCGTCGATCGCGGCCCAGATCAGGCCCCATTGCGCGGCGGTCTCGGCCCCGAGCTTCTCGTCGAGCAGCGCCATGCCCAGCGCGCGCGCCGGGCCGATCCGGCGCGGGATGAACCAGGTGCAGCCGAGGTCGGGCACGATCCCGAGCTTGGGCAAGAAGGGCAGGTAGAAGTACGCGCTGCGCGCCGCCAGCACGATGTCGCAGGCCAGCGCCAGGCCGACGCCCGCACCGGCTGCCGGGCCGTTGACCGCGCAGACGACCGGCACCGGCAGTGCGCGCAGTTCCTCGATCAGCGGATTGCTCATCGACTGCATCCAGTCGGCCGTCTGGTCGCCCAGCGTCTTGCCGGCTTCGGGCTCGCGCATCGCGCTCAGGTCGGCGCCGACGCAGAAGGCCTTGCCCGCGCCCGTGAGCACCACGGCGCGCACCTGGCTGTCGGCGCGCACGCGCGCCAGGCATTCGCGCAGTTCCTGCTGCAGGTCGAGCGCGATCGGGTTGAGCTTGGATGGCAGGTTCAGCGTGAGGGTCGCGATGCCGTCGTTGAGTTCGTAGAGGACGGCGCCCATCAGAGCCGCTCCACGATCGTCACATTGGCCATGCCGCCGCCTTCGCACATGGTCTGCAGGCCGTAGCGCTTGCCGCGCTGTCCGAGCGCATTGACCAGCGTGGTCATCAGCTTGGTGCCCGAGGCGCCGAGCGGATGGCCCAGCGCGATCGCGCCGCCGTTCACGTTGAGCTTCGCCGGGTCGGCCCCCAGCTTTTGCAGCCAGGCCAGCGGCACCGGCGCGAAGGCCTCGTTGACCTCGTAGAGGTCGATGTCCTCGATCTTCAGGCCGGCCTTCGAAAGCGCCCGCGCGGTCGCGGGGATCGGCGCCTCCAGCATGATCACCGGGTCGTGGCCCAGGACGCTCATGTGGTGGATGCGCGCGAGCGGCTTCACGCCCAGCGCCTTCAGGCCGCGCTCGTTGACCACCAGCACGCCGCTGGCGCCGTCGCAGATCTGGCTCGCGGTGGCCGCGGTACAGCGGCCGCCCTCGGCGATCAGCTTGACGCCGGCGATGCCTTCGAGCGTGGCGTCGAAGCGGATGCCTTCGTCGACCGTGTGCATCTCGCCGCTGGCCGAGCCGTCGGCCAGGCGGACCTCGATCGGGACGATCTCGTCGGCGAAGGCATGCTCGCGGCTGGCGGCGATGGCTCGCCGGTGGCTTTCGAGGGCGTAGCGGTCGAGCATGTCCTTCGTGAGGCCGTAGTTCTTCGCGATCATCTCGGCCCCGGTGAACTGGCTGAACTCCACGCCCGGGTAGCGCCGCTGCATCGCGGGGCTCATGTAGGTGCCGAGGCCGGCCTTGGCCGGCAGTGCGTTGGGCGTGAACATCGGCACCCGCGTCATGCTCTCGACGCCGGCCGCGATCACCGCGTCCATGCTGCCGGACATCACGGCCTGGGCCGCGAAATGCAGCGCCTGCTGCGAGGAGCCGCACTGGCGGTCGACCGAGGTGCCCGGGACCGATTCGGGCAGCTTCGACGCCAGCACCGCGTTGCGCGCCACGTTGGTCGCCTGCTCGCCGACCTGGCTCACGCAGCCGAGGATCACGTCCTCCACCGCGGCCGGATCGATGCCGCTGCGCGCCACCAGCGCGTCGATGACCTGGGCGGCCAGGTCGACCGGGTGCCAACCGGAAAGCCTGCCGCCGCGACGGCCGCCCGCGGTGCGCGCGGTGGCCACGATGAATGCCTCTGCCATGGTGTGTCCTTCATCCGAGAAATGGGGGCCCGGAGCGGACGGCGCTGCGCGGCCGATCGAACGGCGGCGGCGGATTGGCGTCTTCCCTGGCCACGAGCGTCGATGGTTCAACGCCCGGGCGTTCGGGTCAAGCCGGGGACATCCCGTGGGCGTGGGGCCACAGTCGCCAAGGCGACCGTGCCGCCGGTGCCGGTGCGGCCGCGACCGAGAGCTTGGCGGCGCTGAAGCGCACGCAGGACGGCTCCAGCGCCGCTACCAGCGCCCGCCGGTGCGAATCGCTGCGGAAGCGCTCGCCCGGTTCGAGGACGATGTCGCGCCGGTCGTGGTCGAGCGTGATCCAGACCGCGCCGCTGGTGCATTCGATGTCGACCTCGTGGGCGTCGGGCAGGGTGAAGATCGACTTCTTGGGCAGGCTGAGGCTGAGGCGCTGGGTACGGGGGGTCATGGTGGCTCCTTTGCATTCTTCCTGCGAATGAATATAGTCAGTGGTCCCCTCTGTGTCATACGGTCTTTGGGAACTCGTTGCATGCGTATTGAGAATGTGAATCCCATTCCCGGCGGGATCGACCTGCCGCCGCTGGAGCTGCTGCGCAGCTTCGAGGCGGCGGCGCGCACGCTGAGCTTCACGCAGGCGGCGACCGAGGTGTTCCTCACCCAGTCGGCGGTGAGCCGGCAGATCCAGCAGCTCGAGGCCAGCCTCGGCGTCCTGCTGTTCGAGCGCCGCCACCGCGCCCTGGCGCTGACCGAGGCCGGCCGCGTGCTGCAGCGCGCGGTGGTCGAGAGCCTGGAGCGGCTGCGGGATGCCACGGCGCGCGTACGTGCCGTGCCGGTTCTGCGCCAGGTCGCGATCACCACCACGCCGGGCTTCGCCTCGCTGTGGCTGATCCCGCGGCTGGCGCGCTTCACCGCCGACCATCCGAGGGTCGACGTGCGCGTGTCGGCCACGCTCGAGGTGCAGGACCTCGAGCGCAGCCGGATCGACGTCGCGGTGCGCTTCGTGCCGATCGCCCGGGGCACCGGCCCGACCCTGTTCGAGGAGTCGGTGATGCCGCTGTGCGCGCCGCGCATCGCCGCCGCCCTGGCATCGCCGTCCGACCTGCCGAACCAGACCCTGCTGACGGTGGACCTGCCGAATCACGCCGAGTCGCCCACCGCCGACTGGGAGCCCTGGCTCGAGGTGATGGGGCTCGCCGACCTGCGCATGAAGAACACGCTGCGTTTCACCCAGTACGCCGACGCGGTGGCGGCCGCGGTGGCGGGGCAGGGCGTGGTCATCGGCCGGCTGCCGCTGCTGCGCGAACTGGTGCGGACCGGGCAATTGGTGGCGCCCTTCGGCGAAGGCGCGGCGTCGCGGCGCGGCTATTTCATCGAGACCTCGCGCCGCGCGGCGGGCAATGCCGATGCCCAGGATTTCGTGCGCTGGCTGCGGGCAGAAGCCGAGGCGGCGAGTCGGGACTGAGCGGCGGCATTACAGTCGAGGCCATTCCTTGCCCGATGTGGGCCCCGATTCCGCTGACCAGACACCTTGATGAATTCGACGACCGAAACCGCCGCCCCCGCACCGACTGCCGCCAGGAAGGGCCGCCGCAATCCGCAGCCCGCCGCCAAGGCGAAGGCGCCGCAGCGCCAGCGCAAGGTGCACCCCGTGCTCGAACGGCTTTTCGAGCTGTATCCGAAGTTGTTCGGTCCGCGCTTCCTGCCGCTCAAGCTGGGCGTCTACCAGGAATTGCTGGCGCTGCACCCCGACGATTTCAAGAAGGAAGACCTGAAGATCGCCATGGGCTTGCACGCGCGGTCCACGCGATATCTCGAGGCCGTGGCCTCCGGCGCCCAGCGCCATGACCTGAATGGAGAGCCGGTGGAGGCCGTGGCGCCCGAGCACGTGCACCACGCGATCCTGGAAGTGTTCAAGCGCCGCCATGCCCGTACCGGCGAAGACGTGCGGCCTGCGCTGCGGGCACGGCTGATGGAGGCCATCGAGGCGTCGGGCCTTTCCCGGGAGGACTACATGCTGGTCGTGCGCACCCAGGACGAGGCATCGAACGCGGTGCTCGACGAGGCCTTCGCCGAGCTGGGCGAGCGCACCGCCAAGCGCGAGGCGCTGCAGCGGGCCTTCGCGGCCAGCGGGCGCACCGTGGCGGAATTCGCGGAGATGTACGGGATGGACCCGGCCGAGGTCAGTCGAACGCTCGGCCGCGCCTGACGCGCGCTCCCCGAGGGGAGCGCGTCGGCGAGGAGATCAGGCTGCGGCCTTGACCTTCAAGCGCCATGCATGCAGCAGCGGCTCGGTGTAGCCGCTGGGCTGCTCGATGCCCTTGAACACCAGATCCTGCGCCGCCTGGTAGGCGGCCGAGGTCGCGAAATTGCCGGCCATGTTCCGGTACAGCGGGTCGCCGGCGTTCTGCTTGTCGACCACCGCGGCCATGCGCTCGAAGGTGGCGTTGACCTGCTCCTTGCTCACCACGCCGTGCAGCAGCCAGTTGGCGATGTGCTGGCTCGAGATGCGCAGCGTGGCGCGGTCTTCCATCAGGCCGATGTCGTGGATGTCCGGCACCTTGGAGCAGCCCACGCCCTGGTCGATCCAGCGCACCACGTAGCCCAGGATGCCCTGCACGTTGTTGTCGAGCTCCTGCTGGCGCTCGGCTGCGGTCCAGTCCACCTTGGGCGCCACCGGCACCTGCAGCAGGCCGTCGAGGAGGTTGTCGCGCTCGGCGTTGGCGTCGATCTTTTCGAGTTGCTGCTGCACCTCGGCGACATTGACCTGGTGGTAGTGCAGCGCGTGCAGCGTCGCGGCGGTCGGCGAGGGCACCCAGGCGGTGTTGGCGCCGGCCTTGGGGTGCGCGATCTTCTGTTCGAGCATCGCGGCCATCAGGTCCGGCATGGCCCACATGCCCTTGCCGATCTGCGCCTTGCCGCGCAGGCCGCATGACAGGCCGACCAGCACGTTGTTCTTCTCGTAGGCCTGGATCCACGGCGTGGTCTTCATGTCGCCCTTGCGCAGCATCGCGCCGGCCTGCATGGCGGTGTGCATCTCGTCGCCGGTGCGGTCGAGGAAGCCGGTGTTGATGAAGGCCACGCGCGCCAGGGCCTCGGCGATGCAGGCCTTGAGGTTGAGGCTGGTGCGGCGCTCCTCGTCCATGATGCCGAGCTTGACCGTGTTGGCGGGCAGGCCGAGCAACTGCTCGACGCTCGCGAACAGCGCGCTGGCGAAGGCGACCTCGGCCGGGCCGTGCATCTTCGGCTTCACGATGTAGACGCTGCCGGTGCGCGAGTTGCCCTTGCGCTTCAGGTCGATGGTCGCGATGGTGGTCGTGATGACCGCGTCCATGATGCCTTCGGGGATCTCCTTGCCGCCGGCGTAGAGGATGGCCGGATTGGTCATCAGGTGGCCGACGTTGCGCACGAACATCAGCGAACGGCCGTGCAGCTTCACGGGCTGGCCGTCGGCGCCGGTGTATTCGCGGTCGGGGTTGAGGCCGCGCGTGAAGGTCTTGCCGCCCTTGGCGACTTCCTCGGTCAGGTCGCCCTTCAGGATGCCGAGCCAGTTCGAGTAGGCCAGCACCTTGTCGGCGGCGTCCACCACGGCCACGGAATCCTCGAGGTCGAGGATGGTCGAGAGCGCGGCCTCGAGCACCAGGTCGCTGATGCCGGCGGCGTCGGTCTTGCCGATGGCGGTCGAGCGGTCGATCTGGATGTCGAGGTGGATGCCGTTGTGCTTCAGCAGCACCGACTTCGGCGCCGCCGCGTCGCCCTGGTAGCCGATGAACTGGGCCGGGTCCGCCAGGCCGGTGCTGCTGCTCTGCAGCGCCACCACCAGCCGGCCGCCCTCGACCGTGTAGCCGGTCGCGTGCTTGTGCGAGCCGTTCTCGAGCGGCGCGGCCTGGTCGAGCACGTTGCGCGCGAACTCGATCACCTTGGCGCCGCGCGCCGGGTTGTAGCCCTTGCCCTTCTCGGCGCCGCCGGTCTCGGGGATCGCGTCGGTGCCGTAGAGCGCGTCGTAGAGCGAGCCCCAGCGCGCGTTCGCGGCATTGAGCGCATAGCGTGCGTTGAGGATCGGCACCACCAGCTGCGGGCCGGCCTGCAGGGCGAGCTCGGCGTCGACGTTGGCGGTGGTGGTCTTGACGTCCTTCGGCTGCGGCAGCAGGTAGCCGATCGATTCGAGGAAGGCGCGGTAGGCCGGCATGTCGGCGATCGGGCCCGGGTGCGCCTTGTGCCAGGCGTCCATTTCGCGCTGCAGCCGGTCGCGCTCGGCCAGCAGCGCCAGGTTCTTCGGCGCGAACTCGCTGACGATGGCGTCGAAGCCCTTCCAGAAGACATCGCTGGCGACGCCGGTGGCGGGCAGGACCTTCTGCTCGATGAACTGGTGCAGTTCGGTGGCGACCTGGAGGCCGTGGACAGGGGTGCGGGCGGTCATGAGTCAGTTCTCCTTGATAGATGCGTCCCGGGGACTGTATTCGATACCTGACTGGCCAGTAAGAGCCGAAATCGGGTTTTATCAATGACAAAAATGAATGTAATCTTGCCGTCGAAGGGGCTGTCCAAGGGTACGCCGTGATTGCAAGAAAAGCGCCCGCGGCGCCTCGCGCTCAGACCTGGCCGTTGAGTCTTCGGGCGGCGGCCCGCACCGGCTCGATGTGCTGCGGGTCGTAGCGATGGGCCGGCATGGTCAGCGTGACCGCGGCCGCCAGGCGACCATCGGCATGGAACACCGGCGCCGAGATGCCGGCCAGCTCGGCCGTGCGGTCGCCGACCAGCGCGCAGTAGCCCTGTTCCCGGATGGTCTCGTAAAGGGCGCGATCGCGCGCACCGTGCGGTCTTTCGGCCTCGGGGCCGAATGCGATCAGGATCCGCGCACCGGCGCCGCGGTCGGCCGGCAGCAGGTCGCCGGCGCGCACGTGGTCGCGCACCACGTGCGGCGAGTCCACCCGGTACAGGCACAGGCGGGTCCAGTCTTCGCCCTGCGGCTGTCGCACGTGGTAGGCCGCGCTTTCGCCGGTGGCGGCGACCAGGTCGCGCAACACCGGCGGCACGACGCCGTCGAGCGAGAACGAGGCGGCATACAGGGCGTGCAGGCGGGCGACTTCGGCGCCGAGGGCGTAGCGGCCGTCGTCCTGCCGGCGGATCAGCCGCGCGTGCTCCAGCGAGGCCAGCAGGCGCAGCACCGTGCTCTTGTAGAGCTGCGTGCGCTCGGCGAACTGCGCCAGCGTGAGCGCAGCGTCTCCGGCCTGGAAGGCCGAGAGCAGGCTCAGCGCGCGATCCACCGCCGCGGCGCCGCCGGGCGCGGCGTTCAGGTCGGACACCGATTCGGTTTGGGATTTGCGTGGCATGGGCGTGGCTTGACAGGCTGCGCGTTCGTCGGTCTAATTCTGTTTGTTGGAATATAGTTCTGCAAGATAGAACAGTCAAGTCGATTCAAACAGGAGACAAGAGCGATGACAGCCCCTGATGTGCTCGTCAGCGAGGTCGGCCCGCGCGACGGCCTGCAGTCCGTCAAGGCGGCGATGCCCACGGCGGACAAGCTGCGCTGGATCGACGCCCTCCACGCGGCCGGTGTCAGGGAGATCGAGGTCGCCTCCTTCGTGCCGGCCCGGCTGCTGCCGCAGATGGCGGACGCCGCCGAGGTGGTGCGCCATGCCATCACGCTGCCCGGCCTGACCGTGATGGCGCTGGTGCCGAACCGCAGGGGCGCGGAGGCCGCGCTCGCGGCCGGCGTCCACAAGCTCACGGTGCCGGTGTCCGCGAGCGCGGCCCATTCGCTCGCCAACGTGAGGAAGACGCGCGAGCAGATGGTCGACGAGGTTCGGGCCATCGCCGAGCTGCGCCGCGAACTCGCGCCGCAGGTCGGGCTCGAAGCCGGCATCTCGACCGCTTTCGGTTGCACGCTGCAGGGCCAGGTGCCCGAGGACGATGTGATCCGGCTCGCCGCCCTGTGCATCGCGGCGGGCGCCGACGAGTCGGGCCTGTCCGACACCGTGGGCTATGCGAACCCGGCGCATGTGCGCCGCCTGTTCAGGCGCCTGCGCGCCGAGATCGGCGACCACGCCGGCGCGGCCCACATGCACAACACCCGCGGGCTCGGCCTCGCCAACTGCCTGGCCGCTTTCGAGGAGGGGGTGCGCACCTTCGACGCCTCGCTCGGCGGCCTGGGCGGCTGCCCCTATGCACCCGGTGCCTCGGGCAACGTCGTGACCGAGGACCTGGTCTTCATGTTCGAGGCCATGGGCGTCGCGACCGGCATCGACCTCGCCAAGCTCATCGCGGCCCGTGCGCCGCTCATCGCCGGCCTGCCGGGCGAACCGGTCTACGGCATGACGCCCGAAGCCGGCCTGCCCAAGGGCTTCACACAAGGAACCCAGGGAACCGCACATGTCTGAATCCACCTCTGCGCCGCTGCCGTACGCGGGCATCCGAGTCATCGAATTCACCCACATGGTGATGGGCCCGACCTGCGGCATGCTGCTGGGAGACCTCGGCGCCGAGGTGATCAAGGTCGAGCCGATAGCGGGCGACAACACGCGCCGCCTGCTGGGTTCGGGGGCCGGCTTCTTCCCGACCTTCAACCGCAACAAGAAGAGCATCGCGCTCGACCTCAAGAAGCCCGAGGGCGTCGAGGCCGCGCTGCGCCTGATCGCGACCGCCGACATCGTGAGCGAAAACTTCAAGCCCGGCACGATGAAGAAGCTGGGCCTCGACCATGAGAGCCTGAGCAAGCTCGACCCGCGCCTCATCTACGTCAGCCACAAGGGCTTCCTGCCCGGCCCCTACGACCACCGCACCGCCCTCGACGAGGTGGTGCAGATGATGGGCGGCCTGGCCTACATGACCGGCCGCTCGGGCGATCCGCTGCGCGCCGGCACCAGCGTCAACGACATCATGGGCGGCATGTTCGGCGCCATCGGCGCGATGGCGGCACTGCGCCAGCGCGAGCTCACGGGCAAGGGCTGCGAGGTGCAGTCGGCCCTGTTCGAGAACAACATCTTCCTGGTCGCGCAGCACATGATGCAGTTCGCCGCCACGGGCCGCGCCGCCGACCCGATGCCGAGCCGGATCTCGGCCTGGGGCGTCTACGATGTCTTCACCGTGAAGGAGGGCGAGCAGATCTTCCTGGCGGTGGTCAGCGACAAGCAGTGGGCGATCTTCTGCAAGGCCTTCGGGCTCGAGGAGATGCTGGCCGATCCGCGCCTGAAGACCAACAACGACCGCGTGCTCGCGCGCGAATGGATGATGCCCGTGCTGCGCTCGCACCTCGCGAGCCGCAGCGCGGCCGAACTCAGCGCCGTGTTCGAGCAGAACGAACTGCCGTTCGCGCCCATCGCCAAGCCGCAGGACCTGTTCGACGACCCGCACCTCAATGCCACCGGCGGCCTGGCGCCGATCCGCATGAACGACGGCAGCCAGTCGAAGGTGCCGCTGATGCCTTTCACGCTCGGCGGCGAGCGGCCCGGCATCCGCCTGCAGCCGCCGCTGCTCGGGGAGCACACGAGCGCGCTGCTCCGGGAAGTGGGCTACAACGACGCCCAGATCGCCGCGCTCAAGACGCACGACATCGTCACCGGAGACTGAACCCTTGCCTGCCCTAGCCCGCCGTGGGCCCTAGGCCAGCTCTTCGTGCAGGCAGAGGATGTTGCCTTCGGTGTCTTCGAACCAGGCCGCCTTCTCGGAGCCCAGCACGCAGACATGCTCGACGGTCTTGAGCCCCGGCAGGTCGTAGTCCGCGAAACGCACGCCACGCTGTTCCAGCGCGGCCACCGCGTCGCCGATGCGCTCGACGCGAAAGCTCAAGGCCGTGTGTTCGGCCTTGGTGCCCTCGGGCTTGGGGAACAGGGCCAGTTCGGTGCCGCCGCAGCGGTAGATGAACTTGCCGTCCGGCTTGGCGCCGAGCGGCTCCAGCCCGAGCATCTGCTCGTAGAACTGGCGTGCGCGGGCAAGATCCTTCACGGGCAACATGCAGGTGACGCTGCTGGCGGCGAGTGGGTTCACGGTATGCGCTCCCGGAGTCTTCCTCCGCCTTGTAGGCGCTTTGCGATGGGCGCGCCATGGGGAGGAACGCGTAGGCGCGGTCAGGTCCAGGCGCGGCGGATGAAGCTGTTTCGCACACGGCTGCGGCTCTCTGGCCGACGCTCGTGATAATCGCCGGCGATGGACCGCCTGAAGCAACTCGAATCCTTTGTCGCGATCGCCGCCCGCGGCAGCCTCACGGCCGCGGCCAAGGCCGAGGGCGTGGCGCCGGCGATCATCGGCCGCCGCATCGACGCGCTGGAGGAGCGGCTGGGCGTCAAGCTGCTGCTGCGCACCACGCGCCGCATCACGCTCACGCACGAGGGGAGCGCTTTCCTCGAGGACTGCCAGCGGCTGCTGGTCGAGCTCGCGAACGCGGAGGCCAGCGTGAGCGCAGGCGGCGTCAAGGCCAGCGGGCACCTGCGCGTGACCGCGCCGGCGGGCTTCGGCCGGCGTCACGTGGCGCCGCTGGTGCCGCGCTTCCACCAGCTGCATCCCGAGGTCACGATCTCGCTGAACCTCAGCGACCGCGTGGTCGACATGGCGGGCGAGAGCTTCGATTGCGCGGTGCGGGTCGGCGATCTGCCCGATTCCTCGCTGGTGAGCCTGCGCCTGGCGGACAACCGGCGCCGCTGCGTCGCCACGCCCGAGTTCGTGCGCCGCCACGGCGCGCCGCGCCATCCGGGCGAACTGGCGCGCTTCGCCTGCCTCAGCCTGTCGAGCGACGCCTCGCAGACTCGCGGCTGGGCCTTCCGGGTGCCGGCGGCCGGTGGCGAGCACGAGGTGATCCACCTGAAGCCGACCGGACCGCTCGACTGCTCCGACGGCCAGGTGCTGCACGACTGGTGCCTGGCCGGCCACGGCATCGCCTGGCGCAGCACCTGGGAGGTCGAGGCCGAGATCGATGCCGGCCTGCTGGTGCCGCTGCTCGACGAGTTCGCGGCGCCGCCCAACGGCATCTACGCCGTGTTCCCGCAGCGCAAGCACCTGGCCCTGCGGGTGCGCCTGTGGCTGGACTTCCTGAAGGCGCAGTACGCGCGGCCGGAGTTCTGGGGCGGCACAATCGCAGCGCCCAAGAAAACCAAGGAGTCCCCCCGATGACGCTCGAAGCCATCCTCGCCTACCTGCACCTGCTGGCCATCCTGACGCTGGTGGTGTTCATCGCCAGCGAGGCTGCGCTGTGCCGCGTCGAGTGGCTCAACGCGGCCGTGGTCGAGCGCCTGGCCAAGGTCGACCGGATCTACGGCATCGCCGCGGTGGCGGTCATCGCCACCGGCGTGGCGCGCACCTGGTGGGGCATGAAGGGCACGGCCTGGTACTGGACCAACCCGCTGCTGCACCTGAAGCTCACGCTGTTCGTCATCGTCGGCCTGATCTCGATCTTTCCGACGATGCGCTACCTGCGCTGGCGCAAGGCGCTGCGCGCCACCGGCGCGCTGCCGGCCGAGGCCGAGGTCCGCAAGACCCGCAAGCTGGTGATGATCCAGGCCCACCTGATCGCGCTGATCCCACTGGCGGCCGTGTTCCTGGCCCGCGGCTTCGGCGCCAGGAGCTAGCCCGATGAAGCCGGCGTACGTCAAGGCCCTGTTCGCCGGCACCATCTTCACCAGTGCCTTCCTGCTGTTCCTGGTCCAGCCGCTGATCGCCAAGCAGATCCTGCCCTGGTTCGGCGGCTCGGCGGCGGTGTGGTCGGTCTGCATGGTGTTCTTCCAGGTCGTGCTGCTGGCGGGCTATGCGTACTCGGACTGGATCACGCGGCGACTCGGTTCGCGCACCCAGGCGCGGCTGCACGTCGCGCTGCTGCTCGCGAGCCTGGCCTTCCTGCCGATCGTGACCAGCGAGCGCTGGAAGCCGACCGGTGCCGAAGACCCGACGCTGTGGATCCTGGGCCTGCTGGTCGGCACCATCGGCCTGCCGTATTTCCTGCTGTCGACCACCGGGCCGCTGGTGCAGTCGTGGGTGGCGCGCACGCCCTGGGGCGCGCAGGTGTACCGCTACTTCTCGCTCTCCAACCTGGCCTCGCTGGTGTCGCTCCTGAGCTATCCGGTGCTGATCGAGCCGCACAGCTCGCTGTGGCAGCAGGCCTGGGGCTGGTCGGCGGCCTACGGCGTCTTCGTGCTGCTGTGCGCGGGCACCACGCTCTACGTGTCGCGCCACTGGGCGACCGATGCGACGCCCGTCGTCGCGCCGCGGCAGGCCGACGCCACGCCGGCCGCCAGACCGCGCGCCGCCGACCATCTGATGTGGCTCGCGCTGCCGGCCCTGGGCTCCTGGCTGCTGCTCGCCATCACGAACCACATCACGCAGAACGTGGCGGCCATCCCCTTCCTGTGGGTGCTGCCGCTGTCGGTGTACCTGCTGACCTTCGTCCTGACCTTCGAGAGCGACCGCTGGTATCGCCGCCCGGTGTTCGTCCCGCTGGCCGCCGCGATGCTGGCGCTGTGCGCCTTCGGGCTGCAGCACAGCCTAGGCTCCGATCTGCGCACGGCGCTGCCGATCTACATCGTCGGCCTGTTCGCGCTGTGCATGTTCCTGCACGGCGAAATGGCGCGCCTGCGCCCCGGTGGCGCCTACCTGACGCGCTTCTACCTGATGCTGTCGCTGGGCGGCGCGCTCGGCGGCGTCAGCGTCGGGCTGGTGGCGCCGCACGTGCTGCCGGCCTACTACGAGCTGGGCGTCGGCCTCGTGCTGTGCGCGCTGATCGCGGCCGTGCTGTGGCGCCGGCGCCGCATCGGCATGGCGGCTTCGCTCGCGCTGGCGGGGGCCTGCGCCTGGTTCCTGGCGCTGCAGGTCGAGGACGATTCGACCGGCGCGCGCCGCATGCAGCGCAACTTCTACGGCACGCTGGTCACGCTCGACGCCGAGCGCGGCGCCGCCGGGGACCGGGTGCGCCAGATGTTCCACGGCTCGGTCAAGCACGGCGAGCAGTACCTGGCGCCGTCACGCCGGCGCGAGCCGACCGCCTACTACGGGCCGAGCTCGGGCGTCGGCCTGGCGATCGCGGCGGCGCCGGCCACGCCGCGCCGCGTCGGGCTGATCGGCCTGGGCGCCGGCACGCTGGCGACCTATGGCCGGCCCGGCGACATCTACCGGGTCTACGAGATCAATCCGCAGGTGTTCGAACTCGCCGACAGCGAGTTCAGCTTCCTGGCCGACAGCCCGGCGCGCATCGAGCGGGTGCTCGGCGACGCCCGGCTGGCGCTGGAGCGCGAGAGTCCCCAGGCCTTCGACGTGCTGGCGGTCGATGCCTTCTCGGGCGATTCGGTGCCGGTCCACCTGATCACCTCGGAGGCGATGGCGCTCTACTTCAGGCACATGCGGCCGGGCGGCATCGTCGCCTTCCACGTCACCAACCGCTTCCTGGCGCTGGCGCCCGTGGTCGAGAAGATCGCGCTGGCCCAGGGCCTGCACGTGGCGCTGGTCCATGACGAGCCGAGCGCCGAGGGGCTGCGCAACACCGACTGGGTGCTGGTCAGCCGCGAGCCAGGTCGGCTGGCCGAAGGCGCCATCGGCCAGGCCAGCTCAAGAATTCAGCAGATCGCCGGGCTGGAGCCCTGGACCGACGACGCCAACAACCTCTTCGGCGTCTTGAAATAGCGGGCTAGCCCTTGGCGTCGGCTTCGCACTTCTTCATGAAGCTGGTCTTGGCCGCCCCGGCCAGTGCCTTGCCGTTCTTGTCGATCGCCTTCGCCGCGCAAGCCGGTGCGGCTGCGGCCGCAGCGTCCTTTTCACACTTCTTGACGAAGCTGGTCTTGGCCGCGCCATTCAGCTTCTTGTCCGCGGCCTGGGTGTCGCAGGGGGATGCGTGCGCGACGCCGAACGAGAGGGAGGCGCCCAGAGCCAGCAGGGAAAGGAGCTTTTTCATGATGGAGGAGTCCTTGGGAGATGGTTTGTGACGGTTTTCCCCGCCCCGGGGCTGCCCATCCTAACGGCCGACGTTCACTGTTGGATGACGATCGTTACGGCCGGCTGTCGGGCCCCCGGTAAAATTCGCAGATGCTATTGGTCAAACAGGAGCTGCTCGCGGCGCTCGCGAACACGCTCGAATCCCTCTCGCCCGGCACCGGCAGCAAAGCCGCGTTCGAGTCGCCCAAGGTGGCGGCACACGGCGATTTCGCCAGCACCGCGGCCATGCAGCTGGCCAAGCCGCTGCAGCGCAAGCCGCGCGAGCTGGCCGAACAGCTGGCGGCCGCGCTGCAGGCCACGCCCGCCTTCGGCAAATGGGTCGAATCGGTCGAGATCGCCGGCCCCGGTTTCCTGAACATCCGCCTCAAGACCGCGGCCCGCCAGCAGGTGGTGCGCGAGGTGCTTTCGGCCGGCGCCGCCTTCGGCCGCCAGCCTGCGCGCGACGAGCGGGTGCTGGTCGAGTTCGTCTCGGCCAACCCGACCGGCCCGCTGCATGTCGGCCATGGCCGCCAGGCCGCCCTCGGCGACGCCATCTGCAACCTGCTGGCGACGCAGGGCGACCAGGTCTGGCGCGAGTTCTATTACAACGACGCCGGCGTGCAGATCCAGACGCTGGCCACCAGCACCCAGCTGCGCGCCAAGGGCTTCAAGCCGGGCGACCCCGAATGGCCCGAGCAGGCCTACAACGGCGAGTACATCGCCGACATCGCGGCCGACTTCAAGGCCAGGAAGACCGTGCGTTCGGACGACCGCGAGTACACCGCCAGCGGCGACGTCGACGACCTCGACTCGATCCGCCAGTTCGCGGTCGCCTACCTGCGCCACGAACAGGATCTCGACCTGAAGGCCTTCCAGGTCCGGTTCGACAACTACTACCTCGAGTCCAGCCTCTACACCAGCGGCCGGGTGGCGGCCACGGTGCAGAAGCTCATCGATGCCGGCAAGACCTACGAGCTGGACGGCGCCCTGTGGCTCAAGTCGACCGACTACGGCGACGACAAGGACCGCGTGATGCGGAAGGGCGACGGCACGTACACCTACTTCGTGCCCGACGTGGCCTATCACATCGCCAAATGGGAGCGCGGCTTCCACAAGGTGGTCAACATCCAGGGCACCGACCACCACGGCACGATCGCGCGCGTGCGCGCCGGCCTGCAGGCGGCCGGGGTCGGCATCCCGGCCGGCTACCCCGACTACGTGCTGCACACCATGGTGCGCGTGGTGCGCGGCGGCGAGGAGGTCAAGATCAGCAAGCGCGCCGGCAGCTACGTCACCCTGCGCGACCTGATCGAATGGACCAGCACCGACGCGGTGCGCTTCTTCCTGCTGAGCCGCAAGCCCGACACCGAGTACACCTTCGACATCGACCTCGCGCTGGCGCAGAACAACGACAACCCGGTCTACTACGTGCAGTACGCCCACGCGCGCATCTGCTCGGTGCTGGCGGCCTGGGGCGGCGACCCGGCGACGCTCGAGGACGTGGACCTGTCTCCGCTGCAAAGTCCCGCCTCGCAGGCGCTGCTGCTGCAACTGGCCAAGTACCCCGAGATGCTGACCGCCGCAGCCAAGGATTTCGCGCCCCACGACGTCACCTTCTACCTGCGCGAACTGGCGGCGAGCTACCACAGCTACTACGACGCCGAGCGCATCCTGGTCGACGACGAGCCGGTCAAGCGGGCTCGTCTGGCGCTGGTCGCGGCGACCGCCCGGGTGCTGCACAATGGTCTCGCTGTTCTGGGCGTCAGCGCGCCGCAAAAGATGTGATTCCCTCCTCCACCATGAAGAAACGACAAAGCGGCAACATCGTCATCGGGTTGATCGTGGGCCTGGTGCTCGGGCTCGGCATCGCGCTCGGCATCGCGGTCTATGTGACCAAGGTGCCGATCCCGTTCATGACCAAGACCCAGCGCGGCGGTGCCGAGCAGGACGAGGCCGAGGCACGCAAGAACCGCGACTGGGACCCGAACCTGCCGCTGGCCGGCAAGGCCGGTGCCGCGGCCCGTGCCCCGGCGGCCGCGGCGCCGGTTGCGCCCGCCACCGTGGCGGCACCCACTCCGCCCGCCGGCCCGGTGCCGGTGGTGGTGGCACCCGGTGCGCGGGGCGACCAGACGGCCGCGCCGCGGCCGCCTCGTACCGCGCCGGTTCCGGCCGAAGCCAACGCGCTGCCGCCCTCGAACGACCCGATCGGCGATTTCGCGAAGGCGCGCTCCGGCGCAGGGGCCGCAGCGGCCACCGGCACCGGCACCGACCCGTTCATGTATTTCGTCCAGGCCGGCGCCTTCCGCACCCAGGAGGATGCCGATGCGCAGCGCGCCAAGCTCTCGCTGATGGGCGTGGAGGCGCGCGTGACCGAGCGCGAGCAGGCCGGCCGCACCGTCTACCGCGTGCGTGCCGGTCCTTTCAACAAGAAGGACGACGCCGACCAGCTCAAGGAGCGGCTCGACGGCGGGGGCCTTGAATCGGCCCTGGTTCGCGTCCAGCGTTGAGACTTCATCGTCTCCAGTTCGCCCGGTCCGGGAACTCCACCCGGCTTCGTGGGCTCTTTCAAGCCGTACAGAAGGAATTGATACATGAAACGTCGTGATTTTTCGCTGGCCGCCGCTTCGCTGGGGCTTCTTCCGCTGGCTGCACCCTCGCATGCCCAGCAGGCCCGTCCCATCAAGGCCGGGACCGACTACCTCGTGCTGCGCAAGCCGGCGCCGGTCGATACGCCCGCCGGCAAGGTCGAGGTGCTCGAGTTCTTTTCCTACAACTGTCCGCATTGCGCGGCCTTCGAGCCGCAGGTGGAAGCCTGGGTCAAGAAGTTGCCGCCCTATGTCGTTTTCCGTCGCATCCCGGTGCCGTTCGTCGGCAACGACACGGATGCCAAGCAGCGCTTCTACTACGCGCTCGAAGCGATGGGCAAGGTCGACGAATTCCAGCCCAAGGTGTTCCAGGCCATCCACCAGCAGCGCCTGAACCTGACCGGCGACGCCGCGATCCTCGCCTGGGTGGAGAAGCAACCGGGCCTCGACGCCAAGAAGTTCGCCGAGCTGTTCAAGTCCTTCTCGGTGGTCGGCAAGGCCAAGCGCGCCACCCAGCTCACCACCGACTACCAGGTGGCCGGGGTCCCGGCCCTTGGCGTGGCCGGGCGCTGGTACGTCGACGGCGACACGGCGGGCTCGCTCGACCGCGCGCTCCAGGTGGTCGACTTCCTGATCGCCGAAGCCCGCAAGGGTTGACGCGCCCGGTGGTGCGGACCGCGTCGGCGCCCTGCCGCCCGCCGTCGCCGCCACCACCCCGATTGCGTCATCGAAGCCCGCTTCCGCGGGCTTTTTCGTCAAGGCCGCGCGAGGCGGCGTCCATGGGGCGCATACAATCGCAGAGCAAGTTTCGTGCCTCTATGACATCGCCATCCTCCTTCACCTCCATTTCCCCTCGCCGATTCGGTCGCGTGCTTTGCCTGGCGCTGGCGCTGGCTGGATGCGCGTCGATGTCGCAGGCCGAGCAGGCCGACCGGAGCAAGCCGATGAACATCGAGGCCGACGCGATGCGCTATGACGACCTCAAGCAGACCAGCGTGTTCACCGGCAACGTGGTCGTGAACAAGGGCACGATCCAGATCCGCGGCACCCGCATCGACGTCCGCCAGGACCCCGAGGGCTACCAGTACGGCGTGGTGACGGCCGAACCTGGCAAGCTGGCCTACTTCAAGCAGAAACGCAACGCCGGCACCGACGAGTGGATCGAGGGCGAGGGCGAAGTGATCGAGTACGACAGCCGCGCCGACAACGTGAAGTTCATCCGCCGCGCCGTCATGCGGCGCCTGATCGGCGCCACGGTGAACGACGAGAGCAGCGGCCCGCTGATCGTCTACGACCAGAGCAACGACACCTTCACGGTCAACGGCTCCCCGCTGCCGCCGAACGCCGGCGTGGCGACCCAGCCGGGCGGCCGCGTCAAGGCCATCCTGACGCCCAAGGCGGCCGCCCCGGCGCCCGCCACCGGCGGTGCCAAGCCCGCGGCCACCCCGGCACCGGCGCCGGGCAACAGCCTGCGTTCCACCACCACGCTCGGCGGAGACCCCAAGAAGTGATCGAAACCGCCGGGGTGAACGGAAGCGATGGCCAGCCGGGCAGCCGGCTGGAGGCGCGCAGCCTGCAGAAGAGCTATGGCAGCCGCAAGGTCGTCAAGGACGTGTCGCTGGCCGTGCAGAAGGGCGAAGTGGTCGGACTGCTGGGCCCCAACGGCGCGGGCAAGACCACCTCCTTCTACATGATCGTCGGGCTGGTGCGGGCCGACGCCGGAGAGATCACGATCGACGGCGAGCCGATCGCCCACATGCCGATCCACCGCCGCGCCCGCATGGGCCTGAGCTACCTGCCGCAGGAGGCCTCGATCTTCCGCAAACTGTCGGTCGAGGAAAACGTGCGCGCAGTGCTCGAACTGCAGAGCGAGCCCGACGACCGAGGCCGAATGGTGCCGCTCAGCAAGGCGCACATCGACGAGCGGCTGAGCGAACTGCTGGCCGACCTGCGCGTCGACCATCTGCGCGATTCGCCGGCGCTGTCGCTGTCCGGCGGCGAGCGCCGCCGGGTCGAGATCGCGCGGGCCCTGGCGACGCAGCCGCGCTTCATCCTGCTGGACGAGCCCTTCGCCGGCATCGACCCGATCGCGGTGATCGAGATCCAGCGGATCATCAGCTTCCTGAAGGAGCGCGGCATCGGCGTGCTCATCACCGACCACAACGTGCGTGAGACGCTGGGCATCTGCGATCACGCGTTCATCATCAGCGACGGGCATGTGCTGGCACAAGGCACGCCTTCGGAGATCGTCGACAACGCCGAGGTACGCCGTGTGTACCTGGGCGAACATTTCCGGATGTAGGGGCCTTATCTCGATGAAGCAGGGGCTTTCGCTTCGCGTCTCCCAGCATCTGGCGCTGACGCCCCAACTGCAGCAATCGATCCGGCTGCTGCAGCTGTCGACTCTCGAGCTGAGCCAGGAAGTCGAGCAGATGCTCGACGACAACCCCTTCCTCGAGCGCACGGCCGAAGAGGCGGCGCGCGAGGAGTTCGGGCTGGACGCCGCCGATGCGCCGGTGCGCGACGAGGACCGCCAGGCCGAAGGCGATGGCGACTTCGCGCCCGGCCCCTCGACATCGACCGCCGAAGTCGCGGTCGCAACGCCCGACGCCGAAGCCGCCGCCGCCACCGATGCCGTCGACGGCGAGCCCGACTGGGAAGGCGACGGCACGGTCGACCTGGCGCCCGACGACAGCGAATGGGGCAGCGATGCGCCCGCGCGCACCAACAACCTCGGCGACGACGAACGCACCGACGCCACCGAACTGGCGCGCAGCCAGGAATCGCTGCAGTCCTTCCTGCATCGGCAGGCGCTGAGCCTGAGGCTCAGCGACACCGACCGCGCCGCGCTGCGCTTCCTGATCGAATCGCTCAACGACGACGGCTACCTCGAGGATTCGCTGCCGGCCCTGGCCTCGGGCCTGGCCGGCGACGACAACGACCAGTTCGACGACCTGGTGCATCACTTCCAGGTCGCGCTCGGCCTGTTGCAGAGCCTGGAGCCGGTCGGCGTCGGCGCCCGCAATCTGGGCGAGTGCCTCACGATCCAGCTGCGCGCCCTGGCGCACCCCGGCGAGGGTGCCGACGAGACGCAGGTGCGCGAGACCGCGATCGCGATCTGCAAGCAGCCGATGGAGCTGCTGGCGCGGCGCGATTTCAAGCGGCTGGCGACGCTCGCGCGCAGCAACGAGGAAGAGGTGCGCGCCGCCCTGCAGCTGATCTCCCGGCTCGAGCCCAAGCCGGGCCGCCGCTTCGTCGACGTCGAGCGCAACGTGGTGGTGCCGGACGTGATCGTCACGCGCATCGGCAACGGCACCAGCACCAACACCAAGTTCCGCGTCATGCTGAACCCCGAGGTGATGCCGCGGCTGCGCGTGCACGACATCTACGCCGGCGCGCTGAAGCAGCACAAGGGCGAGGGCAGCCAGGCGCTGTCGCAGCGGTTGCAGGAGGCGCGCTGGTTCATCAAGAACATCCAGCAGCGCTTCGACACCATCCTGCGGGTGTCGAACGCGATCGTCGAGCGGCAGAAGAGCTTCTTCGTGCACGGCGAGCTGGCGATGCGCCCGCTGGTGCTGCGCGAGATCGCCGACGAACTCGGCCTGCACGAATCGACCATCAGCCGCGTGACCACCGCCAAGTACATGGCGACGCCTTACGGCACGGTCGAGCTCAAGTACTTCTTCGGTTCGGCGCTCGGCACCGAGACCGGCGGCAATGCCTCGAGCACCGCGGTGCGGGCGCTGATCAAGCAGTTCGTGAGCGCCGAGGACCTGAAGAAGCCGCTGTCCGACAGCCAGATCTCCGAGATGCTCAAGGAGCAGGGCATCGAGTGCGCGCGCCGCACCGTCGCGAAGTACCGCGAGGCGCTGCGCATCGCGCCGGCCAATCTGCGCAAGGCGCTCTAGCGATGCTTCGGGGCCCGGGAGGGTTGCGCGGGTGGCTCGGCGCGGCGCTGCTGGCGGCGACCGTCCTGGCCAGTGGTTGCGCGATGCTGCCGGCCGATTTCGAGCGCCAGCCCTCGAGCGCGATCACGGCCTCGGGCGAGACCACGCTGGGCCGCATCGCCAGGGCCTCCTCCCCCGATCCGGACCTGAGTGGATTCCGGCTCATGCCCGGCGGCGACTTCGCGCTCGACACGCGCCTGCAGCTCGCCCGCCGCGCCGAGCGCACGCTCGACGTCCAGTACTACCAGATCGAGAACGACGAGACCGGCCGCTACTTCCTGCGCACCCTGCGCGATGCGGCCCTGCGCGGCGTGCGGGTGCGGCTCCTGATGGACGACCTGTACACCTCCGGCGAGGATGATCTGCTGCTGGCGCTGGCCGCCACGCCGAACCTCGAGCTGCGGCTGTTCAACCCTTTCCCGGCCGGCCGCGGCAGCATGCTGCAGCGCTTCTCGAGCTCGCTGTTCGACTTCGACCGCGTCAATCGCCGAATGCACAACAAGCTCTTCATCGCCGACGGCGCGATGGCGGTGGCGGGCGGGCGCAACATCGGCAGCCAGTACTTCACGCAGACCGCCGGCGCGAATTTCCTGGACATCGACACCTTCGTCGCCGGCGCCCTGGTGAAGCGCCTGGGCAGCCTGTTCGACCTCTACTGGAACAGCCCGTACGTGCGGCCGATCGGCACCGTGGTCGGCTCCTCGCTGCCGCGCGAGGCGCTGCAGCAGCGCTTCGATCAGGCCACCGGCCCCGCAACCACCGCAGCGCCGCGCCCGCCGGCACCGAACGACGTGCTGGGCTATGCGCCGCTGGGGCCGGAGCTGAAAGGCGGGGCCCGGCTCGACCTGATCTGGACCCTGGCCGAGGCCTATGCCGACGCGCCCGACCGGGTGGTCGGCAAGACCGCCTCCTATGGCGGGGTGCCGCTGCTCGACGTCGACAGCGTGCGCTACAACGTGATCGAGCAGATGCGGCGCTCGCGCTCCGAGGTGACGCTGGTGTCGCCCTACCTGATTCCGGGCAAGGCCGGCCTGGAGGTGATGAGCGAGATCCGCGGGCGCGGCGTGCGCATCAGCGTCGTCACCAACTCGCTTGCGGCCACCGACGAGCCACTGGTTCACACCGGCTACCGCCGCTACCGGCCCGACATGCTGCGGCTCGGCGTCGAGCTGTACGAACTGAGCTCGGCGCGCACCAAGCGCAGCGTGCGGCTTGGCCTGTTCGGCTCGCAGGTCGGCCGGCTGCATGCGAAGGCGGCGATCTTCGACCGCAAGGCGCTGTTCCTGGGCTCGATGAACTTCGATCCGCGCTCGGACACCCACAACACCGAGATCGGTCTCTTCATCGCCAGCCCCGAGATGGCGCAGCAGATCCTGAAGCTGCTCGACGTGCTGAAGCAACAGGGCGCCTACCGGGTGCGCTTTGCCGAAGGCGGCGAGCAGCTCGAATGGGTCAGCCGCGAGGGCGAGGCCGAAGAGGTGCTGACCGTGGAGCCCGACTCGGGCCTGTGGGACCGCGTGATGCTGGAGCTGCTCGCGCCGCTGGCGCCGGAGAGCCTTCTGTAGCGCTACTGGATGTTGATGGCCTCGACCTGCACCAGCAGCCGCACCTTGTCCTCGAAGCCGAAGGCGAGCCCCCAGCTGATGCCCCACTGGCTGCGCTCCACCGTGGTTTCGAAGTCGCCGCCGCAGATCTGGCGGTTGATCAGCGGGCTCAGGTAGCAGTTGAAGCGGTTGGCCTTGAGCACCACGGGGCGGCTCTTGCCCATCAAGGTGAGCGTGCCGTTGACCTGCGTGACCTTGTCGCCGCTGAAGTCGATCTGGTCGGCGACGAAGCGGGCGGTCGGAAACTCGGCCACGTTGAAGAAGTCCTTGCTCAGCAGGTGACGGTTGAGCAGGTCGACGCCGGTGTTGATGGAACTGATGTCCATCGTGATGTCGATCTTGCCGGTGGTGCCCGCAGGGTCGATCTTCACCTGGCCGTCCTTGGTGCTGAAGCGGCCGCGGTTGGTGGTGGTGCCGTAGTGGCCCATCTCGTAGTTGACGAAGGTGTGCGTCGGGTCGACCACGTAGCTCGCGCCCTTGACCGGGCCGCCGGCGGGCTTGGCGGCCACCTCGGGTGCCTGCTGGGCGCCGGCCAGTGCCGCCGCGGTCGTCAGCGCGGCGAGTGTGAGCAGTTTCTTCATGGCGCGCTTTCGGAAGAAGGTGGAAACATCGAAGGACTTCACAGCGGGCCGAGGCCGGTCAGCACCAGCTTGAAGCGCACCTGCACGTCGTCGGCCACCATCGACGTGTCGGTCCATTCGCCTTCGCCGATCCTGAAGGCGAGGCGCTGGATCGTAAGGCTTCCGGTCGCGGTCGATTGGCCGTAGGACTGGGTGATCTCCACCGGCACCACGACATCGCGGCTGCTGCCCTTGATGGTCAGCCGGCCGGCCACCTCGAATCGGCCGCCGCCCAGCGCCTTGATGGTGCTGGAGCGGAACTCCGCTTTCGGGAAGCGGTCGCTGTCGAACCAGGCCGGCCGGGGCAGTTCGGCATCGCTCTGCGGGATGCCCAGGCTGGCGCTGGCGACATCGATCTGCAGCGCGACGCTGCCGTCTTCGGGCCTGCGCGGGTCGAGGGCAATCCGGGCGTCGAACTTCCTGAACACACCTTCCACCGGCACGCCCATCTGCTTGATCACGAAGGCGATCTGGCTCGGGACGGGCAGCAGCTTCGCCGGCGCCGCCGGTTCGGCGGCGGCCGTGCCAGCCGTGCCGGCGACGATCAGCGCCGCCGCGCACCACCTGCGGCAGGCCATGGCAAGGAGAGTCATGGGAGACGATTCCGGGATGAAAGGGGCGACATGCGGCCAAGCAGGCCGTCGCGGTCGACGAAGTGGTGCTTGAGGGCCGCCGCGGCATGGACCAGCGCCGCCGCGGCGAGGCTGAAGGCGCCGATCTTGTGCAGCGGCTTCAGCACCGCCTCGGCGAAATCCTTGTCGACCGGCACGAAGTCCGGCAGCGGCAGCACGCCCAGCCACACCACGGGGAAGCCCAGCGCGGAGCTGTAGGCCCAGCCCAGCAGCGGCACGGCGAAGAACAGCAGGTAAAGCAGCAGGTGCAGTCCGCGGTGCGCGGCCAGTTGCCAGCCCGGCATGGCCGCCCGGATGCGCGCCGGCAGGGGCGGCGGCGGGTGCGACAGGCGCCACAGCAGGCGCATGGCCGACAGCGCGAGGATCGTGACGCCGGCCCACTTGTGCCAGTTGTAGAGCTTGAGGCGCAGCGGCGAGAACGGCAGTCCGGTCATCGACAGGCCGAGGCAGACGGAGCCGAGGATCATCAGCGCGAGCAGCCAGTGCAGGGCGATCGCCACCGGGCCGTAGCGCGGTGCGCCGTTGGGATCGACAGGAGGTCTCGGCGGCTCGACGGGCATGGCCAGAGCATAGGCGGTTCAGCTTTGCGCCTGCAGCAGCAGCGCATGGAGCATCGCGGGCTGCACGGGCTTGCGCAGGGCCTGCCAGCCGCGCTCGCGGGCCAGTTGCTGGGTGGCGTCGTCGATGTCGGCCGAGACCAGCGCGATGGCGAGGGACGGTCGGCGGCGCTGCAGCTCGGTCGCCAGCGCGAGGCCGTCGAGTTCGCCCGGCAGCCGGATGTCGCACAGCGCGATGCCGAAGTGCGCGAGGTCGGGCAGCGCGAGCGCCTCGGCCGCGCTGGCGCAGACCTCGGGCCGCGCGCCCCAGAGGCGCAGCAGCGCCGCGATGCTGTCGGCCACCACGAGGTTGTCCTCGACCACCAGCACGGCCAGCCCGGGGCGCAGGCGCCGCGTCTCGGGCGCCCTCGCGGGCTCGGCGCCCGCGGTGGGCATGGGCGCCAGCGGCACGCCCTGCGGCGCGGCCGGCAGCACGAAGGCGAACACCGACCCGCGTCCCGGCGCCGAGCGCAGCATGATCTCGACGCCCAGCCGCAGTGCCAGCCGCCGCACGATCGCCAGGCCCAGGCCGTGGCCGCGCTGCAGGTTGCGCTCGATGTTGCCGATCTGCTCGAAGTCGCCGAACACGCGCTCCTGGGCTTCCGAGGCGATGCCGATGCCGGCGTCCCGGACCTCGATCCGCCAGGCCTCGCCGCGCTGGCGGCAGGCCAGCAGCACGCGGCCCCGTGGCGTGAACTTGAGCGCGTTGTCGACCAGGTTGCCGAGGATCCGGCGCAGCGCGACTGCGTCGGTCCAGACCACGGCGGTCGCCGGGCAGCGCACCCGCACGCGGCCGCTGGCGGCCTGGCGTGCGAACTCGTGCAACAGCGGTGCCAGCGCGACCGCCACCGGCGAGATCGGGTCGGCGGCGGCCTCGATGCGCCCGATCTCGAGCAGCTGGTTGGTGAGTCCCTCGAGCGCCTGCTGGGCCTTCGACAGGGCGGCGACGGTGCCCAGCACGTTGATCGTGTCCTCGCCGGCACTCAGCTGCTGGCGCAGCACCTCCGCCTGCAGGCCCATCGCCATCACCGGCTGGCGCAGGTCGTGGTTGGCGGCCGAGAAGAAGCGCAGGCGCTCGGCCTGGGCCCGCTGCGACTCGTGCAGGCCGGCCAGCGCCCGCTCGCGCAGCGCGCTTTCGTTGTGGCGCAGGCCGATGTTCTCCTCGAGCTGGCGGGCGCGCTCGGACACCAGCTTCCAGACCATCGCGAGCAGACCGATGCCGAGCACCGACAGCACCATCATGATCGGCGCCCCGAAGGCCAGGCCCATGACGATCACCGGCGCCAGCAGCAGCGTGATCGCCAGCTGCATGGCCGGCGTGTAGTAGGAGACCGAGAAGGCCGAGGACAGCGTCATCGCCATCACCACCAGCCCGATCATCAGCTGCGCCGTGGGATCGGCCGGATTGAAGAGCAGGATGCCGGCCAGGCCGTGGGCGCCTTCATGGACCGCGATGCGCAGCGTGTGCAGGCGCAGGGCGGGCGGCAGGTTCCCGGGGGTCAGCGGCTCGGGCAGCCGTTGCGGGAAGAAGCCGCGGTAGGCGGTGGTGGCGGCGATCAGCGCGATCCAGACCGCCGCGTGCGGCACCGAGTACTGCCAGGCGAACAGCGCCGCCACGCCGCAGTCGAGCAGGAACTGGAACAGCAGCACCGGCCCGCTGGGCTGGGCGCTGAGCCGCAGCACCTCGCAGCGGATGGCAAACCCGTCGGTGGTTGAGGCCTCCGGGCTCCCCGACTGCGTATGGGTCGCTGCCCCCCGAGAGGGCGCGGGCCGACTTGGGGCGGCCCCGCGTCGGCCTGACGCCTCGGGGGATGCGGGGGTGGGCGAGGAGCTCATCGGCCGGTCCACTATAGAACAGGCAAGCCGCTGCCGGGCCGCGGCGAGGCGACAATCGCACGGTGAACGATCTCTCGCTTTTTCTCCCTTGCGCCGCCGGCGTCGAGGATTTCCTGGCGCAGGAAGTGCATGCGCTGACCGGCCGCGTGGGGCAGGACCTGCTCACGCTGCGCGGCGGGGTGCGGGTGCGCGCCGACTGGCGCGACGCGCTCAAGCTCAATCTCCACAGCCGGCTCGCGCAGCGCGTGCTGATCGAACTCGCGCAGGCGCCCTACCGCAGCGAGAACGACCTCTACGCGATCGCCAGCGGCGTCGCCTGGGAGATCTGGTTCACGCCGAAGCAGACCTTCAAGATCGAGACCACGGCGCAGCACAGCCCGCTGCAGAGCCTCAACTTCGCCACCCTGCGCATCAAGGACGCGATCGCCGACCGCTTCCGCGCCAAGGCGGGCGGCGTGCGGCCGAGCATCGAGACCCAGTGGCCCGACTGCCGCGTCTTCGCGCACCTGACGACCGATCTCTGCACGCTCTACATCGACACCTCGGGCGAGCCGCTCTTCAAGCGCGGCTGGCGGCAGGACAAGGGCGATGCGCCGCTCAAGGAAACCCTGGCCGCGGCGATGCTGGCGGCCAGCGGCTGGTGGAATCCGGAGACCGGCGCGGTGTCTGCCGAGCCGCTCTACGACCCTTGCTGCGGCAGTGGCACGATCGCGATCGAGGCGGCGCAGATCGCCTCGGGCATCGCGGCCGGCTCGCTGCGCCGCTTCGGCTTCGAGAAGCTGCTGCCTTTCCAGCCGCATGTCTGGTCGGCCCTGAAGGCCGCGTCGGTGCCGGCGGCGCCGCAGCCAGCGCCGGCGATCTTCGGCTCGGACGTCTCGCACCGCATGGTCGACTTCGCCGAGCGCAATGCCGAGCGCGCGGGCGTGGCGGCGGCGATCCAGTTCCGCGGCGGCGATGCGCTGCAGCGCATGCCCCCGGCCGAGTCGGGCGTGATCGTGCTGAATCCGCCCTACGGCGAGCGCATCGAGGTCGGCGGCGTGGCGCGCGGCCGCGAGGATGCGCAGACCGAGGATGGCGGCGAGTTCTTCGTCCAGCTCGCCAGCCACTGGAAAAAGAACTACGCCGGCTGGACCGCCTGGGTGCTGACGCCCGACCTGCAACTGCCCAAGCGCATGCGGCTGAAGGAGTCGCGCCGGGTGCCGATGTGGAACGGGCCGATCGAGTGCCGGCTGTTCAGGTTCGACATGGTGGCGGGCTCGGCGCGCAAGGTCTGACCTGCCGGCCCGGACGGGCGTTTCGGGCCAGAATGCGGCTCTCGCAGAAACCCGCATTCTCATGACCGATCTGTCCGCCTACCCGATCACCCAGAAATGGCCCGCCGCTCATCCGGATCGGCTGCAGCTCTATTCGCTGCCGACGCCCAACGGGGTCAAGGTCTCGATCATGCTGGAGGAGACCGGGCTCGCCTACGAGCCGCACCTGGTCAGCTTCGAATCGAACGACCAGAACTCACCCGAATTCCTCTCGCTGAGCCCGAACAACAAGATTCCGGCGATCCTTGATCCCAACGGGCCGGGCGGCAAGCCGCTGGCGCTGTTCGAGTCGGGCGCGATCCTGCTCTACCTCGCCGACAAGACCGGCCAGCTCATCCCGCAGGAACCCGCCGGACGCTACGAAGCGATCCAGTGGCTGATGTTCCAGATGGGCGGCATCGGCCCGATGTTCGGCCAGGTCGGCTTCTTCAACAAGTTCGCCGGCAAGGACTACGAGGACAAGCGGCCCCGCGACCGCTATGTGGCCGAATCCAAGCGTCTGCTCAAGGTGCTTGACCGGCAGCTCGAAGGGCGCGACTGGATCCTCGGCGACGGCTACTCGATCGCCGACATCGCGACCTTCCCGTGGGTGCGCAACCTGATCGGCTTCTACGAGGCCGGCGAGCTGGTCGGCATCGCCGACTTCCCGAACGTGATGCGGGTGCTCGAAGCCTTCGTCGCGCGCCCCGCAGTGGTTGCGGGGCTGAACATTCCGGCCCGGGGGTGAACGCCGAGCCCGCCGCGCGGCAGGACACGGCCCTGGCGGTCGTCCTCGACACCAACATCGTGCTCGACCTGCTGGTGTTCGACGACCCGGCGCGTGCGCCGCTTGCAGCCGCACTCGCCGCCGGCGAGCTGCGCTGGCTCACCACCGCCGCGATGCGCGACGAACTCGCGCGCGTGCTCGGCTATCCGCTGATCGCCGCACACCTGAAGACGCGCGGGCGTGAGGCGGGCGAGGTCCTGGCGGCCTTCGATGCCCGAACGCTCAAGGTCGACGGCGTGCCGGCGCGCGCGCCTTGCGCTTGCCGCGACCCCGACGACCAGATCTTCATCGACCTCGCGGTGGCGCAGCGGGCGCGGCTGCTGAGCAAGGACCGGGCGGTGCTCGCGATGCGCAAGCGGCTCGCGCCGTGGGGTGTCGAGGTATCGAAGGACTGGCGCCGGCCCTAGCTGGAACTGGGCGTGCTTAGACGGCTACCAACCTCTCGGCGCACGCTTCGCTCGCGCCGCTCAGCAAACCTCGACTTCTCCGTCCCCATACTCGCAAGCGGTGGGGTCGAACCACCTGTAGCCCCTGTAGTACAGCTGCACGGTATCGCCGTGGCCGTCATCAAACGTGTAGGTGGCCGTGCCGCCTGACGTCAGGCCCCAAGTCACCTTGCCGAAGTCGCTGAACTCCATGGTGCCTGACGCAAAACAGGGCGCATATCGCTCATGCGTGCTAAACCTGCCAGGGACGGGGTACGCCCTGGTGAAAAAGTCTTTGACCTGGCGCGCGGTCGGCTTGAATTTTTTGCAAGCCTCAGTCAGTCCTGGCTCTCTGGGATACGCATTGAGGCCAGTTTCCAGGATCACGACTTTCTGGATAGTCCGAGCGTTCGCGAGGCATGCAAACGCGAGTGCGGCTACTGCGACGATCAATCTGCCTATTACCATTTGGCCGTCTTCGCCTCAGTCACGTTCTTCCGCGCAATATCAGGGTGCCTATAAGTTTCTTGCATCGACACGTTGTACGTCTCCATCAGCTCCTTCATCAGCCATTGAAGAGAGCGCGTCTGCTGGTCCGTGACCGTCACAAATACCTCTTTGCCTCGCTCTCCTGGCGCCTCGCCCACAAGCTCGATCCCGATCGCATCGGAATTTGAGGGGTATCGGTCAGGAAATCGCTTCACCTTTTCAGCTGCGTGCACTGCCAAAGCCCGGGCACGGTTGCCCTTGGTTTTCTCTAGAGCGAGTGCGCTCTGCAACTCGGTAGGTGTGCATTTCTTCGTGAGTACACACCTTGATTGCAAGAATCCAACGTGGTTGGTGACCCGAAAGAGAGAGGCGGTTTGGTAAATGGTCCCATCCTTATCGATCAAGAAGTGCGCTCCGTTCGGAGGCTCGCCGCTGACGCTCTTCTTTGAATAGGAACTGAATGTGCCATCCGAGTTTCCCCCACCAGTCTGGTGAACCACGATGCCATTCACCGCGCCCAATTTTCCGCGCTCAATGAGTGGGAAGATCTTGATCTTGATCCGTTCTGCGTCAACGATTCCGCCACGATCGATAAAAAGACTCATGGTGCCCCCTTTTATGATTCGCAGTTGGCTCGAATGTTGAAGCTCATCGAGACGGTGCCGCCAGAGCCCCCTTGTTGATTCTGGATGGTGTACTCGTGCTTCACTCGCGCGAATGAGAGACTGATCGTCTCTCTTGCCTGCCGCATGGTGGTCTTGAGGCTTGGCGCAACTTGGGTCACGATCACATCGCCCATCGTGATCTTCAGAAACTCGAGCGGCTTCTCGCCCGCCTTTCTCACGACGAGCGTGGCCGTGTCGATGTGTTTGCCGGTCAGGCAGTACTTCATCAAGTTGGGGCTCGAGCGGTCCACGTAGTGATCGAAGGAGAGGTCGTGCACGGTGGCCTTGCCGGCGCCGCCCCCGCTGCCCGAGTGCATGCTGGACGTCTGCGTGACCTGCCACTCCCAATCCAGGACTTCAATTTCGTTCTCATGGGCGGCGTCTTGCGACTCACCGTTGATCCCACTCAATTTCAAAAAGATATCTTGGGCCAATGCGGGCTCCCCCCAAATCTAATTAGCTGGTTCCAGGTTCCGCGGCAACGCGGCGCCTTGAGCATTAAGTCCCATCGCAAACCAAAGGAGCAATAGGAAATGTCTGCGCCATCTGGAACTACTTCTGAAAGTGCCGTGCCCGGCCGCGGCCGTGACGCGGGCGGAGCCGCGCCGAAGCGACGTTGGCCCTGTATGCACCTTCGGCTGGCCAGGGCACGGCCAGCGATGGTGGCGGACTAGCCGCCGTACCAGCGCGCGAGCAAGCGAGCCACGGCTCGCACCCGCTGCGTGTCGCGCCCCCAGCGCCGCCCCGACGGCAGGTGGCGCAGCCAGCGCATGCGCCGCGCGGCGACGGCCAGGCGGTCGCGCACCTCTTCGCTCGCCTGGTCCAGCATCGCGTGCCAGTGCGCGGCGGCCGCATGCGGCGAGGCGGCGTCGACCAGCATCGCGGTGGAGTGCAGGTAGCTGAGCCAGTCGCGCGCCTGGCATTCGGCCAGTGGCAGCGTCTCGCCGGGGTCGTCCTCGAAATCGATGTAGCCGATCGTGCCGTCGGGGCATTGCACCAGGTTGCGGTCGAAGGCCTGGCTCAGGTAGGTTTCACGCGCATGCACGATGGCGATCGCGGCCAGGCCTTCGCGCCAGGTCGCCAGCAGCGCCACCGGCCCCGCGGCGGCGGCCTGGTCGAGCCGCTCCTGCAGCACGACCGGGGGGCGTCCGCTCTGGCCGAGGTCGGAGATCAGCAGGCCGTCGCCCTGCTGCGCCAGCACCGCCGGCACCCGCAGGCCCGCGGCACCGAGCTGTCGCAGCCGCTCGGCCTCGATCGCGATCGCGGCCTCGCCGCCCGGATTCGGCACCGGCCGCAAGACGTCGAGCCGCAGCGCCCCGGCGATGGCCGCCAGCAGGTGGTAGCGAAGCTTGCCGTGGCGCGGGCCGGCCTTCTTGAGCCAGACCCGCTCGTTGCCGAAGCGGTGGCTGGCGACCGCCCGGGTCTGCTGCGGCAACGCGGTGCGCAGGAACTCGGCGTAGTCGCCGGGCTGCGGCGGCGCCGCGCCGGGCTCCAACGGCGCCGGTGCCGACGCCATGCTCTTGCGCATCTGGACGCGTGTGGGCGATCCGCCCCGTCTCGCCGGGTTCATGGCGACAGGGCCAGAGGCTGGAAGCTCTGCGCGCTGGCCAGCGACCAGTAGGTGCGGAACACGTTGTGCTGCCCGTCGAGCCGCCCGAGCAGCGCGCCGGGCTGCACCTGCATCACCAGGTTGCTGAGCAGCCGCACCTCGGTGTCGGAGATGCGGCGCACGATGTGGTGGGCCGTGATCTGCCGCGGATGGTCGAGGCCGGCGGCCTGCACCAGCTCCTGCAGCGCATGCAGCGTGCTGCGGTGGAAGTTGCGCACCCGGTCGGCCTTGGTCGGCACCACCAGCGCTTGCTGGCGCACCGGATCCTGGGTGGTCACGCCGGTCGGGCAGAAGCCGGTGTGGCAGGCCTGGGCCTGGATGCAGCCCAGCGACATCATGAAGCCGCGCGCCGCGTTGCACCAGTCGGCGCCCAGCGCCATCATGCGTGCCAGGTCGAAGGCGGTGATCACCTTGCCGGCGCAGCCGATCTTGACGCGGTCGCGCAGGCCGACGCCGATCAGCGTGTTGTGGACCAGCAGCAGGCCCTCCTGCAGCGGCGCGCCGACGTGGTCGCTGAACTCGACCGGTGCCGCGCCGGTGCCGCCCTCGGCGCCGTCGACCACGATGAAATCGGGCGTGAGGCCGGTCTCCAGCATCGCCTTGACGATCGCGAACCATTCCCACGGATGTCCCAGGCAGAACTTGAAGCCCGTCGGCTTGCCGCCCGACAGCACGCGCAGCCGGGCGATGAAATGCATCATCTCGGTGGGCGTCGAGAAGGCGCTGTGGGAAGACGGCGAGACGCAGTCGACGCCCACCGGCACGCCGCGCGCGGCGGCGATCTCGGACGTGACCTTGGGCGCCGGCAGCACGCCGCCGTGGCCGGGCTTGGCGCCCTGGCTCAGCTTGATCTCGATCATCTTGACCTGCGGGTCGCTCGCGTTGGCGACGAAGCGCTCCTCGCTGAACGAGCCGTCGTCGTTGCGGCAGCCGAAGTAGCCCGAGCCGATCTCCCAGATCAGGTCGCCGCCGTGCACCCGATGGTGCGAGGAGATCGAGCCCTCGCCGGTGTCGTGTGCGAAGCCGCCCATCTTGGCGCCCTGGTTGAGCGCCATGATGGCGTTGGCCGAAAGCGCGCCGAAGCTCATCGCCGAGATGTTGAAGACGCTCGCGCTGTAGGGCCGGGTGCAGGTTTCGCCCGCGGGCGAGGCCGGGTTCGGCGTGCCGCCGATGACGATGCGGAAGTCGTGGTCGGCCAGCTTCGTCGGCCGCATCGAGTGGTTGATCCACTCGTAACCGGCGATCGCGACGTCGAGCTGGGTGCCGAAGGGCCGGTTGTCTGGCTCGCCCTTGCTGCGCTGGTAGACCAGCGAGCGCTGGGCGCGCGAGAAGGGCGCGGCTTCGGCGTCGCTCTCGATGAAATACTGCCGTATCTCGGGCCGGATGTACTCGAGCAGGAAGCGCAGGTGGCCGATGACGGGGTAATTGCGCAGGATCGCGTGGCGGGTCTGGCGCAGGTCGTGCACGCCGGTGCCGCAGAGCACGCCGAAAGCCGCGAGGGCGATCCACGCGGTCCAGCGGTCCGGCACGAGCAGAACCGCCACCACGCTCGCGACCAGGCCGGCCGCGCACAGCGCAAACGCGGTGTAACGCGCCGGGAACGGCGCAATCATCGGTGTCGAAATAGGGAGTCTCCGGAAGCCTTGCTGCATCATAGAGGGCTGCATTTGTAACGCCATGACAACCCAGCCCGACACCCCGACCCCCGCCCAGCCCGACAACGCACCGCTCGGCCCCGACGATTTCGACGCCCAGGACCAGGTCCTCGACGCCCTGCGCGAGCACGACGACGAGACGCCGCAATGGGAATTCTGCGAGGGCTTCATGGCCGCGCTGGTCTGCACGCGGCGCCCGATCGAGCCGGCCGAGTACTGGCCGGTGCTGCTGGGCGAGGGCTTCGTGCCGGCGCAGCACATGGAATTCGTCTGGCGCTGGAAGCGGCGCTGGCGCGAGATCGAAAGCGGCCTGGACGCCGACGTCCAGTCGCTCGACGACGAACGCACCTGGCAGCCCGAGGTGCTCGACACCCGCGGCGCGATCGCCGCGCTGCCCGAGGAAGAGCGCGCCGAGATGGCCGGCGAGGCGATCCCGTCCTTCGCCCAGGTCTGGGCGCTGGGCTTCATGTTCGCGGTCGAGAACTGGCCCGACGACTGGGCGCCGCCGCGCGACAAGGACGCGGCGCAGATGCTCGACGAGGCGCTCGACGCCATCGTCACGCTGACCGAGGACGACACCGGCAAGCCCGCGCTCTCGATGTACAGCGAGGACGGCCCGCCCAGCGTGAGCCAGCAGCGGGTCGACGACTTCGGCGCCGCGATCTGGGCCGTGTACGACCTGCGCCAGCTGTGGCGCAGCATGGGGCCGCGCGTGGAGACGATCCGCAAGGAAGCGACCCCGGGCCGCAACGATCCCTGCCCCTGCGGCAGCGGCAAGAAATACAAGAAGTGTCACGGAGCGTAATGGCTCGCCCCCAGGTTGGCTCACTTCGTGTAGCCGCCCACCCCCTGCCGGGGGCAGCACCAGCGGCCCTGGCTGCGCCGGCCGGGGCCTCCCGGCGCTGTTCCTGGAACCTCCGTCCGGTGAAGGCGGGCACTTGAACGCCGCACCCGTGGCGTTGTCCGCGCGCACGGCCTGGGCCATGGTCCTGGCCCTGTGCACCGCGTTCGCGCTGAGCCAGGCCTACCGCACCGTGGGCGCAATCATGGCCAGCCAGCTGCAGGCGGAGTTCAGGCTCTCGGCCCAGGCGCTCGGCCTCTTCTCGGCCGCCTTCCATTTCGCCTTCGGCGCGATGCAGCTCTTCATGGGCATCGGCATCGACCTGCACGGCGTGCGGCGCACCGTGCTGACTGCGTTTCCGCTCGCCATCGGCGGCGCACTGCTGTCGGCGCTGTCCACCGACTACGGGGTGCTGGTGGCCGGCCAGGTGCTGATCGGCATCGGTTGCGCGCCGGCCTTCCTGGTCTGCACGGTGTTCATTGCGCGGCATTTCCCCGCTGCGCGATTCGCTTCGGTATCGGGGCTGGTGCTGGGCATCGGCAGCGTCGGCATGCTGCTGACCGGCACCCCGCTCGCGTGGCTGGTGCAGGAGCGCTCGTGGCGCATGGGCTTCGTCGTGCTGGCGGCGGCCTCGGCGCTGGCCTGGCTGGCGATCTGGCACTGGGTGCGCGAGCCGGCGCGGCCGGACAGCCAGCCCAGGGAGTCGGTGGCGCAGGCGCTGCGGCAGTTCGGCGCCCTGTTCGCGCTGCCGCACACGCTCGGCATCATGGTGCTGGGGGCCGTGACCTATGCGGCCTTCATCTCGCTGCGCGGGCTCTGGCTCGGACCGCTGCTGATCGAGCGCCACGGCTATTCGCTGGTGCAGAGCGGCAACGTGGCGCTGGTCGTCTCGCTGGTCTCGCTGGTCGGGCCGCCCCTGTTCGGAGGGCTGGACCGGGACGGTCCGGCGCGGCGTCGCCGCATCATCGGCTGCAGCCTCGTCTATGCCGGGCTGTTCGCGGCGATCGCCTTCTTCACCCAGGCCTGGGTCGATGTCGGCGGCATGGTCCTGATCGGGCTGCTCGGCGGCTTCATCGTCTGGCAGTACGCCGACGTGCGGGCGGCCTATCCGGCGGCGATCACGGGCCGCGCGATGGCGGTCTTCACGATGGCGATGTTCCTCGGCGTGGCGCTGATGCAGTGGGTCACGGGCGCGGCGGCCTCGTGGGGTGCGGCCCATGGCATCGAGGCCTTCCGCGCCGTGCTGGCGACCATCGCGGGGCTGCTGGTCGCCGCCACCGTCGCCTTCGCCTGGCTGCCGGCGCCGGACGCTTCAAAATGGAGCCCTTCGAGAAATCCACATTCATGACCGAAATCACTCCCACCCCGCCGCTGCCCGACCATCTGTCCATCGACCCGCGCAGCCCGCATCACGTCGCCGCCGTGTTCGAGCACGACATCGGCATCCGATTCAACGGCAAGGAGCGCAGCGACGTCGAGGAGTACTGCATCAGCGAAGGCTGGATCAAGGTGCCCGCAGGCCGGACGCTCGATCGCAAGGGCAAGCCGCTGCTGATCAAGCTGAAGGGCAAGGTCGAAGTGTTCTATCAAGGTCAAAGCTGAGCGGGGCCCGCACAGCCATGCGCTTTCCGATGCGACCCTTCGCCACCCTTTCCCTCCTCGCGCTGGCGGCCGTCGCCGCCGGGTGCGCGTCGCGAGCCGCGCCCCGGGTCACCTGGCTCGGCGACGGTGTGTTCAAGTCGCCCACCGCGCAGGAGGCGGAGGCCTACTGCCGCAATTTCGGCGCACCCACGCGCTTCCTGGATGCCAAGGGGCCGGGCGCCCCGACCGGGGAAGTCACCTACCGCTGCGACTGAGCCAGTCCGGCGCCGGGCCGCCCCAAGCCGGACTGCACCCCCTCGGGGGGCAGCGACGACACGCAGTGCGGAGCGTGGGGGCCTTGAACCTTCAGATCTTGAACGCCCGCTGCACGTCCGGGCGCACCAGGTCCGCGTAGTCGCGGTGCTTGCGGATATAGCCGGCGATGAACTGGCAGACCGGAATCACGTGCTTGCCGTCGGTCCGTGCCTGGTCGAGCACGTGGCGCGCGAGCGCCGATCCCACGCCCTTGCCCTCGAAGGCCTGCAGCACCTCGGTATGGGTGAACATGATGGCCTCGCTGAGCAGGTTGTATTCGACGTAGCCTGCGAGTTCGCCGCCGATGCGGGCCTCGTAGCGGTGCGCGGCGGGGTTGTCGGCGATCGTGATGTCGGTCATGGGTGGTCCGTGGGGAGGTCAGGTCAGGGGTTGCGGGCGAGAAAGGCCGCGAGGTTCGTCGCCGCGGTGGCGCGCACCTTCTTCTTCAGCATCGGCGACCAGCCCAGCAGCAGGCCGGGCGCGCCCAGCGCCTGCCGCGACCAGCGCCAGAAGTCGAAGCGGTCGCGTTGCGTGGCGATGAGGCCCTCGGGCGTGAAGGTGAAGCGCGAGTCGATCGCGTTGTCGACGATGCGTCCGGTGGCGCTGAAGAGGTAGTGCGCGTCCCAGTGCGCCTTTCCGTTCGTCGCATCGGCCTCGATGTCGCGGTAGCGGAGCTTCCAGATTGCGGCGCCCTTGGCCTGGGTGCCGCTGCAGAGCATCTTCCACATGCCGCCGACCTCGCGCGCGCCGCGCAGCGAGAAGGCCTCGTCGTCGAAGCGCGCATCGGGCGCATAGCAGCTCGCCATGGTGTCGGCGTCGAGCAGGGCGAATGCGTCATAGAGGCGGCGGAGGGTTTGTTCGGTGCGCATGCGGCATCCTAATTCAGCCGGTCGCCGCGACCAGACGGAGTGAGGGAGCGTGGGGGCCAATCAGGCCGGCGCCGGGCCGCCCCAAGGCGGCCTGCGGCCCCCTCGGGGGGCAGCGACCCACACGAAGTGGGGGAGCGTGGGGGCTCAGGCACGCACCAGCTCGGCCAGCGTCTGCAGCGCGTAGTGCACCGTGGCCGCGCGTACCGTGGCGCGGTCGCCGTCGAAGCGGCGGCGCTCGGTGCGCACGCGGCCGTCCACCGACCAGCCGAACCAGACGGTGCCGACCGGCTTGTCGGGCGAGCCGCCGGTGGGCCCGGCGACGCCGGTGACCGCGACCGCGGCCTGGGCCCGGGAGCGCGCGATCGCGCCCTCGGCCATGGCCCGGGCCACCGGTTCGCTGACCGCGCCGTGGGCCGCGATCAGCGCCGCGTCGATGCCGAGCATCTCGCTCTTGGCTTCGTTCGAGTAGGTCACGAAGCCGCGCTCGAACCAGGCGCTCGAGCCCGAGAGATCGGTGCAGGCGCCGGCGATCAGGCCGCCGGTGCAGCTCTCGGCAGTGGCCATCATCCAGCGCCGTGGCTGCAGCAGTTCGGCCAGCTGAAGCACCAGCGCGGGCACGTCGGTGTCGGCAGGGGAGATCGGGGAGGGGTTCATCGTCACTTCACCATGCGGCGCGCCAGGCGGCGATGACCAGCAGCGTGCAAAAGGCCGCCACCAGGTCGTCGAACAGGATCCCGAAGCCCGCGGCGCTCCAGCGCATCGTCCCGTCGTCGGACGCGTGGGGCTTGAACAACCGGTCGGCCCAGCCGACCGGGCCCGGCTTGACGGCATCGAAAAAACGGAACAACCCGAAGGCGATGAGCTGGGCCAGCAGGCCACCGGGCAGCACCACCCAGAGCACGATCCAGAAGGCGACCACCTCGTCCCAGACGATGCTGCCGGGGTCGGCGATCTGCATGTGGCGGGCCGTGACCGTGCAGGCCCACCAGCCGATCGGCAGCGAGGCCAGGATCACCCAGCCGATCGCGGCGCTCGAGAGCCAGCGCTCCATCACCAGGAACGCGACCCAGGCCCAGAGCGTGCCCACGGTGCCGGGAGCGCGGCGCGGCAGGCCGGAGCCGAAGCCCAGGGCGATCAGGTGCGCAGGATGCGCGAACAGGAAGCGCAGCGTCGGGCGGAACGGGGCGGCGGGAGAGGACGAATCGGGATCGGCTTGCATCAGCCCGCAGTGTCGCGCATCTTTGGCCCCGTGGCGGTGACCGGCGTGATGCGGTAGACGCAGCGGCGAGCGCCCGCGATCAGGTGTTCTTCGCGGCGCAGACGGCCCTTCGGACCGGCGACGTCGCGAAACACCTCGAGTTCGGAACGGCAGAAGCCCTGGCAGGTCTCGGCGGCGGCGCAGATCGGGCAGTGGTCCTCGATCAGCAGCCAGTCGTCGCCGTCGGGCTCCAGCCGTGCCATGTAGCCTTCGTCGTCGCGCAGCGCGGCGAGCTTGCGCAGCCGCGGCTCCAGATCCTGCAGGTCCCGGCAGGCCTCCAGGTAGGCGGCGCGGGAAGCGCTCTCGCGCCGCGCGATGAGCTGCTCGAGCCCGGCTTCGCCGAACACCTCGCGCACGGTGTCGATCAGCGCCCGCGTGAGTTCGGCGTGCCGGTCGGGAAAACGCGCGTGCCCGCCGGCGCTCAGCGTCCAGGCCTGGCCCGGGCGCCCGACGCCGGAGGGCGCCTCGCTGACGCCGCGCACCAGCCCGCCCTCGACCAGCTTGTGCACCTGCTGCCGCACCGCCTCGGTCGTGGTCTGCAGCGCGGCGGCCAGCGCGGCCGTCGACGTCGGGCCGCGACTCTTCAGCAGCAGCAGGATGCGGTCGGCGGTGGAACTGGGTGTCATGTTATGCAGGATTTTACTTGTCTAATTGCGAGTGACTGTTAATATGCAAGTAAGTTCTTTGATAATTTGCCTGCCCGGCAGCCCCGTCCCCGCATGACCTCGCTTTCTACCGCTGCCGTTCCGACCCGCACCGCTTCATGGGGCGAATTGTTCTCGGGGCGCAACGCCTGGCGAGCCGTCGCCGTCACCGGCGGGGTCGCATTGCATGCGATCAACGTGCACATCGTGACCACGGTGCTGCCTTCGGTCGTGCAGGACATCGGCGGCGTCGCCTGGTATGCCTGGAACACCACGCTGTTCGTGGCGGCGTCGATCCTCGGCGCATCGCTGTCGGTGCGCCTGCTCCAGGAACTGGGGCCGCGCCGCACCTACCTGGCGGCGCTGGCGGTCTTCGTGCTGGGCAGCATCGGATGCGCGACGGCCCCGGGCATGGCCTGGATGCTGGCCGGACGCACCGTGCAGGGACTGGGCGGCGGCGTGCTGGCGGCGTTGAGCTACGCGTTGATCCGCTTCATGTTCGAGGCCGCCCTGTGGCCGCGCGCGGTCGCGCTGGTCTCGGGCATGTGGGGCGTCGCGACCCTGTGCGGTCCCGCGGTCGGCGGCGTCTTCGCGCAGCTGGGCCACTGGCGCTGGGCCTTCTGGGCCCTGCTGCCGGTCGCGCTGGTCCAGGCCCTGATCGTCAGCGTGCAATTGCCGCCGCGTGCCGGTGCGGCCGAACGGGATGCGCCGCGCGCCGCCTTGCCGATCGGCCAGATCCTGCTGCTGATCGCCTCGGCCCTGTGCGTGGCGACGGCGAGCCTGTTCGACACGCTGCCCGGCCAGATCGGCATGGTGCTCTTCGGCCTCGGGCTGGGCGTCGTGCTGGCGCGCGTCGACCGGCGGGCGACGGTCCGGCTGCTGCCCACCGGCGCCTATGCGCCCTTCACGGCGTTCGGTGCCATCTATGCCTGCGTCGCGCTGCTCCTGATCGGCACCGACACGGAGATCTTCGTGCCCTACTTCCTGCAGACGCTGCACGGCCATTCGCCGCTGGCCGCGGGCTATCTCACGGCCGCGATGGCGGGCGGCTGGAGCGCCGCCTCGCTGCTGTCCGCGGGCCGAACAGGGCCGCGCGCCGACCGCATGCTGCGCCTCGGCCCGGTGGTCAGCACGCTCGGCCTGCTCGGGCTGCTGCTGCTCGTGCCCGTGGTGCGCTTCGCGCCGGCGCTGCAGACGCTTGGCATCGGTCTCGCGCTGGCCTGCACCGGCTTTGGCGTGGGCATGGGGTGGCCGCATCTGCTCACCCGCGTGCTGACGCTGGCGCGGCCCGGCGAGGAAAACCTGGCGTCGGCCTCGATCACGACCGTGCAGCTCTACGGCATGGCGATCGGCGCCGCGGTGGCCGGCCTGGTGGCGAATGCGGCCGGACTGACCGACCCCGGCGGCGCGGCGGGCGCGCAATCGGCGGCCACGTGGCTGTTCGCCAGCTTTGCGCTGGCGCCTGCACTGGCGGCCGTGCTGGCGCAGCGTTTTCTCGCCGCGCGGCATTGAGCCGGAAAGGCGATCGGAGGCTCAGGCCGGCTGGTAATGCTGTGAGATGCGGCGTGCCACGGCCTGGGGGGTGTTGCGCAGCGCATCGACGGCGCAGGCGCCCAGGAACAGGCCATCGAACTTGAGTTCCACCTGCGCGAAATAGCGGCCCAGCGATTCGCCCGCGTCGCGCAGGCAATGCTCCAGCGCGACGAAGGTGCGGCTCGCCTCCTGCGTCGCGCCACCCTGGGCGCTGATGCGGTGGCAATAGGCATCCGGTCCGATGCGTTGGATGTCGATCAAGGGCTTCATTCGGCGAGGCGCGGGCAAGTGGTTCGTCAACGGATAGCTTTAACGCTTGAATCGTCGCGGCAAGGCGGCCGTGGGTAAATAGTCCATTTGGACCGGTTCGACTTCGCGCAGAATCCTCGCGTCATGCTGCCCGCCAGAATTCTTCTCATCGACGACCACGCGTTGTTCCGTTGCGGACTCCGCATGGTGCTCGCGTCCGGCATTCCCGACCTGGAGGTGGCCGAGGCGAGCTCGCTCGAAGAGGGGCTGCGCTCAACGATGGACGAACCCGCGCTGGTGCTGCTCGACATCCAGCTTCAAGGGCTCAACGGCCTCGAGGGCATCGCGCTCGTGAAGCGCAAGTGGCCGCAGGCCGCGGTGGTCATCCTGTCCTCCGATGCCGGCCCGCACAACGTGCGCATGGCGCTGGAGCGCGGCGCGGCAGCCTTCGTCTCGAAGGCCGGCACCGCCGACAGCATCCTGACGGTGATCGAACAACTGCGGCGCGGCGAGCCGGCCAGTGCCGCCACGCCGGCGCCGGCGGGCAGCGGGTCGCCCCAGCTGCTGACGCCACGCCAGTGCGAGGTGCTGGACCTGCTGTGCCAGGGCCTGCCGAACAAGGTCATCGGACGCCGCCTCGGGCTGTCGGAGAACACGGTGCGCGGACACGTGCAGGCGGTGCTTGCCGCCCTGCAGGTGTCGAGCCGTTCGGAGGCGGGCTTCGCGGCGCGCCGCAGGGGGCTGGTCGCCTGATGTCCAGATTCCTGCGCCTGGCCGATGGGCGCACGCTGGTCGAGCAGCTGAGGCTGCAGCTCGGCAATGTCGGCAGTTCGGTCGTCCCGACGATCCTGATCGCGCTGCTGCTGGTCTGGGTGCTTTCCAACGACAGCAATGCGCTGGCGCTGCGGCTCTGGGCCGGCGCGCTGATCCTGATCAAGCTGTACTGCGCCCGCGATGCCCGCCGCACGCTGGCCTCCGAGATCTCGTTCGAGCGTGCGCGCCACCTGGTTTGGCGGCAGATGGTGCTCAACTTCATCGACGCCGCCGCGTGGGGCGCGCTGGCGTGGGTGGCGCTGGGCACCACCTCGGTCACCGGCAGCATCCTCGTGATCGCGGTGCTGGCGGGCGTCGCCGGCAGTTCGATGTCCTCGCTGTCGCCGGTGCTGCCGGTGTTCGTCGTGTTCGGCACGGTCGAGATGGCCGTGGTGGCCGCCAAGCTGGTGCTGCTGGGCGACCCGGCCTACAACGCGCTGGGCGTGGGCGCCGTGCTCTACGTCGCCACGCTGCTCGGCCAGGCGCGCAACAGCGCCAGGGCGGCGCGCGCGGCGATCGACTTGCGCTTCGAGAACCTCGAGCTGATCGAACGGCTGCAGGTGGAGACCGGCCATGCGCAGGCGGCGCAGCTGAAGGCCGACCAGGCCAACCTGGCCAAGTCCAAGTTCCTCGCTGCCGCCAGCCACGACCTGCGCCAGCCGATCCACGCGCAGGGCCTGTTCCTCGAGGTGCTCGCCCGCAGCAAGCTGTCGGCTGCCCAGTACGACGCGCTGGCCAACGCCCGCGCCACCTGGCAGGCCTCGGCCGAGATGCTCGACACCCTGCTCGATTTCTCGCGCATCGAGGCGGGCGTGGTCGAGCCGCAGATGCAGGACTTCCAGCTGCAGCCGCTGCTCAACCGGATCGAGAACGAACTGGCGCCGCAGGCCGACGCCAAGGGCATCGTCTACCGCTCGCGCGAGACCCATGCGGCGGTGCGCTCGGACCCGGCGCTGGTGGCGCTGATCCTGCGCAACCTGGTGTCGAACGCGATCCGCTACACCGACAGCGGCGGGGTGCTGGTCGCCAGCCGCCGGCGCGGCAACGAGCTGCTGATCGAGGTCTGGGACACCGGCATCGGCATCGAGCCGACCCAGCATCGCGAGATCTTTCGCGAGTTCCATCAGCTCGGCAACGCCGAGCGCGACCGGCGCAAGGGCCTGGGGCTGGGCCTGGCCATCGCGCAAGGCCTGGCGCGCGCCTTGGGTCACACGCTGTCGCTGGTGTCCGAGCCGCAGCGCGGCAGCGTTTTCCGCCTGGCGCTCCCGCTCGCTCAGGTGGGCGTGGCGAGCGGCCGCCTGGAGGTGCCAGCGGGCCATGCCCGCGTCTTCGATGTCCGGGTGCTGGTGATCGATGACGACGAGGCGGTGCGCGCCGGCATGCGACAGCTGTTGCGCGCCTGGGGCTGCGAATGCGATGTCGCCGACTCGATCGAGGAGGCCCTGGCGCTGGCGCGCGCGAACCCGCCGGGGCTGGTCATCAGCGACTATCGCCTGCGCGAACTGCGCACCGGCGCCGAGGCGATCACCACGCTGCGGGCCGAGTTCGGCGAGCGCCTGCCCGCGCTCCTGATCACCGGCGACACCGCACCGCAACGGCTGCGCGAGGCCCGTGCCAGCGGCGTGCCGCTGCTGCACAAGCCGGTGTCGCCGGACCAGCTCTACCGCGGACTGACCTGCGTGCTGAACGACCTCGAGATCGATTCGGCGTTCGCGGTGCTGGAGGCGGTGCCGGTGGAGCGCAGGCGGCGGGCCTGAGCCCGTTCAGGCGAAGTGGTCGAAGGACGCGAAGCGCTGCGTCACGGCGGCGCCTTGCGCATCGACCAGGCGCAGCCCCGCCCCGGTCTCGATGACGCCGATGCGCGAGACCGGCGTCGCGCTCGCGCGGGCCGCCTGCTCGACCGCGGCGCGCGCCGAAGCGGGTGCGGTGAAGGCGAGCTCGTAGTCGTCGCCGCCCGCCAGCGTGCAGGCGTGCCGGGCGTCCCGGCCGAGGCCGGCCCCCGCGGCTTGCGGGTGGGCGTCCAGCGCCAGCAGGCCGGCCGCCGCGTCGGCGTCGATCCGCGCCCCGACGCCGCTCGCGCGCAGCACATGGCCGAGGTCGCCGACCAGCCCGTCGCTCACGTCGACCGCCGCCGAAGCGATGCCGCGCAGCGCCTGGCCCAGCGCGACCCGCGGCGTCGGCTGCTCCATGCGGCCGCGCGCCAGTTCGAACAGCTCGGCCGGCAGCGCCAGCGTGCCGCGGAACACCTCGAGCGCGAGCCGCGCATCGCCGAGCGTGCCGCTGACCCAGATGTCGTCGCCCGCCTGGGCGCCCGAGCGCAACAGCGCCGCACCGGCCGGCACCTCGCCGAACACCGTGATGCACAGGTTGAGCGGCCCACGCGTGGTGTCGCCGCCGACCAGCTCGCAGCCGTGCGCGTCGGCCAGCGCGAACAGGCCGCGCGAAAAGCCTTCGAGCCAGGCTTCGTCGACCGAGGGCAATGACAGCGCCAGCGTGAAGGCCAGCGGCTTCGCGCCGCAGGCTGCGAGGTCGCTGAGGTTGACCGCCAGCGCCTTGTGGCCAAGCCGCGCCGGCTCGACCGTCGAAAGAAAGTGCCGCCCTTCGACCAGCATGTCGCAGGACACGGCGAGCTGCATGCCCGGTGCCGGCGCGAGCAGCGCGCAGTCGTCGCCCACGCCCAGCGGCGAGCGTTGCGCGGGGCGCGTGAAGTAGCGCGCGATCAGGTCGAATTCGCTGGTCATTCGGAGTTCACACGGCCGAGCTTCTGAAGCGCAGCGCCGCCTGCCGCACCACCTCCGCCAGCAGCCGCTCCTTGCCTTGGCGCTCGCGCAGCCAGCGCGCGTCGTTGCGGTTGGCTTCCACGCTGGTGCGCAGCTCGCCGAGCGCCTGCGTGGCGTTGAGCGCCTCGCTGTGCCATTCGAGCTGGGTCATGGTCATCAGGATGTGGTCGCGCAGCGGCATGTGCTCGCCGCTGGCCGGGTCGACATACAGCGCGTCGAGCCCGAAGCGGCAGGCCTGGAAGCGGTTGTAGGTGTAGACCAGGTAGTCGTCCTCGGTCGGCGTGAAGGGCTGCTCCTGCAGGAACCAGGCCGCCAGCGACTGCACGTAGCCGGCCAGCGCGGCGGCGCGCTCGACGGTGAGCGGCGTGTCGAAGACCCGGATCTCGATGGTGCCGAATTCGGGCTTGGGCCGGATGTCCCAGTAGAAGTCCTTCATGCTGCGGACCACGCCGGTGCGGGTCATGCGCATGAAGTAGTTCTCGAACTCGCGCCAGCTGAGGGTGAAGGGCGCCCGGCCCGACAGCGGGAATGCGAACACCGAATTGAGCCGCGCCGAGTCGAACTGCGTGTCCTGCCCCTGCACGAAGGGCGACGACGCCGACAGCGCGATGAAGTGCGGGATGTAGCGCGACATGCGGTGCAGCATCAGCAGCGCCGAGTCGGCATCGGGGCAGCCGATGTGCACGTGCTGGCCGAAGATCGTGAACTGCTTCGACAGGTAGCCGTAGAGCTCCGACAGCTCGCGAAAGCGCGGCTTGTCGTAGATGCGCCGCTCGTGCCACTGCTGGAAGGCGTGGGTGCCGCCGCCGACCACCGCGATGTTGAGCTTGTCGGCGTTGCGTACCAGCGCGTCGCGGATCGGCGTCAGTTGGGCGATCACGTCGAGCGCCGAGTGGCAGACGTCGGTGGAGATCTCGATCATGCTCGAGGTCATCTCGGGGACCACGCTGCCCGGCAGCGGCGTCGGCGACTTCGCCATCAGCCGCAGCATGTCCTCGGCATAGGGGGCGAGGTCGTAGTCGTGGGTGTTGACGAGCTGCAGCTCGAGCTCGACGCCGAGCGACAGCGCCACCGACTTGTTGAAGGGCTCGAGCGGGACCACCCGGCTGGCGGGCGTGTTGGCGGGCGCCCCGGTCCGCGGATCGATCGTGCGAGGCTGCTTGTGGCGGTCCGGCGCTGCGCTCATCGTTGTGTGTCCTCCACCGTGCCGAAGACCTCCGGCGTCCAGGGTTTGGAACTTTCGCCGGCGCCGTGGATGGCGATGGTGGCGAGCACTGCGCCGAGCACCTCCATCAGCAGGATCGTCGGCAGGGCGATCTGCGTGATCATCGCGCCCAGCAGCGGCGAGGCGGTGACGAAGGCGGAGGTGATCAGCAGCGCGATCGACGACAGCGGCGACATCGCGCAGCCGACCCAGAAGGCCTGCTTCCAGCTGGCGCCGCTGCCCGGGTTGGCGATTGCCACCCCGGCGATCTTGGCGAAGGCGCGCACGCCGATCACGCTCAGCACCACGCTGGCCACCGGCAGGCTCCAGTCGGCCTGGGCGGCGACGATCGAGACCAGCACGAACATCAGCATCGTGAGCAGCGAGGCCGCGGTGCCGAGCTGGCGCGGCCAGGCCCAGGGCTTGGGGTTCAGCGCCTTCAGCAGCACGCCGCCGATCAGGGCCGCGAGCGGCGCCGAGCCGCCGAAATGCGCGGCCAGCGCGGCGCCGGCGGCGATGATGGCCAGGAGCAGGATCGAGGTGTTCTCGCTGGCCGGGCTCATGACGCGCAGCGCCGAGCGCAGCGACAGCGCCATCAGCGCGCCGACCACGAACGAGAGCCCCAGCACCACGCCCACCGGATTGAGCTTCTGCAGCAGCCCGGTGGGCGCGTGTTCGATCAGGCCGGCCTGGGCATAGCCGAGCGCGAGGGCGTAGAAGGTGTTGAGCGTCGCCAGCGTCATGGCGCGCTCGGTCACCGGGCCCGAGGCCCGGGTGTCCATCACCACCCGGCTCAGCACCGCCGGCGAGGCGACGATCGCCATCAGCGCGATCGGGTTCGCCACCGGGTCCGGGATGCCGAGCCAGTGCAGCGCCCAGAACACGCCGAAGTAGGTCAGCGTGGCCTCGAGCAGGCTCTGCACCAGCACCATCGGGTTGTGGCGGAACCAGCGCAGCGGCAACCGGCCGCCGGCCTCGAACAGCACGATCGCCACGCCGAGCTCGAGCAGGAACAGGCTGATGCCCTGCAGCGGCCAGATCGCGCCTTCGAAGCCGGCGAAGCCGACCACGGTGCCGACGATGGAATAGCCGACCACCTTGGGCAGGCCCATGTAGCGCTGCACCAGGTGGCCGGCGGCGGCGGCGGTCGCCAGCAGCAGCGACCACAGCACGGTCGGCAGGCCGGCCGAGGGCCGCACCCACTCCGACCAGAAGCCCAGCAGATCGTTGGGAAGGAATGACGTCATCGATTCAGCTTGTGGGGGCAGCGCCCCCGCGGAACATCCAGAGCGCGCACGGCGTTCATGGTTCGAAAAAGATCAGCGTGCTCAGTGCAGCACGCGCGAGGAGGGCATGTCTCCCGCGTCGGCTTCCAGCACCAGCGTGGGGATCGGCACGTCGAAGCGCTCACCGCGCTCGGTCACGAAGAAAAAGCTGCCGTGCATGGTACCGCTGGGCGCCTGCAGCCGGCAGCCGCTGGTGTAGCGAAAGGATTCCCCTGGTGCCAGCAGGGGCTGCTGGCCGATGACGCCGAGGCCGTCGACCTCCTGCGTGTGGCCGGAGGCGTCGGCGAAGACCCAGTGGCGCGCGATCAATTGCGTCGGCACCTTGCCGTGGTTGGTCACCGTGACGGCGTAGGCGAAGGTATGGACGCGGTCCTCGGGCGAGGACTGGTCTGGCAGGTAGCGAGGCTCGACCTGCACGCTGATCGGAAGGCTGGACATCGCGACGATGGTACATCGCCCCCACGCGCCGTCGGCGCTGCTGCGACAATCCGAGCCCATGAGCAGCCCCTTCCGAATCGCCCCTTCCATCCTCTCGGCCGACTTCGCACGCCTCGGCGACGAAGTGCGCGACGTGATCGCCGCCGGTGCCGACTGGATCCATTTCGACGTGATGGACAACCACTACGTGCCGAACCTGACCTTCGGCCCGATGGTGTGCCAGGCCCTCAAGCCGCATGCCAGGACGCCCGACGGCCGCCCGGTGCCGATCGACGTCCACCTGATGGTCGAGCCGGTCGATGCGCTGGCCGCGGCCTTCGCGCAGGCCGGCGCCGACTACATCAGCTTCCATCCCGATGCCTCGCCGCACATGCACCGCAGCATCCAGGCCATCAAGGCGGCCGGCTGCAAGGCCGGGCTGGTGTTCAACCCGGCCCTGGGCCTGGAGGCGCTGGACTGGGTGATCGACGACATCGACCTGATCCTGATCATGAGCGTGAACCCGGGCTTCGGCGGCCAGAGCTTCATCGATTCGGCGCTGCGCAAGATCGAACTCGCGCGCAAGCGCATCGACGAGACCGGCCGCGACATCCGCCTCGAGGTCGACGGCGGCATCAAGGTCGACAACATCGCGCGGGTCGCGAGCGCCGGCGCCGACACCTTCGTGGCCGGCAGCGCGATCTTCAACGCCAAGGACTACGCGAGCGTGGTGACGGCGATGCGCGAGCAACTGGCCACCACCGTGAAGGCCTGAGCGGGTCGCTGCAGGCCCGGCAGGTCCGGCCCTGCCCTGGCTGTAGGATGGCCGGCGAAATGACAGCGTCTCCCGACTTCCTCCGCATCCACGGCTACGCGAGCCTGCAGCCCGGGCCGCGGCTGATGGTGCTGGGCGGCGTGCACGGCAACGAGACCTGCGGCACCGCCGGCATCGAGCGCATCGCGGCCGAGCTGGACGCCGGTTCGCTCGCGCTGCTGCGCGGCCAGCTCACCATGGTGCCGGTCGCCAATCCGCTGGCGCGGCGGCGGCTGCGCCGCGAAGGCGAGCGCAACCTCAACCGCCTGTTCCGGCCGACCGCGCCGGGCGCCGAGCCGGCCGACTACGAGGCCCGCATCACCGACCTGCTGTGCCCGCTGCTCGATCGCCACGAGGTGCTGCTCGACCTGCATTCCTTCCAGAGCGAGGGCGAGGCCTTCGCGATGATCGGGCCGCGCGACAACCAGGGCCCGCTCGAGCCGTTCTCGCGCGCCTTCGAGGAAGGGCAGCTCGCGCTGCACCTGGGCACGCCGCGCGTGGTCGAGGGCTGGCTCGACATCTATGCCGCCGGGCTCGCCCAGCGCGCCGGCGGGCGGCCGGCCGACGACGCGGCGCTGGCCTTCGGCTGGGGCACCAACGAATACATGCGCAGCCGCGGCGGCTACGGCGTCACGCTCGAATGCGGACAGCACGAGGACCCCGCCGCGCCCGAGGTGGCGCATGCGGCGATCCTCTCCACGCTGCGGCTGCTGGGCATGATCGCCCCCGACCCGCAGCGGCCGCCGCCTTCGCGGCCGTCGCTCCTGCGTCTCGTCAGCGTGACCGACCGGCTGCATGCGGACGACCGCTTCGTTCGCGAGTGGGCCACCTTCGATCCGGTGGCGCGCGGCGAACCCATCGGCGTGCGCGCGGACGGCAGCCTGCTGGGCGCCGAGCGCGACGGCTTCCTCGTGTTCCCGAACGCCGAGGCGCTGCCGGGCACCGAATGGTTCTATTTCGCGGTGGAGAGCGAGCGCGACCTGACGCGCAAGCCCTGATCAGCTTCGCTTGGTGGCGATCAGCGGACGCACGTCAGGCGCGTCGAGCCGCGGCCGGTCGGCCTCGACTTCGGCCAGCGCCGTGACTTCCTGCATGCTCGCCAGGCTGCGCAGCGTGAGCGCCTGGTAGGTGCGCGTGCCCTCGAGCTTCCAGGCCACTTCCTGGTCGCTGAGCTCGCGCAGCACCTTGGCGGGCATGCCGGCGGCGAGCGAGCGCGGCGGGATCTTCCTTCCGGCCGGCACGAAGGCGCAGGCCGCGACGATGGCCGCCTCGCCGATCTCGGCCTCGTCCATCACCACCGCGTTCATCCCCACCAGCGCATCGCGCCGCACCACGCAGCTGTGCAGCACGGCGCCGTGGCCGATGTGGCCGTTCTCCCCGACCACCGTGTCCTGGGCCGGGAAACCGTGCAGCACGCAGGTGTCCTGCACGTTCGAGCCGCGTTCGAGCACGATGCGGCCGAAGTCGCCGCGCAGCACGGCACACGGCCCGACATAGCAGTCCGGCCCGACGATCACGTCGCCGATCAGCACCGCGGTCGGGTGCACGTAGGCGCTCGGGTCGACGACCGGCACCACCCCTTCAATGGAATAACAAGGCAAGGCGATCTCCGTGGGTTTGGATGGAAACGTGGACTAAGGGTTATCCCTTGACGGTTTTGACTTGCATCAAGCGTCGGGCAATCCTATGATTAACCGACCGGTCAGTCAACGTTGCTTTGACGCCGGTCAAGACCCCACGCCAAGACTCAAGACTGGAGACACAGCTTGTCCGATTCACTCGTGCTTGCCGCGCAGCAGGGCCCGGTCCTGACGCTGACGCTGAACCGGCCCGCCGCCCTCAACAGCTTCACCGAAGCCATGCACCAGGCGCTGCGCGAGGCGCTCGACGCCGCCGCGGCGAACGCCGAGGTGCGCTGTGTGGTGCTCACGGGCGCCGGCCGCGGCTTCTGTGCCGGGCAGGACCTGGCCGATCCGATGGTCGCGCCCTCGGCGCCCGGCGAGCCGCCCAAGGACCTGGGCCGCACGATCGAACTGCTCTACAAGCCACTGGTGCAGCGGCTGCGCTCGATGCCGGTGCCGGTGATCGCCGCGGTCAACGGCGTGGCGGCCGGCGCGGGCGCCAACCTGGCGCTGAATTGCGACTTCGTGCTGGCCGGGCAATCGGCCAGCTTCATCCAGGCCTTCGCCAAGATCGGCCTCGTGCCCGACACCGGCGGCACCTGGCTGCTGCCGCGCATCGTGGGCCGCGCGCGCGCGCTGGGCCTGGCGATGCTGGGCGACAAGCTGCCCGCGGCCGAGGCCGAACGCATCGGCCTGATCTGGAAGTGCGTCGAGGACGCGGCGCTGGCCGACGAGACCTCGAAGCTCGCGCAGCGCCTGGCTGCGATGCCCGTGAAGGCGCTGGCCGCGACGCGTGCCGCGATCGACGGCGCGCAGCATCTCACGCTCGATCAAGCCCTCGACGCCGAAGCCCGGGTGCAGGCGCAGCTCGGCAGCGCGCACGACTACCTCGAAGGCGTCGCTGCCTTCGGCGCCAAGCGCGCTCCCCTCTTCACCGATCGCTGAACAGAAACCACATGTCGAACATTGCCACCGAACCGACGCCCCAGGAAACCGCCGAGCTCGTGCGCGAGCGCATGTACGCCAACGACCGCGCGGTCCAGGGCCTGGGCATGGACGTGACCGAGGTCGCCCCGGGCCAGGCCACGGTCACGATGACCGTGCGCGGCCACATGCTCAACGGCCATGCCACCTGCCATGGCGGCTTCCTCGCGGCGCTGGCCGACACCGCCTTCGCCTACGCCTGCAATTCCTACAACGAGCTCACCGTGGCCTCGGGCTTCTCGATCGACCTGGTGGCGCCGGCGCGCGAAGGCGACCTGCTCACGGCGCGCAGCGTCGAGATGTCGAAGGCCGGCCGGACCGGCGTCTACGACAGCGAGATCACCAACCAGCGCGGCGAGCGCATCGCGATGTTCCGCGGCCGCTCCTACACCATCAAGGGCAAGCCGGCGGTCGCTGACTGAGTCCTCCACTGACTGAACTGCCCGAGGAGACACGAATGCCCGTCAAGCAACCCGCACCCGGCGACCTGGACGCCATCGAGACCGCCAGCCGCGACCAGATCGAGGCCCTGCAGCTGCAGCGCCTGCGCTGGACCCTGCAGCACGCCTACGACCACGTGCCGCACTACCGCCAGGCCTTCGACGCCAAGGGCGTGCACCCGACCGACCTCAAGCAACTGAGCGACCTGGCGAAGTTCCCGTTCACGGCCAAGAAGGACCTGCGCGACAACTACCCCTTCGGCATGTTCGCGGTGCCGCGCCAGCAGGTGGCGCGCATCCATGCGTCCTCCGGCACCACCGGCAAGCCGACGGTGGTGGGCTACACCCGGCAGGACATCGACCACTGGGCCGACCTGGTGGCGCGCTCGATCCGCGCCGCCGGCGGCCGGCGCGGCGACATCGTGCACGTGGCCTATGGCTACGGCCTGTTCACCGGCGGCCTCGGCGCCCACTATGGCGCCGAGCGCGCCGGTTGCACCGTGATCCCGATGTCGGGCGGCCAGACCGAGAAGCAGGTGCAGCTGATTCGCGACTTCAAGCCCGACATCATCATGGTCACGCCGAGCTACATGCAGGTGATCATCGAGGAGTTCGTGCGCCAGGGCATGGATCCGCGCGAGAGCTCGCTCACGGTCGGCATCTTCGGCGCCGAGCCCTGGACCGAAGCGATGCGGCACGAGATCGAGGGCAAGGCCGGCATCGACGCGGTCGACATCTACGGCCTGTCCGAAGTGATGGGCCCGGGCGTGGCCAGCGAATGCATCGAGACCAAGGACGGCCCGGTGATCTGGGAAGACCATTTCTATCCCGAGATCGTCGACCCCGAGACCGGCGAAGTGCTGCCCGACGGTTCGGAGGGCGAGCTGGTCTTCACCTCGCTCACCAAGGAAGCGCTGCCGATCATCCGCTATCGCACGAGGGACCTCACGCGCCTCCTGCCGCCGACCGCGCGCTCGTTCCGCCGCATGGGCAAGATCGTCGGCCGCTCCGACGACATGCTGATCATCCGCGGCGTCAACGTGTTCCCGACGCAGATCGAGGAGATCGTGCTGCAGCACGCCAAGCTCTCGGGCCAGTACCTCATCAGCGTCAGCCGCGACGGCCTGCTCGACACCGTGCAGGTGACGTGCGAGCTGCAGCCGCTGGCGATGTCGACCACCGATGCCGCCGAGCGCCGCGAGATCACGGCCTGGCTGCAGCAGCGCATCAAGACCCTGGTCGGCATCTCCACCCAGGTGGAAGTGCTGGCCCCCGATTCGATCGAACGCACGCTCACCGGCAAGGCGAAGCGCGTGGTCGATTCCCGACCCAGATAAGCCCCCGCGGCTGAAAGGACAGACCCCATGTACACGCAAGCGATGGACACGGCCGGCAAGGAAGACGACGGCCGCAAGGCGGTGCGCTCGGCCGACGAGATGCAGCTCGAGCAGCGCTTCGACGCCCGCATCGACGAAGGCGGCTTCATCGAGGCCAAGGACTGGATGCCCGAGCACTACCGCAAGACCCTGGTGCGCCAGATCAGCCAGCACGCGCATTCCGAGATCGTCGGCATGCTGCCCGAGGGCAACTGGATCACGCGCGCGCCCACGCTCAAGCGCAAGGCGATCCTGCTGGCCAAGGTGCAGGACGAGGCCGGCCACGGGCTTTACCTGTACTCGGCCGCCGAGACGCTCGGGACCTCGCGCGACCAGATGGTCGACGCGCTGCACTCGGGCCGCGCCAAGTACAGCTCGATCTTCAACTACCCCACGCTGACCTGGGCCGACATGGGCACCATCGGCTGGCTGGTCGACGGCGCCGCGATCATGAACCAGGTGCCGATCTGCCGCTGCTCGTACGCGCCCTATGCGCGCGCCATGATCCGCATCTGCCGCGAGGAGAGCTTCCACCAGCGCCAGGGCTTCGAGGCGCTGCTGACGATGATGCAGCAGGGCACTGAGGCACAGAAGGCGATGGTGCAGGACGCGGTCAATCGCTGGTGGTGGCCCTCGATCATGATGTTCGGCCCGCCCGACGACCAGTCGCCGAACTCGGCGCAGTCGATGCGCTGGGGCATCAAGCGCTTCACCAACGACGACCTGCGCGCCAAGTTCATCGACGCCGCGATCGAGCAGGCCAAGGTGCTCGGCGTGACGCTGCCCGACCCCGACCTGAAGTGGAACGAGGAGCGCCAGCACCACGACCACGGACCGATCGACTGGAGCGAGTTCTGGCGCGTCATCGCCGGCGACGGCCCTTGCAACCGCGAGCGCCTGGGCGCCCGCGTCAAGGCCTGGGAAGACGGCGCCTGGGTGCGCGACGCCGCGCTGGCCCATGCCGCCAAGCGCGCCGAGCCGACGCCGATCGCCGCCTGAGGCGCATCGCCCACCGAATCGAATCAAGGAACGACCCCATGACGAATCCCGCACCCGCCACCGCCGCCGAATGGCCCCTCTGGGAGGTCTTCGTGCGCAGCCGCTCGGGCCTCGACCACAAGCACTGCGGCAGCCTGCACGCGGCCGACCCCAAGATGGCGATCCAGATGGCGCGCGACGTCTACACCCGGCGCCAGGAAGGCACCAGCGTCTGGGTGGTACGCTCCGACCAGATCGTCGCCAGCGACCCGGCCGACAAGGACATGTACTTCGACCCGATGGAAGACAAGGTCTACCGCCACCCGACCTTCTACAAGCTGCCCGGTTCCGTGGACCACATGTGAACGCCTGACCATGCAAGCCTCCATCGCCATCGAATCCACGCCCGCCGTGCAGTACCTGCTGCGCCTCGGCGACACCTGCCTGATCCTCGGCCAGCGGATCTCCGAGTGGTCCGGCCACGCGCCGATCCTCGAGGAAGACATCGCCATGTCGAACATGGCGCTCGACCTGATCGGCCAGGCCCGCGCCGTGCTGACGCACGCGGGCCGCATCGAGGGACAGGGCCACGATGAGGACCAGCTGGCCTTCCTGCGCGACGAGAAGGACTACCGCAACCTCACGCTGGTCGAGCTGCCGCGCGGCGACTTCGCCTTCACGGTGCTGCGCAACGCGATGGTCGCGACGCTGATGAAGCTGCTCTGGGAGCGGCTGCGCGACTCCGCCGATGCCGAACTCGCGGGCATCGCCGGCAAGGCGGTCAAGGAGGCGCGCTACCACCAGCAGCATGCGGCCGACTGGGTGGTGCGCCTGGGCGACGGCACCGAGGAGTCGCGCCGGCGCATCGAGCGCGCGCTCGGCGACCTCTGGCTCTACGTGCCCGAGATGTTCGAGTCGGACGCGGTCGACGAAGCCGCGGCCGCCGAAGGGCTGGGGCCGCGCTGGTCGGAACTGCAGGCGCCCTGGCTGGCCGAGATGCGCACGATCCTCGGCGAAGCGGCATTGGCCGAACCCAAGGAGGCCGCCTTCCGCAGCACCGGCAAGCGCGGCGTGCACAGCGAGCACATGGGCTACATCCTGGCCGAGATGCAGCACCTGCAGCGCAGCTTCCCGGGAGGCGTCTGGTGACTGCGCCCGTCGCCGCCGACACCCGCTGCGCGCAGGCGTGGGACGTGCTGGACACCGTGCTCGACCCCGAGGTGCCGGCGCTGTCGGTGCGGGACCTGGGCATCGTGCGCGACGTGATCGAGCACGACGCTGCGCTCGAGGTCGTGCTGACGCCGACCTACTCCGGTTGCCCGGCGACCGAGGTGATCGAGCACGACGTGCTGGCGGCGATCGACAAGGCCGGCCTCGGCCCGGCCTACGTCACGCTGCAGCGTGCGCCGGCCTGGACCACCGACTGGATCAGCGCCGAGGGCAGGCGCAAGCTGACCGACTACGGCATCGCGCCGCCCGGACCGGCGTCGCCCGACGGCACGGTGCCGATCCGCTTCTTCGGCCGCAGGGTCGATGCGATCGCCTGCCCGCGCTGCGGCAGCAGCAACACGGAGCGGCTGTCGGCCTTCGGCTCGACCGCCTGCAAGGCGATGTACCGCTGTGTCAGTTGCCGAGAACCTTTCGAGCACTTCAAGCCGATCTGAAAAAGACATCCCCATGAGCGTCATCTTCCACCCGCTTCGTGTCAGAGCCGTCGAGCCCGACACCGACGAAGCCGTCATCGTCTCCTTCGACGTCCCGACCGAGTTGCGCGAGGCCTTCGGCTTCACCCAGGGCCAGTACCTCACGCTGCGCAAGGACATCGAGGGGCAGGACCTGCGCCGCTCGTACTCGATCTGCGCCGGCGTCGACGACGGCGAGCTGCGCGTGGGCGTGCGCAAGGTCAAGGGCGGCACCTTCTCGAACTGGATCAACGAGAAGCTGCAGCCGGGCGACACCATCAACGTGATGGCGCCGCAGGGCCGCTTCTTCGTGCCGATCGAGCCGGCGGCGAAGCGCCAGCACGTGGGCATCGTCGGCGGCAGCGGCATCACGCCGATCCTGTCGATCATGAAGACCGTGCTGGCGCGCGAGCCGCAGTCGCGTTTCACGCTGATCTACGGCAACCGCAAGCTGCAGTCCACGATGTTCAAGGAAGAGCTCGAGGACCTCAAGAACCGCTACATGACGCGGCTGGTGCTGCACCACGTGTTCTCGGGCGAGCCCACCGACGCGCCGCTCCACATGGGCCGCATGGACCGCGCCAAGCTCGGCGAGTTCCTGTCCAGCGTGGTGCCGGCGGGCAGCATCGACCATGCCTACATCTGCGGCCCGTTCCAGATGAACGACGAGGCCGAGGCCGCGCTGCTGGCCGCCGGCGTGCCCGAGGAACGCATCCACATCGAGCGCTTCGGCGTCGCCGCGCCCGAGGGCGCGCCGGTCGGCGCGGTGATCCACGAGGCCAGGCCCGGCGATGCCGAGCTGGCGAAGATCGTCATCGTGCGCGACGGCCTGCAGCGCGAGATCGAGTTCCGCAAGGACCAGCCCAGCATCCTCGACTGCGCCTCCGCGGCCGGCATGGAGGTGCCTTTCTCGTGCACCTCGGGTGTCTGCGGCACCTGCCGCGCCAAGGTCCTGGAAGGCAAGGTCCGGATGGAGCGAAACTTCGCGCTCGACAAGAACGAGCTCGCGGCCGGCTTCGTGCTGACCTGCCAGGCCCACCCGCTGACCGAGCGCGTGGTGCTCTCGTTCGACGAACGCTAAGGCCATGAACCCCCCCCCGATGCACCTGCGGTGCCTCCCCCCTCAAGGGGGGCGATACCGGCGGCCTGGCAAAGCCAGTTCCGCGGTATTCCTGGCATTTGGCTGCGCCGATTTCATGCGTCGCGGGCCGCGCGGTCGCGTGGTGGAGCACTGACATGGCCCGCGGACGTTCTGCCGGATACGACGACCAACGCGACATGATCCTCGCGCATGCCGCGCTGCTGTTCGCGAACCGCGGCTACTCGGCCACCTCGATGAACCAGGTGGCCGAGGCCTGCGGTTTCTCGAAGGCGCTGCTCTATCACTACTACCGCGACAAGTACAGCCTGCTGGTCAGCATCGCGGAGAACCACGTGTCGCGCCTCGAGGACCTGGTGAGCGACGTCGAGCGGCAGGGCCTGGCGCCCGAGGCCCGCCTGCGCGAACTGATCCGCCGCTTCGTCGAGGAATACGCCGGCGCCAAGCATGCGCATCGCGTGCTGACCGAGGACGTCAAGTTCCTCGAGGAAGAGGATCGCCAGCGCGTGCTCGACACCCAGCGCACCGTGGTCGCCGGCTTCGCGCGCGTGGTGGCCGAGCTGCGGCCGGACCTGCAGCAGGGCGTGCTCGCCAAGCCGCTGACCATGCTGCTGTTCGGCATGATCAACTGGATGTTCATCTGGATGCGCCCCGACGGCGAGCTTGACTACGATTCGATGGCGCCGGTGGTGGCCGACCTGTTCCTCGGCGGCCTGCCGGCGGTGCAGCTGCCGTTGCGCGTGGTCTCGGTCGACGGCTGAAGCCCGGCCGTTCGCGCCAGTTTTCCCCCTTATCCTCAACCCCTCGAAAAACCGGAGACACCCGAATGAAACTTCTCAAACCCATCGCTTTCGCAGCGCTGCTGCTGGCCTCGGCGCTGGCCCAGGCCGACATCAACGTCGGCGTCACCGTGTCGGCCACCGGCCCGGCCGCGTCGCTCGGCATCCCCGAGAAGAACACGATCGCGCTGATGCCCAAGACCATCGGCGGCCAGAAGATCAACTACATCCTGCTCGATGACGCCAGCGACACCACGGCCGCGGTCAACAACACGCGCAAGCTGATCTCCGAGAACAAGGTCGACGTGATCCTCGGCTCGACCACCACGCCGAACTCGCTGGCGATGATCGACGTCGCCGCCGAAAGCCAGACGCCCATGATCTCGATGGCCGCCTCGGCGCGCATCATCGAGCCGATGGACGCCAAGAAGCGCTGGGTCTTCAAGACGCCGCAGAACGACATCATGATGTCGCTCGCGATCGCCGAGCACATGGCCGCCAGCGGCGTCAAGACGGTCGGCTTCGTCGGCTTCTCCGACGCCTACGGCGAAGGCTGGTTCCAGGAGTTCACCAAGGCCGCCGACCTGAAGAAGCTGAAGATCGTCGCCAACGAGCGCTATGCGCGCACCGACACCTCGGTCACGGGCCAGACGCTCAAGCTGATGTCGGCCAAGCCCGACGCGGTGCTGGTCGCCGGTTCCGGCACGCCGGCCGCACTGCCGCAGAAGAGCCTGAAGGAGCGCGGCTACACGGGCAAGATCTACCAGACCCACGGCGTCGCCAACGCCGACTTCCTGCGCGTGGGCGGCAAGGATGTCGAAGGCACGCTGCTGCCGGCCGGCCCGGTGCTGGTGGCCGACCAGTTGCCCGCGGGCAACCCGGTGAAGAAGTCGGCGCTGGCCTATGTGGCCGCCTACGAGGCCGCGAACGGCAAGGGCACGGTGTCGACCTTCGGCGCCCATGCCTGGGACACCGGCCTGCTGATGGCCGCCGCGGTGCCGGTCGCGCTCAAGAAGGCGCAGCCCGGCACGCCCGAGTTCCGTGCCGCGCTGCGCGATGCGCTGGAGCAGGTCAAGGAGTTGCCTGGTGCGCACGGCGTGTTCAACATGACGGCCAACGACCACCTGGGTCTCGATCAGCGCGCCCGCGTGATGGTGAAAATCGAAAACGGCGCCTGGAAGTACATCCCCCCAGCGAACTGAGCGCAGCAGCCGCTTGAAGGAGGCGCCGCGCGGCGCCTCCTGCTTTCCCTCCGATGAATGAAGGCCGTCGCACGGCCGATCCGGAATCAATATGGACTTGCAGATTGCCCTCTTGCTGGGGCAGGACGGCATCGTCAACGGCGCGGTCTACGGACTGATGGCCTTGGCCCTGGTGCTGGTGTTTTCCGTCACGCGGGTGATCTTCATCCCGCAGGGCGAACTCGTCGCGTTCGGCGCGCTGTCGATGGCGGCATTGACCGCCGGGCGCGTGCCGGCCACGCTGTGGCTGCTGGTCGCCCTGGCGGCGATGACGCTGGTGGTCGAGGCCTGGCGCTGGCAGCGCGGCGCCACGGTCGAGTGGAAGTCCACGCTGGTCTGGACGCTGTTCTTCCCCGCGCTGGCCGCCGGCCTGGTGCTGGGCCTGCGCCCGAGCTCGCTCGCGCTGCAGGCGGTCACGACGCTCTTTCTCATCACGCCGCTCGGCCCGCTGCTGTACCGGCTGACCTACCGCCCGCTGGCGCACGCGAGCGTGCTGATCCTGCTGATCGTCTCGGTGGCGCTGCATGGCGTGCTGGTCGGCCTCGGCCTTCTCTTCTTCGGCGCCGAAGGCTCGCGCACGCCGGCCTTCTCGGAAGCGCGCTTCGACCTCGGCGGCGTGCCGGTCAGCGGCCAGTCGCTGGTGGTGGTGGGCGTCGCTTTCGTGCTGGTGGTCCTGATGTTCCTGTTCTTCGAACGCTCCATCGTCGGCAAGGCGCTGCGCGCCACCGCGATGAACCGGGTCGGCGCGCGGTTGATGGGCATTCCGACCGACCTGTCGGGCGACCTGAGCTTCGCGCTCGCGGCGCTGATCGGCGCGGTCTCGGGTCTGCTGATCGCGCCGCTGACCACCGTGTATTACGACACCGGCTTCCTGATCGGCCTCAAGGGCTTCGTCGCCGCGATCGTCGGCGGGCTCGCCAGCTACCCGATCGCGCTGGTCGGCGCACTGCTGGTGGGCCAGCTCGAGGCCTTCTCCTCGTTCTGGGCCAGCGCCTTCAAGGAAGTGCTGGTGTTCACCTTGATCATTCCTGTGCTGTGGTGGCGGTCGCTGCGCAGCCGTCATGTGGAGGATGAAGAATGACCCGGCGTCATCTCACCCTTCTGTGCATTGCCGCGCTGGCGCTCAGCTGGCCCTGGCTGCCCGAGTTCACGGTCACGCTGTTCAGCTACATCGCGCTCTATTCCCTGGTCGCGGCCGGCCTCGTGATGCTCACCGGCGTCGGCGGCATGACCTCTTTCGGCCAGGCGGCCTTCGTCGCCGTCGGCGCCTATGCGACCGCCTGGGTCTGCACCTCGCCGGCCGCCACCGCGGCGCTCTCGGGCGTGGTCGCGCCGGGGCTGCTGCCCTGGATCGGCCTGCTGTTCGGGCTGGTGCTGACTTTCGCCGTGGCCTGGGGCCTGGGCGCGATCACGCTGAAGCTCTCGGGCCACTACCTGCCCTTGTGCACCATCGCCTGGGGCCTGAGCCTCTACTTCCTGTTCGGGAACCTGGAGTTCCTCGGCGGCCAGACCGGCATCACCGGCGTGCCGGCGCTCACCATCGGCGGCCTCTCGCTGGCGTCGCCGCGCGCGCTGGGGCCCCTGATCTGGGCCGTGCTGCTGCTCGCTCTCTGGGCGCTGCACAACCTGCTCGACTCGCGCGAGGGCCGAGCCGTCCGCGCGCTCAAGTCGGGCCGCGTGATGGCCGAGTCGATGGGCGTCGACACGGCGCGCTACCGGGTCAAGGTGTTCGTGCTCGCCGCATTGCTGGCGGCCCTGTCGGGCTGGCTCTACGCGCACATGCAGCGCTTCGTGAACCCGACGCCCTTCAACATCAACATCGGCATCGAGTACCTGTTCATGGCGGTGGTCGGTGGATCGGGCCACCTGTGGGGCGCGGTGCTCGGCGCCACGCTGATCACGCTGGTCAAGGAGCAGCTGCAGGACATCCTGCCCAAGCTCCTGGGCGCCAGCGGCAACTTCGAGGTGATCGTGTTCGGCCTCCTGATGCTGTTCGTGCTGCAGCGCTTCGCCGAGGGGCTGTGGCCGACGCTGGCGCGCGTCACGGGGCGCTTCCTGAAACCGGAACCGGTGAAGCCGGCCAAAACGCTGGCGACGCTCGCGAGCCGATCGCTGCCGCCCGCCGGCGAGCTGCTGCTCGAGGCCGACCGGGTGACCAAGCGCTTCGGCGGCCTGGTCGCCAACAACGCGGTCGCGATGACGCTCAAGGCCGGCGAGGTGCATGCGCTGATCGGCCCGAACGGCGCCGGCAAGAGCACCTTCTTCAACATGATCTCGGGCGTCGACGACCCGACCGAGGGCGAGGTCCGCCTGCTGGGCGTGGCCATGACCGGCAAGCCCTCGCGCGACTTCGCGGCCCGCGGCCTGGGGCGCACCTTCCAGCACGTGCGGCTGCTCGGCACGCGCAGCGTGCTCGAGAACGTGGCGCTGGGCGCGCACCGGCGCGGGCAGCGCGGCTGGATCGCTTCCATGCTGCGGCTGGACCGTGCCGAGGAGGCCGCGCTGCTGGCCGAGGCGCGGCGGCAGATCGAACGCTGCGGACTCGGCGCACATGCCGATGCGCCGGCCGCTTCGCTGGCACTGGGCCAGCAGCGCGTGGTCGAGATCGCGCGCGCGCTGGCGGGCCAGCCGGCCGCGCTGCTGCTCGACGAGCCGGCCGCCGGCCTGCGCCACCTGGAGAAGCAGGCGCTGGCCGATCTGCTCGCGCAGCTGCGCGCCGAGGGCCTGGGCATCCTGGTGGTCGAGCACGACATGGAGTTCGTCATGAACCTGGCCGACCGCATCACGGTGCTGGAGTTCGGCGCCGTCATCGCCGAGGGCACGCCGGCCCAGGTGCAATCCAACCCCCGTGTGCTGGACGCCTACCTGGGCGGCAGCGACGACGAACCGATCGCGGTGGCCGCATGAAGAATCCACTTTTCGAATTGCAGGACTTCAGCGTCGCCTACGGCGCGGTCGAGGCGGTGCACCGCGTCGCGTTGCGCGTCGACGAGGGCGAGATCGTCACCGTCATCGGTCCCAACGGCGCCGGCAAGACCACGCTGCTGTGCGCCGCGATGGGCCTGCTGCCCTCCAGCGGCAGCCTGACCCTCGCGGGCGAGCGCATCGCCAGGCCCAGCGTCGAGGCCATGGTCGCGCGCGGCGTGGCGCTGGTGCCCGAGCGGCGCGAACTGTTCGGCGAGATGTCGGTCGAGGACAACCTGCTGCTCGGCGGCTTCTACCGCTGGCGCACCGGCCGCCGCGACCAGAAGGAGCGCATGGACGAAGTCTTCGCGATCTTCCCGCGCCTGAAGGAGCGTCGCGCGCAGCTCGCCAGCACGCTGTCGGGCGGCGAGCGCCAGATGCTGGCCATCGGCCGCGCACTGATGGCGCGGCCGCGCCTGCTGATGCTCGACGAGCCCTCGCTCGGCCTGGCGCCGCTGATCGTGCGCGAGGTGCTGCACGTGGTGTCCTCGCTGCGCGCGCACGGCGTCTCGGTGCTGCTGGTGGAGCAGAACGCGCGCGCCGCGCTGCAGGTCGCCGACCGCGGCTACGTGCTGGAAACCGGCGCGGTCGCGCTCACCGGTCCGGCGCAGGATCTGCTGCACGACCGCCGGATCATCGACACCTACCTCGGCCTCGGCAACAAGAGCGCCGCGGTCGCCGTGACCGTCTAACCCCAACTTCCGGGAGAACCCCATGACCCAGATCCTTCAGAGCTTCATCGGCGGCCGCTGGCTCGGCGCGCAGGGCGCGCAAGTGCTGCGCAGCGCCGTCAACGGCCGGCCCGTGGCGAGCACCCACGCCGAGTCCATCGACTTCGGCGAGGCGCTGAACCACGCCCGCACGGTCGGCCTGCCGAACCTGCTGGCGATGGATTTCCAGCAGCGCGCGCAGCGCCTGCGCGCCATCGCCAAGTACCTCGCCGAGCACAAGGAAGAGCTCTACGCGATCTCGGCCCACACCGGCGCCACGCGCGCCGACAGCTGGGTCGACATCGAGGGCGGCGCCGGCACGCTGGCGGCCTACGCCGGCATCGGCGGCAACGAGCTGCCCTCGGGCAACCTGGTGCACGAAGGCCCGGCGATGCCGCTGGGCAAGAAGGGCGGCTTCGCGGGCACCCACATCCTGGTGCCGCGCCGCGGTGTCGCGGTGCACATCAACGCCTTCAACTTCCCGGTCTGGGGCCTGCTCGAGAAATGGGCGCCGAGCTTCCTTGCGGGCATGCCCTGCATCGGCAAGCCGGCCACCTCGACCAGCTACCTGACCGAAGCGCTGGTGCGCCTCATGCACCGCTCGGGCCTGCTGCCCGAAGGCAGCCTGCAGCTGGTGATCGGCAGCACCGGCGACCTGCTCGACCGGCTCGACGGCCTGGACGTCGTGACCTTCACCGGCTCGGCCGACACCGCCGCCAAGCTGCGCGTGCACCCGAACATCGTGCGCCAGTCGATTCCGTTCAATGCCGAGGCCGACTCGCTGAACTGCGCCATCCTGGCGCCCGACGTCACGCCCGACGACGAGGAGTTCGATCTCTTCGTCAAGGAAGTGGCGCGCGAGATGACGGTCAAGTCGGGCCAGAAGTGCACCGCGATCCGGCGCGCCATCGTGCCGCGCCAGCACCTCGATGCGGTGGCCGAGAAGCTGCGCGCGCGGCTCGCCAAGACCGTGGTCGGCGACCCGGCGCGCGAGGACGTGCGCATGGGCGCGCTGGCCTCGCATGCGCAGCAGGCCGACGTGGCCGAGCGTGTGCGTCTGCTGATGCAGGGCGCCGAGCTGGTCTACGGCGAGCGCGACGGCTTCGCGCCGCAGGGCGAGGGCGTGGCCGAAGGCGCCTTCTTCGCACCGACCCTGCTGCTCGCCCGCGACCCGCTCGGCAATGACGCGGTGCACGACATCGAGGCCTTCGGCCCGGTCAGCACGCTGATGGCCTACGACGGCCTCGACGAAGCGCTGGCGCTGGCCGCGCGCGGCCGCGGCAGTCTCGTGGGCACCCTGGTCACGAAGGACCCGGCGACCGCTGCCAGGGTCATTCCGGTCGCCGCCGCGCATCATGGCCGCATGCTGGTGCTGGACCGCGAGGCCGCAGCCGAATCGACCGGCCATGGCTCGCCGCTGCCCTTCCTCAAGCATGGCGGCCCGGGCCGCGCGGGCGGCGGCGAGGAGCTCGGCGGCCTGCGTGCCGTCAAGCACTACCTGCAGCGCGCGGCGCTGCAGGGCTCGCCGAGCATGATCGCGGCGGTCACGGGCGAGTACATGCGCGGCGCCAAGCTCAACGAGTCCGAGCTGCACCCGTTCCGCAAGCACTTCGAGGACCTGGCCATCGGCGACTCGCTGCTGACGCACCGCCGCACCGTCGGCGAGGCCGACATCGTGGCTTTCGGCGGCATCTCGGGCGACTACTTCTACATGCACTTCGACGAGATCGCGGCCAAGGAAAGCCCGTTCGGCAAGCGCATCGCGCACGGCTACTTCGTGCTGTCGGCGGCGGCCGGGCTGTTCGTCTCGCCGGCCCCGGGCCCGGTGCTCGCCAACTACGGCCTCGACACGCTGCGCTTCGTCAAGCCGGTGGGCATCGGCGACACGATCCGCGCCCGGCTCACCTGCAAGCGCAAGATCGACCGCCAGAAGAAGGACGCCAACGGCGTCGGCCAGGGCGTCGTCGCCTGGGACGTCGAGGTGACGAACCAGGATGGCGAGCTGGTCGCGAGCTACGACATCTTGACGCTGGTCGCAAAGAAGGCCTGACCCCCGGGGCCCCACTCGGGGCGCGTTCCTACAGGCGAGCCCGGCGATGCACACTAACGTGCCAGCCTGGAGGACCCCATGCCCGCAGCCCCCCGAGCGCGCGAAGCCCTGGCGCCGTACCACGGCAAGCGCGATTTCAAGAAGACGCCCGAACCTCGCGCCGGCGGCGAGCCGGCCCAGGGCGTGCTGTCCTTCGTCGTGCAGAAGCACCACGCGAGCCACCTGCACTACGACTTCCGGCTCGAACTCGACGGCACGCTGAAGAGCTGGGCGGTGCCCAAGGGCCCCTGCCTGGACCCCACGGTCAAGCGCATGGCGGTGCAGGTGGAGGACCACCCGATCGCCTATGGCGGCTTCGAAGGCACCATTCCACCGAAGCAGTATGGCGCCGGCACCGTGATCGTCTGGGACCGCGGCGAGTGGTCGCCCGAGGGCGATCCGCGCCAGGCGCTGGCGGAGGGCCAGCTCAAGTTCTCCCTGCGCGGCGGCAAGCTGCGCGGCCGCTGGGCCCTGGTGCGCATGCGCGGCGAGGGCGAGAAGCAGACGCCCTGGCTGCTGATCAAGGAAAGGGACGCCGAGGCGCGTCCGCTCGCGGTCTACGACGTGGTCGAGGCCGAGCCCGACAGCGTGCTGAGCGGCCGCGGCGTCGACGACCCGGCCCCGCGCGCGGCCCCTGCCGCGGCGAAGAGACCCGCGAAGCACGCGGGCCGCAAGGCCGCCTTGCCCGCAGCGCTCGCACCGCAACTCGCGACCCTGGCCTCCGCGCCGCCCGCCACGCCCGGAGACTGGCTCTACGAACTCAAGTTCGACGGCTACCGTCTCCTGGCCCGCATCGATGGCGGCAAGGTGCAGTGCATCACGCGCAACGGCCATGACTGGACCGCGAAGCTGCCGACGCTGGCGAAGGCGCTGGCGAAGCTGAAGACCGCATCGGCCTGGCTCGACGGCGAGATCGTGGTCGCCGGCGACCACGGTGCGCCCGACTTCCAGGCGCTGCAGAACGCCTTCGACAGCGGTGCCACATCCGACATCGTCTACTGGCTGTTCGACGCGCCCTTCCTCGATGGCCTGGACCTGCGCGCACTGCCGGTGGAGGAGCGGCGGGCGCGGCTCGCGCGCCTGCTGGGCGACGCGCCGCCGGCGCCGCTGCGCTACAGCGAGGCCTTCGAGGCGGCGCCGCGCGACCTGCTCGCGTCGTCGGCCAAGCTGGGCTTCGAGGGCATCGTCGGCAAGCGCAAGGGGTCGGGCTACGTCTCGCGCCGCTCGCCCGACTGGATCAAGCTCAAGCATCAGCACCGGCAGGAGTTCGTGATCGGCGGCTACACCGCGCCGAAGGGCTCGCGCTCGGGCTTCGGTTCGCTGCTGCTCGGCGTGCACGACGACGAGGGGCAGTTGGTCTATTGCGGCAACGTGGGCACGGGCTTCGACGAAAGGCGGCTCGCCGACATCAAGGCCCGGCTCGACAAGCAGGCCAGCGACCAGTGTCCGTTCGGCGAGAAGCCGGCCGGCGTCAAGGCGCAATGGGTCAGGCCGGCGCTGGTCTGCGAGGTGTCCTTCGGCGAGTGGACCCGCGAGGGCCGGATCCGCCACTCGGTGTTCCAGGGCCTGCGCAGCGACAAGCCGGCGGCGCAGATCCGGCGCGAGCGCGCCGAGCCGACCGACGCGGCACCGGCGGGCGCCGGCGCCCGGAAAGGAGCAAGGCGTTCCATGGACCTGCGCATCACCCACGCCGAGCGCGTGATCGACAAGAAGAGCGGCATCACCAAGGGCGAGCTGGTCGCCTTCTACGACCAGGTGGCCGAAGTGATGCTGCCGCACCTCAAGGGCCGGCCGGTGTCGCTGGTGCGGGCGCCCGAGGGCATCGGCGGCGAGCTGTTCTTCCAGAAGCATGCGCAGCACAGCGAGATGCCGGGCGTGAAGCTGCTCGACCCCGCGCTCGACCGCGACCACGAACCGCTGCTGCAGATCGACAGCGCGCGCGGGCTGCTGTCGGCGGCGCAGATGAACGTGATCGAACTCCACACCTGGAACGCGACCTCGAAGGCCATCGACACGCCCGACCGCATGACCTTCGACCTCGACCCGGGCGAGGGCGTGCCGTGGGCGCGGATGCAGGAAGCCGCGCTGCTGGTTCAGGTGCTGCTCACCGAGCTGGGTCTGCCGGCTTTCCTGAAGACCAGCGGCGGCAAGGGCCTGCATGTGCTGGTGCCGATCCGGCGCGACCACGGCTGGGATGCGGTCAAGGGCTTCTCGCAGGCGGTGGTGCAGCACCTCGCGGCCACCATCCCCGAGCGCTTCGTCGCCAAGAGCGGGCCGCGCAATCGGGTCGGCAAGATCTTCGTCGACTACCTGCGCAACGGCTTCGGCGCCACCACCGTCAGTGCCTGGTCGGCGCGTTCACGGCCGGGGCTCGGCGTGTCGGTTCCGCTCGATTGGGACGAGCTGCCCGAGCTCGCGAGCGCCGCGCAGTGGACCGTGCGGAACATCGCGCACCGCCTTCCCACCGGCAACCGGCCCTGGGCCGGGATGGAGAAGAGCCGCAAGGCCCTCGGTGCGGCGATGAAGACGCTGGGCTACACGCCGCCGTGAGCGACTGGTGGCGTTCCTACAGTTCGCCGCACAGATCCTGCCGCAGCCAGTGCTGGCAGTCGGGCTCGCCGAGCCCCGCCGCCAGCAGGGCATGGAGCTTGCCGAGCGCGGCCTCCGAAGTCATGGCGCCGCCATCGATCACACCGGCCTCGCGCAGGCGCTGGCCGGCCTCGTAGGTGTCGATCTGCACGCGCCCCTCGGGACACTGGCTGACGGCGACCAGCACCATGCCGGCATCGCGCGCGCGCCGCAGTGCGGCGACGAATGCCGGGTGGCCGGTGGGCGCGGTGCCGCTGCCGTAGCAGGCCAGCACGCAGCCGGCGACGCCCGCCAGGCGCAGCGCATCCAGTGTTTCCGGCGCGAAGCCGGGGTGCAGCGCGAGCAGGGCGACACGGCGTGGCGCCCAGCGCAGGCGAAGGCGCCATGGGGCGGCGGCGGTGACGCGCGGGGTGCCCGCCTGCACATCGGGGCGCGCGCGTTCGGCGAAGGCGTCGAGGCCGTCGCTGCGCCACTTGGTGCAACGCACCGCGCTCAAGCTGCGGCCGGCGAAGTGCAGCCGCACGCCCTTTGCGCCGGGCTCGCGCAAGGCGGCCACGGCGCCCTGCACATTGGGCCAGGCATCGCTGCCGGGCTCGGTGGCGGGATGCATGCTGCCTGTCAGCACCACCGGCACGGCCAGCCCGTGCAGCAGGAAGGCGAGCGCGGCGCCGCTGTAGGCCATGGTGTCGGTGCCGTGCAGCACCACGACGCCGTCGCAGCCGGCGTCGGCGTGCGCGAGGACGGCTTCGGCCATCGCATGCCAGGTCGCGGGGCCGGCATTCGCGCTGTCGATGGGCGGCCTCAGTGCGGTGATGCGCCACTGCGGATGGTCGCCATGCATCGCCTGCAGGGTCGCGTGCAGCGTTCGAACGAGGTCGTCCGAGGGTGCGAGGTGCCCCCCGCGCGACTGCATGCCGATGGTGCCGCCGGTGTACAGCACGCCGATCAGCGGCGCCGCCGCGCTCATTGGAGCACCTTCGTGCTTCGCACTGCGGTGCGAGCTTGCTTGGGGCGGCCCGGCGCGGCGCTCATGGCGCAGCGTGCACGCCGGTGCGATCGAGCAAGGCTTCCGCCATCAGCTGGGTGACGTCGACGAGTCGCTTCTCGCTCGGCAAGTCGGCGATCAGCGGCAGTTCGGTGCAGGCCAGCAGGACGGTGGGCGATTCGATGCCGGACAGCAGCGCCGCGAAGCGTTCGCGCAGGCCCGGATGGGCGGCGCCGCGCCACTTGATGTCGTAGATCAACTGGTGCAGCGCCGCAGTGGCGTCATCGCCCAGCCGCTCGAAATCGACGCGGTCGCGCAGCGCGCGGTAGGGCGACCAGGCGCCGAGTTCGGCCACCGGCCGCGCGCCGAGCAGGCACACGCGGGCCGCGCCGCTGCGTGCCAGGTAGGCCGCCACGACGTCGGTGAACGAGATCAGTTGCGCGTGCAGCCCCAGCGCTTGCAAGCGGCCGGCAAACAGGTTGAGGGTGTTGCAGGCGATCGCGTAGACGGCCGCGCGGCCGTCGAGCGCCCGGGCATCGGCCTCCAGGGCGGCCCAGACGCGCGCCTCGGTGCGCTCGAGTTCCATCGACAGGCCCAGCTCGGGGTCCGACACGATGTGGACCGAAGGCGCGTCGACGTCGCCCCGGAAGGCCACGCCCAGGCGCCGGCGGTTTTCATGCAGCAGCTTGGTCCACAGGTCGATGCCGGCCTCGGGGCCCGAGCCGGTGAGGATGCCGATGGCCGGACGGGCGCGGTAGTCGGCGAGCGAGATGTCGGTGGCGGTCGCGGAGGGGTCGAAAGCGCGGGAAGCGGTCATGCGAAACAAGGGACGGAGGTGAACGAGGCCAGATCCGGGGCGTGGTGTCCCGGCCCTGGAATTCTCGAAGTCCGCCCGCTTCCGGGCAATTTCGCGACCGACCCGCTTTCGACGCGAGTTGCTTGCGCCCTTGTCGCGATCTGGCGCGCGTCAGGTGATCTGGAACAGCCCTTGGTCCATCTTCACGCGCTGCAACTGCTCGCGGATGTCGGCGCCGATGCCAGGATCGTCGGCGGCGAACAGGCCGAGCTGCCGATAGCAGCTCACGCGGCGGATCTCGGGTCCGAGGTAGTCCCACACCACGCGCGTGCAGCAGGCGACGCGCTGGTCGTTCGACGACACGCCCAGCTTCAGCCCATTGAGCCGCGTCACGCGATTCTTGAAGCTGGGCGTGAGCACCGTCTGCGAGATTTCGTTGGAGGTGAGCGACTCGTAGTCGACCAGGAACAGCTTGCCCTGGAGATGGAAGGCGGTGCCGAGGTAGCGACAGCGCACGTGCTCGGCCGGGGCGTCGGGCCGCTGCAGCCGTTCGGTTCGCTCGTAGCTGAAATGGCCGGCCTCTTCATGCAGGTGCACCAGCGAACGCAGGATGTGGCCGGGCGAGGACATCGAGTGGTAGTACTCGAAGTAGTAGCCGATGTGGCCGGCCAGCCGCGACGAAGACGACTGCGATCGCAGGTGCTCGAGGTGCGTGTAGGCCGGCGGGGCGGCCGCGCGCGCCGCACCGCCATCGCCCCTGCGCACGCCGATCAGTTGCGCGAAGGCCTGCGGCGGCTGCGCGATCTCGGCCTCGTCGACGCCGAAGAAGTCGCAGATGCGCTTGAGGTTGTGCGCCGTCGGCACCGACTGGCCGCCCAGGTACTTGTTGAACTGCGCGCGGTTGATCTCCACCCGCCGGCACACCTCGGCGATCGAGCGGTAGTGGCTGCACAGCAGCTTGAGATTGCCGGGGAAGTGTTCGTTCATGGCCGGCGAGCGTATCAGGTCGAGTGATGCGAAGTGACGCGACGGCGGCGTCGGTTCGCGCCATTTTTCAGGCATTCGCTCAATTGCGGCGGCGCGGGCCTGCTTTGACAATTCCCGCACACTTCGCAGCTTCAGGCCCACCGGGCCCACCCCCTCATGAGCTCCTCCGTCCCGCTCCAGACTTCGCCCCAGTCACCGCCGGCTGCTGCCGGATCCGATGCGGCGCAGCGTCTGTTCCGCCGCCTCGACTGGCGCATGCTGCCGCTGCTGATGGTCTGCTACATGGTGGCCTACATCGACCGCGTGAATCTGGGCTACGCGCAGCTGCAGATGAAGCAGACACTGCCCTTCGGCGACGAGGTCTACGGTCTGGGGGCCGGCATCTTCTTCATCGGCTATTTCCTGTTCGAGGTGCCGAGCAGCATGCTGCTGAAGCGCATCGGCGCGCGCGCCACCCTGCTTCGCATCATGTTCTGCTGGGGACTGGTCGCTGCCGCGACGATGTTCGTGCAGACCCCCACCCAGTTCTATGTGCTGCGCTTCCTGCTCGGCGTCTTCGAGGCTGGCTTTCTGCCCGGCGTCGTCTACTACCTGACGCAGTGGTACCCGTCCGCGCGGCGCGGGCAGGTGGTGGCGATCTTCATGTCGGCCGCCGTCGCCGCGGGCGTGGTCGCCGGGCCGCTGTCGGGCTTCATCATGAAGCACTTCGATGGCATGAACGGCTGGTCGGGTTGGCAGTGGCTGTTCCTGCTGCAGGGCCTGCCCGCCTCGGTGCTGGGCGTGATCGCGTGGTTCTGGCTGCAGGACCGGCCCGACGAGGCCCATTGGCTGTCGGCCGACGAGAAGGCGCTGCTGCGCGAGCGGCTCGCGAGCGACCCCGCAGCGGTGCAGGGCGGCCATGGCAACCTGCGGGCGCTGCTGAAGGATCCGCGCGTCTATGCGCTGGCGCTGGTCGACTTCCTGCTGATCGGGGCCAACTACGCGCTGGTGTTCTGGATGCCCACCCTCATCAGGGGCTGGGGCGTGACCGACCTGGTGCAGATCGGCCTCTATGCGGCGATCCCGCAGGCGCTCGGCGTGGTCGGGATGATCCTCATCGGCCGCAGTTCCGACCGCCGCAAGGAGCGGCGCTGGCACTACGCGGCGTCGAGCTTCCTCGCCGCCTTCGGCCTCTGGATCACGATCCAGTCGCAGAGCCAGCTGGCGCTCTCGATGCTCGGGCTGTGCATCGCCGTGATCGGGCTCGCGGCGGCCACGCCGCTGTTCATCACGGTCGTGACCGAGTACCTCGCGAAGCCGGTGGCGGCCACCGGCATCGCGTTCATCAACAGCCTCGCGATCCTTGGCGGCGCGGTGAGTCCGCCGATCATCGGCCTCATCAATGCCCGCGCCGGCAGCCCGGTGCCGGCGATCTACTTCGTGCTGACCCTGTATGTGCTCTCGGGCCTGCTGATGCTGGCCGTGCTGCGCCGAAAGCGCTGAAACCGATGACCGATCCCAACTTGTCCGATTCCGCTTCGTTCGATCTGCTGGTGCGTGGCGGCACCGTGATCGACGGTACGCGCGCGCCGCGCTTTCGCGCCGATGTCGGCGTGCGCGACGGCCGCATCGCCGCCGTCGGCGAGCTCTGGTCGGCACGGGCTGCGCAGGTGATCGAAGCCGCCGGGCGCATCGTCGCGCCCGGCTTCATCGATGCCCACACGCACGACGACCAGGCGCTGCTGCTGCAGCCAGGCATGCAGTTCAAGGCCTCGCAGGGCGTGACCACGGTCATCACCGGCAACTGCGGGATGAGCGCGGCGCCGCTGCGCGCGGGCGTCGACCTGCCGATGCCGATGGGCCTGATGGACGGCGCCGACGGCTTGCGCTTCGCCCGCTTCGGCGACTACCTCGACGCGCTGCGCGCCGATCCGCCGGCGCTCAATGCCGCGGCCTTCGTCGGCCACACCAACCTGCGCGTGTGGGCCATGAACGACCTCGGCCGCAGCGCCGACGAAGCCGAGATCGACACCATGCGCGGCCTGTTGCGCGAGGCGCTGGAGGCCGGCGCGCTGGGCTTGTCGACCGGCACCTTCTACCCTCCCGCCACGCATGCGTCGACCCGCGAGATCGTTGCGGTCGGGCGCGACCTGGCCGCCTTCGATGCGCGCTTCGCGACCCACATGCGCGACGAGTCCGGCCAGGTGATGGAATCGCTGGATGAGACTTTCGCGATCGGCCGCGCGCTCGGCGTGCCCGTGGTGATCTCGCATCACAAGGTGCAGGGCCGCGCCAATTTCGGCCGCACGGCCCAGACCTTGCCGCGCATCCGCGAGGCCATGCGTCACCAGTGCGTCGCGCTCGACTGCTACCCCTACGACGCCGGCTCCACCATGATCCGCACCGACAGAGGCATGCTCGACGGCCGGGTGCTGATCGCCTCGAGCACGCCGCACCCCGAGTGCGCGGGGCGCGACCTCGACGACATCGCGAAGGAATGGGGCGTGCCGCGGGAAGAGGCCGCGCGCCGCCTGCAGCCCGGCAGCGCGATCACCTTTCTGATGGACGAGGACGACGTGCAGCGCGTCATGGCCTTCGACGAGACCATGATCGGCTCCGACGGCCTGCCCACCGGCACGAGTCCGCATCCGCGGCTGTGGGGAACCTTCCCGCGCGTTCTGGGCCACTACGCCCGCGACGTCGGCCTGTTCCCGCTGGAGACGGCCGTCTGGAAGATGACGGGCCTGACGGCGCGCAACTTCGGCCTTTCGGAGCGCGGCACGCTGGCCGTCGGGCAGCATGCGGACATCGTCGTCTTCGACGCCGCGACGGTGCGCGACGCCGCCACCTACGCAGACCCCGAACAGGCGGCCGAAGGCATCGACTGCGTGATCGTCAACGGCGTGCCGACCTGGGCTGCGGGCGGGTCGACCGGGGCGCGGGCGGGACAGGTGCTGACGCGCGGGCCGATGGGCGGGCGGGAGCGCGCTGGCTGAAGCAGACGGCGGCTATTCCAGCCGAACGTCCAGCCCCAGCGCTTCGGCGATCGCCACCGTCTGCTCGATGGTGATGATGGCGCCCTGGAGCTTCGTGTGCTGCGGCTCGATGGCGCCCAGGTCGCTGCCTCGCAGGTCGCAGCCGGTGAAGTCGGCGCTGCGAAGCCATGCGCCCGACAGATCCACGTCCTGCAGCGAGCCGCCCTGGCACCTCGCGCCGGTGAGATCGACCTCCCGCATGCGCGTGCCCTTGAACGACGCCTTTCGCAGGTCGGCACCGGGCAGGCCGGCGAAGGACCAGTCGCCGCCGACCACCTTCATGACCTCGAACATGCAGCCGTCGAACATGCAGCCCACGAACTTGCACTCGGTGAAGCTGGCATCGAAGAACTTGCAGGCCACGAAGGTGCAGTTGACGAAGGCGGCATCGGTGTGGACGGAGGCATTGAAGCGCGCGTTCCGGAAGGTGCAGTCGGTGAAGATCGCTCCGGTGTTCCGGGCCTCGGTCATGTCCAGGTCGCCGAACAGCACCGCCGTGTGCTGCTGCCCGCTGATGTCCTCCCCATACCAGCTGGCGCCCATGAGGCGGGTGTGGGTCTCCGGGGCGGGTGCCCCGTATGCGCGATCGGCCATGGGGATGAGGTCCTCGGCGAGGACGAGTGAATGAAACGGGCGGACGGGCGAGGTCCGGTGCTGCTCGCATTCTGTCTCAGGCGGGGACGGCCAGGCGCTCCCGGGATCTTCTGGATGCACCAAAGTGCAATTGCGCGCCCGCGCGGCGAAGTTCACGCTTGCGCCCTTGCAAGCAGGCGCGGGGGCGTTGCTTCGTCTTCATGTCCGGCTTGCGGCAACCCTCGAGGAACCCATCATGGCAAAGAAGTCCGACAACGCTGCGAAAGCCGAGCTCCCCGCAGGCGGCACGCCTGAGGTGCTGCCGCGCCCTGACTTCCACTTCCCCGGCGAGATCGGGCGCACCTACCTCGATTCGGATCCGGCGCACATGAGCGCCAACAACCGGAAGATCGCCGAGGGACGACTCGAGCGCACGATTCCGATCCAGATCTCGCTGGGCGAGGGACTGGACGTGGGCATGGACATCGGTTCGCCGATCGACTTCACCTACAAGCTGCCTTTCGCCTTCACGGGCACCATCGAGCGGGTGACGGTCGAACTCGGCCAACTGGCCGTGGCTGCTGCAAAGCCCGGCCGGGCCCGCCAGCCCCCCAAAGGGCAAGCATGACACCCGACGCACCACTCCTCGCGAGCCAGGTGATCGTGCGCGTCTGCCTGTTCCTGGTGGCGGCCATCGCCCTGTTCGGCGGCGCCCTTCAGATGTTCCTCGGGCAACCGGACACCAGTGCGCGCCTGGACAATGTCCACCGCTTCATGGCCGGTGTCTACTTCTCGGTGGGGTTGATCTGCTTCTGGGCCGCGGTCACCATCCGGCAGCAGGGCTTGCTGGTCTATCTGCTGGCCCTGGGCGTGCTGCTTGCGGGCATCGGCCGGCTGGTGTCCATCGCCAAGGTGGGGTTGCCGGAACCCCATTCCGTCTGGCTCGCCTACCTGGTTCCCGAGCTGGTTCTTCCGTTCGTGATGGCGGGGGCGCACTTCGCGGGCAGTTGAAGACCGAAGCCTTCAGGCGGTATGCTCGAAGCCCCCTTCGTTCCCCATCCCCCTTGAAAGCCTCCGTATTCATTGCCGCGAGCGTCGACGGTTTCATTGCGCGACCGAATGGCGACCTCGACTGGCTGCCGACGGACAAGGACGTCGATGGGGGCGACTTCGGCTACCAGGCGTTCATGGATTCGGTCGACACGGTCGTCATGGGCCGGTTCACCTACGAGAAGGTCCTGGGCTTCGAGGGCGATTGGCCATTCGACGGCAAGCGCGTGGTGGTCCTGAGCACCCGAAGCGCGAACATCCCGGCCAGGCTCGCTGGCCAGGTATCGTGGATGGAGGGCCCACCGCATCGGATCCTGGAGCGGCTTGCCGCCGAAGGTGCCAGGCACCTGTACATCGATGGCGGACGGACCATCCAGGCCTTCCTGCAGGCACGGTTGATCCACCGGCTCATCGTCACGCGAATCCCGGTCCTTCTGGGCAGCGGCATCCCTCTGTTCGGCCTGCTGGAGAACGACGTCCCTCTGCGACACCTGCGCACCGCGGCATATGCGAACGGCATGGTCCAGAGCGAGTACGCGATCTGACGCCGGGCCTCGGCGCGCGCACCGGTCTGCTCACCCGTCCATGCTCTCCAGGTCCTTCACAGCGTAGATCAGCGCGCCGCCCTTGAGCATCCTGACGACGGCGTCGCGGTCCTTGGCCGAGAAGACCATGCATCCTTCGCTGCGGCCGGCGCGCCCTTGCCTTTCGATGTGGCCTGGCTCCATGTACCAGTTCGCATGGATCACGACGAGGCGTTCGAGCGCGTTGCTGTTGGTCTCGGACAGGCCGTGCAGGCGCATGGACAAGCCGTGTCCCTTCTTCGCGCTGAGGTAGGTCGCGCCGGTCCGGTAGAGCCCCAGGCTGCTCGCCTCGCTGTCGGGGACGTTCGAGAAGACATCGGCATATCCGTCGTCGCTCGGCCCCTCGGAGCCGCTGCCGTGCGCCACGAGGAAGCTCTGCACGACCTGTCCCTCGGAGCGCTCGATCACATGGAACCGTGGCCGGCCGGAGTGCTGCGAGAAGTCGAGCACTGCGGCATAACGGTGCTCCGACGGCTTGCCGAGCACGCGGGCGACCGCGACGTCCAGGAGCAGCGAGCGGTCCGCCTGCGCCCGCGCCGGGCCGCCGAGCGACAGGGCGGCGGCCGACGCCAGCAGGAAAGAGCGCCGCCTCACTCGCCACGCGCCGCGACGGGCCGAAGGAGGTACACGACCGACATGCGAAGCGATGTTAGGGGCGGCACCGCTTGCGTCAATATTCCGTTCGGTCGCCCGGAATTCTGTCCGGCCCCTCGCTGCGCTGCGGGGCCCGAAAGACAAGGTTTGCGCTACCAGCTCACACGCAGGCCGATCGTGCCCTGCACCGACGACTTCACCGTGGCGTCGCCGCCGGTGCTGAACAGGTGCCCGACTTCGCCATACACCGTGGTGACGGTCGTCAGCGCCAGCGAAAAACCGCCCGCCACTTCCGTCGAGGTGTAGCCGCTCGCGCTGGCGATGCGGGTGCCGGCGGCGGGGCCGATGAACGTCACCACGTCGGCGCCCGAACTCGCGCGGTAGACGTTGACCCGTGCATAGGGCTGCAGCCGCCCCGCCCCGGTGGCGATGTCGCCCTTGATGCGCACACCCAGCCGGCCGATCCAGCCGCCTTCGGCGTCTTGATGGACGCGCGAACCGATGGTCCACACGTCGTCGAAACGTGTCTTCTGGCCGATCAGTTGGGCCTGCGGCTCGATGGTCCAGCCCTCGGCCAGGGCGAAGGACTTGCCGGTCTCGATCGACGCGGAGAAGCTGCGCGCCTTGCCCGATGTCGTGAGACTGCCGTCGGGCCGGACGTCGTAGCGATGGCTGCCCGCCTGCAGCACGGCGTCGGCATACCAGCCGCCGGCATCCCTCCAGGTCGCATAGCCGCCGAGGTAGTTCGATTGCAGATCGGTGTTGCCGACCCGGCCGAAGGTGCCGCGCGCGTTGCCGCTCACGTCGGCGCCCCCGTCCAGCGAGCCGGCATAGATGCCGAGGCGCCAGCCGTTGCTGGTGGCCAGGAGGTCGGTGCCGGCCTGCAGGCCGCTCAAGTGCCCCTGGCTGTGCGGGGCGGCGCTGCCGCCCTGGCTGATGTCGAGGTCGGTGTAGATGGCACGCGCCCAGGCCTCGCGGTCGGAACTGACATCGCCGACACGGCGGTGCAGGTTGCCGAGCATCGCGAGATCGCCCTGGCGAACTTGTGCCGGCAGGGCCGCGAAGAGCGGCATGTCGTTTTGGTAGGCGGGCGCGACAGGCGCGGGCGCGATCGTGTTCTGTTCGGACTGTGCCGTCGTCGACGTGGCCTCGGCGCTTGTCGCTTCGGAACTCTTGGCGCCCGCTTCCGTGGTGGCCGCGGCCGCTGGGGCCGCTGCCGCTGCCGCAGGAGCTGGGGCTGGAGCTGGAGCGGGGGCTGGAGCCGGGGCCGGAGCGGGAGCGGGAGCGGGAGCTGGAGCTGGAGCTGGAGCTGGAGCCGGAGCCGGAGCCGGAGCAGGAGCAGGAGCCGGAGCCGGAGCAGGAGCAGGAGCAGGAGCAGGAGCAGGGGCAGGAGCCGGGGCGGGAGCCGGGGCGGGAGCCGGGGCAGGAGCAGGGGCAGGAGCAGGAGCAGGAGCAGGAGCAGGAGCAGGAGCAGGAGCAGGAGCAGGAGCAGGAGCAGGGGCAGGAGCCGGAGCAGGAGCCGGAGCCGGAGCAGGAGCAGGAGCAGGAGCAGGAGCAGGAGCAGGAGCAGGAGCAGGAGCAGGAGCAGGGGCAGGAGCCGGAGCCGGAGCCGGAGCAGGGGCTGGGGCTGGGGCAGGAGCTGGAGCTGGAGCTGGAGCCGGAGCCGGAGCCGGAGCCGGAGCCGGAGCCGGACCCGGGCACTTCGTCGCATTGCCGACGTCCTTGTCGTTGCCGCAATTCGCTGCCGGGGCGACACCCGCCATGGCGAGAAGTGCCACAGCCACACAAGCCTGCAGCCCCTTGGTCCGCGCAAATCCGGGCATTTCGAGTTGCGAACCGGAACGGGAGGTGCCGGTGGCCGTCGACTTGCCGACGCCGGTTGCCAGTTCCGATGCCACGGCCCAAAGGCCTTTGGACGTATTCCAGACGATCCTGAAAACGCAGTTCATAGTGTTCTTCCGAGGTTGCAAACGCCCCCGCCGAAGCGGGAATTGAGTACTTTCGAATTTAGGACGAAGGTACTAGTTACCTAAGGAAGGAGTTCACACAATCGGTTACATAACTGCGTAATTGCTATGATTTGGATAGCGTCCAAGGCCCATCCCACGAGCCTTCGTGAGTTTTTTCACATTCCGGAGGGTGTGACGCGCGCCGCTGACCGGCGAGCAGCGCCGTGCTGCCGCTCAGGCCGCGACCGCGAATACCTCGTCGGTCGTCACCTCGAAGCGCTCCAGCGTGTTGACGCCGAACACCATCGTGATCGGCACGTCGGCCGCATCGCGGCCGCGCGCGATCAGGACGCGGCCGATGCGCGGGATGTTGTGGCGGGCGTCGAAGGTGTGCCAGCGCTCGCCCAGGTAGACCTCGAACCAGGCGCTGAAGTCCATCGGATAGGGCACCGGCGCGATGCCGATGTCGCCCAGGTAGCCGGTCACGTAGCGCGCCGGGATGTTCATGCAGCGGCACAGCGTGATCGCCAGGTGCGTGAAATCTCGGCAGACGCCGACGCGCTCCCGGTAGGCCTCCAGCGCGGTGCGGGTGGCGCGCGCGCACTGGTAGTCGAAGCGCAGGTGCTGGTGCACGAAGTCGCAGATGGCCTGCACGCGCTGCCAGCCGGGTGAAATTCCGCCGAAGCGGCCCCAGGCGAACTGCAGCAGCTCGCTGTCCACTTCGCAGTAGCGGCTCGGCAGCAGGAACTGCAGCGTATCCACCGGCAGGTCGGCCGGTGCGTGTTCGATCGCGTCGAGGGCGACCGGGTCGGGCCAGCCCGAATCGAAGACCACGGCCTCATTGCGCAGCCGTACCCGGCTCACGCCCAGAGGCACCGCCACGCGGGCGCAAAGGTTGCCGAAGCTGTCGGTGTGGTGGTCGGTGCGCAGCGGTGGGCTGATCGTGAGTTTCTCCGGGCCCTGCAGGTCGCCCGCGCGCGACGGGTGCAGCGCCAGCATGTAGATCAGCGCGGTCGGCGCCGTGACCCCAAGTTCGATGTCGAAACCGATTTTGATGAGCATGGGGCTGGCCTTGAAGGAGGGGAATACAGGCAAAGCATGATTGGTGCCGCCGCCGTGTGCGTCCCATCCTATCGAGTCGGCTCGCGCGGCGGCGTGGGCGTGTGCGCGAGGCGGCGTAGGCGCTTGCGGAGCGGCCGTCGGCGCGGTCCTACCGCGCGTGCCTCGGTGCGCCGACAACGGGCAGCGCGAGGCCACTACGGCCCGCGGGACGACCCCGGCCTACGCTCTTCCACATGACGCAATCGAACAAGGCGGCCGCGGGCCGACGCCCCAGGCCGGGTGACGGCAGTGACGGCAGCCACGCCAAGGAGGCGCAACTGGCCGCCTTCACGGCGGACGCGGAGACCCGGCTGACCACCAACCAGGGCCTGCAGATCCCCGACAACCACAACTCGCTCAAGGCCGGCGTGCGCGGGCCGACCCTGCTCGAGGATTTCGTCCTGCGCGAGAAGATCACGCATTTCGACCACGAACGCATCCCGGAGCGCGTGGTGCATGCCAGGGGGTCGGCCGCGCACGGCTTTTTCGAGGTCTACAAGTCGATGTCGCAATTCACGTCGGCCGAGTTCCTGCAGGACCCGGCGGTGAAGACGCCCGTCTTCGTGCGATTCTCGACCGTGGCGGGCTCGCGGGGCTCGGCCGATACGGTGCGCGACGTGCGCGGCTTCGCGGTCAAGTTCTACACGCCGCAGGGCAACTACGACCTGGTGGGCAACAACATCCCGGTGTTCTTCATCCAGGACGCGATGAAGTTCCCCGACCTGATCCACGCCGTCAAGCCGGAGCCGCACAACGAAATGCCGCAAGCGGCGAGCGCGCACGACACCTTCTGGGACTTCGCCTCGCTGATGCCCGAGACCACCCACATGCTGATGTGGGCGATGTCGGACCGCGCGATCCCGCGCAGCCTGCGGATGATGGAGGGCTTCGGGGTCCACACCTTCCGCTTCGTCAATTCGCGTGGCGAGAGCCACTTCGTCAAGTTCCACTGGAAGCCGAAGCTCGGCGTCCACGGCCTGGCCTGGGACGAGGCGCAGAAGATCGCCGGCAAGGACGCCGACTTCCACCGCCGCGACCTGTGGGAGGCGATCGAGAACGGCGACTTCCCCGAATGGGAGCTCGGCGTGCAGATGATTCCGCAGGACAAGGAGCACGCCTTCGGCTTCGACCTGCTGGACCCGACCAAGCTGATCCCCGAGGAGATGGTGCCGGTGCAGCGCATCGGCCGCATGGTGCTCAACCGCAACCCCGACAACTTCTTCGCCGAGACCGAGCAGGTGGCCTTCCACCCGGGTCACCTGGTGCCGGGCATCGACTTCTCGAACGACCCGCTGCTGCAGGGACGGCTGTTCTCGTACACCGACACGCAGATCTCGCGGCTGGGCGGGGCCAACTTCCACGAGCTGCCGATCAACAAGGGCGTCTGCCCCTTCCACAATTTCCAGCGCGACGGCATGCACCGGCAGACCATCGCGCGGGGCCAGGTCGCCTACGAGCCGAACTCGCTGGGCGATGGCAAGGAGTTCCGGGTCGACGGCGGCCACGCCGGCTTCCAGTCCTTCCCGGAAGAGACCGAGCCGCCCAAGGTGCGCCGGCGCAGTCCGTCGTTCGACGATCATTTCACGCAGGCGCGGCTGTTCTTCAACAGCCAGAGCGCGGCCGAGAAGGAGCACCTCATCGCGGCCTTCCGCTTCGAGCTGTCCAAGGTCGAGGTGCCGGCGGTGCGCCAGCGCATGGTCGACAACCTGGCGCACGTGGACGAGAAGCTCGCGCGCCGCGTGGCCGAGGTGCTGGGCATCCAGGCGCCGGATGCGAAAGCCGCGGCGGGCCGAGCGGGATTCCGCGACCACCGCTTCACGCTGCCGATCGACGAGTCGCCGGCGCTCAGCATGGCCGGCTCCGGCGACGGCTCGGTGAAGACGCGCAAGGTCGCGATCCTGGTCGCCGACGGCATCGACTCGGCTTCGCTCAAGGCGATCCGCGAACCCATCGAGCAGGCCGGCGCGCGCTGCCTGGTGGTCGGCCCGCGGCTCGGGACCATCGTCAGCGCCTCCAAGCGCCAGCTCGAGGTCGACGCCACTTTCGCCAACACGTCGTCGGTGATGTTCGACGCGGTGCTGGTGCCCGCGGGTGCGCAGAGCGCCAAGACCCTGGTGGAGAGCGGGGACGCGGTTCACTTCGTGCTCGAGGCCTACAAGCATTGCAAGGCGATCTGCGCCGTGGGGGAGGGCGTCCAGCTGCTGGCCACGCTCGGCGTGGGACCCGACCCCAAGGCGGCGCCGGCCGGCGTGGTGGTGGCATCGACGCCGGTCACCAACCTCGGCGACACGACCGCCGCGGTGCGGATCGCGCAGGACTTCGTTGCCGCGATCGCGCAGCACCGGCACTGGGGCCGGGCCCACGTGGACGGCGTGCCGGCCTGAGTCCGGCGCGCCCTAGTCGATCGCGCTGCGGACGCTGGTCGAGGGAGCGGCCTTCGCCACGACGGTGGGGCTGCTCCGGTCCTCGCACTCGGCCATCATGTGGATGCTGCGCTTCACGCGCGCCACCATCTTGTCGTTCAGCGGCGTCCAGCCGCGGTACATCGGCACCACCACCAGCCAGCCGATGCCGATCACGCCGCCCAGCGCGCCCATGTACTCCCAGTGCATCGGTTCCATGTGTCCCACTCGTCTTTCCGCGCGAGGCGTGTTCAGCGTCGGCGCAAATGGTATCAACAAGGAACGGCAGGGCCGCTGTCGCGTCGCGCCGGGTCGCGGTGCATCGCGACGGGCTGTCACCGCCAGGCTACAGGTTGAACGATCAAGGAATGCTTTGGAATTCACTCCTGCGGCGCGTCGACAGCAGGGCCCTCAGCTTGGCCGGCGCGACCGGCTTGGTGAGCAGCATCACGCCACCCTGGCGCAGGCGCTGCAGCGCCTCGGGCCCGGTGGCGCCGGACACCAGCACGGGCAGCGCATCGGGCTGCAGCCGGCGCGTCGCCTCGATCACCTCCATGCCGTCTTCGTCGCGCGCCAGCTGCAGGTCGCACAGGACGACATCGAAATGGGCACCGTCCGCGCCGAGCTGCGCGAGGGCTTCGGCCTGGGTGGAAGCGCAGTCGACCGGGCAGCCCCATTGCGCAAGCAGGGTGCGGCTGCCGTCGAGGATCGCCGGGTCGTCGTCCACCACCAGGCAGTGCAGGCCGGCCAACGGCGCCGATACCTGCGGCTCCGGTGCCCGCGGCATCACTTCGCGCGGGCTGGCCAGCGGCAGCTCGAGCGCGAAGGTGCTGCCGGCCTGCAGCGCCGAGCGCACCGAGATGCGGGTGCCGAGCAGCGCGGCGATCCGCGAGCAGATCGAGAGCCCGAGGCCGAAGCCCTGGCGGCGGTCGCGCTCGGTGTTGGCGACCTGGTAGAACTCCTCGAAGATGCGTCCCTGGTGGATCGGCGCGATGCCCACGCCGTTGTCGCGCACCTCGATGCGTACCGCGTCGCCGCGGCGGCGCGCCGCCACCAGCACCGTACCTTCGGGCGGCGTATGGCGCACCGCGTTGCTGACCAAGTTGCCGACGATGCGCAGCAGCAGCGCGGCGTCGCTGCGCACCGCCAGGCCGTGGTCGCGCCACAGCAGCCGCACCTGGGCCGCGGCCGCAGGCGCGGCGTGCTGCGCCTCGAGCTGGTCGAACAGCGTCGCCAGCGACACGCCGCCGATCGCGGGCGTCAGGACCTGGGCGTCGAGCCGCGAGATTTCGAGCAGGTCGTCGAGCAGCACGCCCATGAACCCGGTCGCTTCCTGCAGGCGCAGCACCGCGGGCCGCTGCACGCGCGAGGCGGTCGGCAACAGGCCGTCGATGAACAGCCCCATCGCATGCAGCGGCTGGCGCAGATCATGGCTCGCGGCCGCCAGGAAGCGCGCGCGGGAGAGCGCGGCCTGCTCGGCCTCCGCCATGCGCTGCAGCGCCACTGCGGTGGCTTCGCGCACCCGCTCCTCGCTCTGCTGGCGGTTGCGCTGCAGGCGCTCGGCCAGTCGGTTGATGTCGTGCGCGAGGTTGGCGAACTCGTGCTGGGCGCGCTGCGCGCGCTCGGCCGGGTTGTCCTCGGCCCCCTGCGGGGCGACCACGTTGCAGCGGGCATCGAAGCGGCCGGCCTCCAGCGCCGCCACCGTGCGCGAGATGCGGCGCAGCGGCTGGGCCACGGCGCGCGCCGTGTGGCGTACCCAGGCCCAGGCGACCAGCAGCGCGATCATCGCGATGCCGATGCCCGCCATCAGGGAAAGCGTGCGTTCGCGCGCGTAGGCGGTGGTGTCGCGGAAGGTCTGGACCAACCCGATCGGCGTCTCGCCGGCAGCCGTCGACCCCGCGGGCGCAAAGGCGCTGGCCCGCGAGGCCTCGCGCAGCGTGACCGGCGCGGTGAACATCCGCAGCTGCGCGAGCGAGGCGGTCTTCGGGCCGGCCGTGACATAGACGCCGGCGCTGTTGCTGATCTCGACCCGCGTCACCTGGCCGCCGCGCAGCGCGGCGTTGGCGACGTTCTGCAGCGCCGGCAGGTCGCCCGCGTAGAGGCTCAGGTCGGACATCGCCGCGACCTGGCGCGCCACCGCCTCGCCTTCGGCATCGAACGCCGCCTCGAGCGTGACCAGGCGGCCGTGGGTGAACCAGGCGGTGAGCGCCAGCGCGACCGCCGCGCACGGCACCACGCCGAGGCGGAACAGGTCGCGATGCAGGCTGCCGCCGACCACCAGCGCGCTGCGCTCGGCCGACGCCGGATCGTTCGGCCGGACGGCGGCGGCAGGCACCGCCAGACGATGGCTTGGCGCGGTCATGTGGCGGCGGCGCTCATCGAACACCGGTCACGCGCGCGGTCAGGTCGCGTTCGTCGGGCAGGCGCAGGCCCAGTCCGCGGGCCACGGTGGTGTTGACGCGCACCGTCGCCGGCGTCGCGGCCTCGACCAGCACACTGGCGGTTCCGTTGGCCGCGGCCAGCTTGCGGCCCAGTGCGCGCGCCTGTTGTGCAAGCTGGCTCGGCGTCGACACCGCGGCGGCCAGGCCGCCGGAACGCACCAGGCCCTCGCTGGAGCCGAACACCGGCAGGCCGGCACCGGCGCCGGCGCGCAGCACCGCCAGCGTGGCGGCCTGGCTGTCGCCGATCTTGTCGGGAAGCACCAGCAGCGCGTCGCTGCGCGGCACCAGCAGCCGCAGCGCCGCCGCCAGCGACTTGGCATCCGGCGCGTATTCGACCTGCAGGTCCCAGCCCTGGCCGGCACGCTGCAGCTCGCTCACGACCGGCTCCGATTCCACGGTGGCGACGACGCCCAGCCGACGCTTCGCGGGCAGCAGCGCGTCGATCAGCGCCAGCTGGTCTGCCATCGCGGGCTCGCGCAGCAGGACGCCGATCTGGCGCTCCGGGCGCCGCAGGGCGGCCGTGCCCTTGAGGCTCTCGTAGTCGAGGCGGCTCAGCATCGCGAGCACCAGCGGATCCTGGCCCGGCCGCTCGATCGCCGAGCGCGCCGCGGCCATGCCGACGGCCATCGTGATGCCGGCCGGTCTCGAGGCCGCCGCGAAGTCCTCGCCGACGGGTTCTCCGGCCGCCAGGTGGACCAGGTTGAAGAGGCTGCCGGCGTCCTGCGTTTCTCGCAGTTGACGTACGAATTCGACATGGGCTGCCGTTTCGTCCGCCATCAGCACCGTGAGCCCGGTCGCCTGTGCGCCGCCGCACAGCAGGACCGTGCAGGCCATGGCCGCAATGGCGCGCTGCATGCGACGCAGCGTGGGAAGACGGGTCGAAGACATGGACTGCATCCGCAGAAGGCGATGAACCCAATGTACGAACGCGGCTGTTTGGGCGCGATAAGGCAGAGGGCTTATGTCCACCCGCGGCGGCGGCGCATTGGGGGGCGGAGGGCGAGATTGCGCAGCCTGTCGGTCTATGCCAGACGACGTACGGGCGCTTAGGCGGGGGTCGCGAGGGCGGCGCGCACCGCGGCCAACTGGGCCTGGATCGCCTGGCGCAGGATGCGCGGCGAGACCGGCTTGTAGAGGACGGCGACGCCGGCACCGGCGACTTCACGCAGGCGGTCGGGCTTGGTCTCGCCGGTCACCAGCAGGCGCGCGGTCGACGGCCCGATGCCGCGGGGGTGGCGCTCGAGCGCGGCGAGCACGTCGAGCCCGTTGTCGCCGCCCTGCAGCAGCAGGTCGCTCACCACCACGTCGGGCGGGCGGTCCCAGGCATCGGCGAGCGCCAGGGCCTCGGCGCGGCTCTGCGCGGCCAGCACCTCGGCGCCCCAGTTCGCGAGCACGACCTGCAGCCCCTCGAGGATGGTGCGCTCGTCGTCGATCACCAGCACCACCACATCGGCCAGGCTGGTGCGGGCTTCGGCCTCGTCCTCGGTCGGCATGCCGGGGGGCTGCGCGAGCGGCATCGCCAATGCGGGCACAGGCTCGATCGAGCGCACCAGCACGCGCACGCAGGTTCCCTTGTGCGGCCGTGAACTGAGTTCGACCCGCGTGTTGAGCAGGGCCGCGAGCCGCTGCACGGTGGCCAGTCCCAGGCCCATGCCGCGCGACTCGCGGCTGCCCTGCCGGCTTTGCGGTTCCACCTGGTAGAACTCCTCGAAGACCCGCGACTGGTGATGGACCGCGATGCCGATGCCGGTGTCCCAGACGTCGATCCGGATCGCCTTGCCGCGGCGCCTCGCACCGACCAGGATGCCGCCCTCTGCGGTGTGGCGCAGCGAGTTCGACACCAGGTTGTTGAGGATGCGCGACAGCATCACGTAGTCGCAGCGCACCCAGGCGTCGGTCTTGCGCACCACCAGCCGCAGGTTCTTCTGCTCGGCCACGGCGCGGAAGTTGCGGCTGATCTCGTCGAACAGGCTGTCGAGCGCGAAATCGGTCCACTGCGGCTGCAGCACGCCGGCGTCGAGCTGCGAGAGATTGAGCAGCTCGGAGAACAGCCGGTCCAGCGATTCGACGCACTCGCGGATGTGGCCGATGCGCTGCAGCCGCACCGGATCGGTCTCGCCGTTGGCGAGCCCGTCGGAGAACAGCGTGAGCGCATGCAGAGGCTGGCGCAGGTCGTGGCTGGCAGCAGCCAGCAGCCGCGTCTTGGCCTGGCTCGCGACCTCGAGCTGCTGGTTCTTGCTGGCCAGCTCGGCGGTCGCGTGCACGATGCGGCTTTCGAGCTGGTTGCGGCTTTCCAGCAGTGCGCGTGCCGCCAGGTTGAAGCCGTGCTGCAGCCGCCGAACCTCCGCCGTGCCTCCCACCTCCACCTGGGCATCCTCGCCGGCGCCCAGCCGGTCGACCGCTTCGCCGAGCGCCTGGATCGGCGCGCTGATGCGGCGCGCCGCCCACCAGCCGGCCAGCCCGACGCCGACCAGGCTGGCGCCGAGCACCAGCACGACGTTGAACCAGACCGCCTTCTTGGCGCTGCTCACCGCGTCCAGGCTCATCTCGACCATCACCTTGCCGGTGTGACTGCCGTCCTCGCCGGTGATCGGCGCCACGACCTGGAGGCCCTCGCCGCGTCGCCGGTCCTGGGTGTCCGCATTGGCGAGGATTTCGCCTTCCTCCGACCAGATCTGCACCTGCTGCACATGCGGCTGGTAGCTGCCGGACTGGGCGGTGCGCTGCAGCGCCCGGCGGTCCATGTGCTGGATCTGCGACTGGGCCACGGTCGCGACCTGCAGGGCCACGGTCTGGGCGTTGGCGCGCATCAGCTCGGTCAGGTTCGCGAGGTGCTGGCGCGTCAGCACCGCGATCGCGCCCAGAGTCGCCACGGTCGCCGGCAGCAGCGCCAGCAGCACGAGCTGCTGCGCCAGCGTCAGGCCGGCCAGCAGGCGAAGGGCGCGGAAGGACCAGCTCATGGAGAAAGGGCAATGGCGGCGATCCGCCTGTGGAGGCCCGGCAAATACCTGTGGATTGAGGAAAATGACACGGTTAATGCTTAAGTTGGTTTCTAATTGTGTTGTAGACAGCACTCGTTTGACCAGCCCGTTCGGGCTCGTCAGGCCCACGCGTTCCAGAAAGATGCAGGTTCCTGCCCGTTGCGCACCCAGCGCCCCCCTTGCTCCCGTGGCGCCTCGGCCGGACCGGTTCCGGGCCAGGACGCGGCGCGCCGGCGCCTGGCTGGCGCGCGGCGCATTGGTGCTGCTGCTCGGCTGGCCGCTTGCGGTGCCGGCGCAGACGGCGGGCGCGGCCGATGCCGCCGGCCTCGCGCCCTTGCGCTTCGGCATCCTGCCGCTGGGCGGCGCCTTCGAATCGCGCAATGACTGGGAGCCGGTGATCGCGGATCTGCGGCGTGCCATCGGGCGCCCTGTCACGATGCTGTCGGTGACTTCGTACGAGGGCCTGGAACAGGCAATCCAGCGCAACCAGGTCGACATGGCCTTCCTGTCCGGCAAGATGGCGCTCGACGCGGTGACACTGCGGCGCATGAAGGTGGTCGCCCAGGTCACGCGCCATGACGGCCTGCCCGGCTACCGCGCGCTGCTGCTGGCGCGCAAGACGGGTCCCCGCAGCACCCTCAAGGGCCTGCTGGCCGAGCCCGAGAACTGGCGCCTGGCGCGCGGCGAGAGCCGCTCGGTATCGGGCTTCATCGTGCCTCAGCTGCAGCTTTTCCTGCCCAACCACATCGCGATGGAGACCCGTTTTCGCAGCGAGCTGGTGGGTACGCACCAGATGACCGCGCTGGCCGTGGCGAACGACGAGGCCGACGTCGCCACCAACAACACGGCCGACTTCGAACGCTTCCGGCAGCAGTTCCCGGCCGAGGCGGAGCGGCTGCAGGTGATCTGGGAGTCGGAGCTGATCCCGCATGCGCAGATCGTCATCCGGCGCGACTACGGCCCCGAGTTCGAGCGCAAGGTGCGGCAGTTCCTGCTCGAGTACGCCCGCGGCAAGGGCCCGCGGGGCGACAGCGAGCGCGCGGTGCTGAAATCGCTGCACGACCTGGCCGGCTTCGTCGCGGCCGACGACAGCTCGCTGTTGCCGGCCGCCAAGCTGGCCTACCAGCTCGCGCGGCAGAGCGCCATGACCTCGCAGTGGGTCAACGAGGCCGCGCGCCAGGCCCGGCTGCAGCGCATCGAGGCCACCTACGCCGAGCAGGCGGCTGTGCTGCGCGCGGGCGCGCCTTGAACGCGGCCGCGATCCGCAGACGCTGGCTGCTTGCAGGCCGCTTCGCATTGGCGGCGGTGCTGGCCTGGCATGCGGGGGCCGGCGCGCAGGCCGGCCGCGCCGAGGTGGCCGAACTGCGTTTCGGCGTCCTGCCGGTCGGCGGCGTGGTCGAGTCGCGCGAGAACTGGACGCCGTTCCTGGCCGACCTGAGCCGCGCGATCGGCCGGCCCGTCACGGTCCATTCCGCGGCCAGCTATGCGTCGCTGGACGAGGCCATCCGGCGCCGACAGATCGATCTGAGCCTGCTGTCGGCCCAGCTCGCGCTCGATGCCGTCTCGCAACGCCACATGAACGTGCTGGCCCAGGTGCAGCGGCATTCGGGCGCACCCGACCATCGCGCCGTGCTGCTGGTTCGCCGGGCCGGTCCGCGCAACACGCTCGAGGATCTGCTGGCCCATCCCGAGCAATGGCGCCTGGCACGCGGCGACAACCGGTCGGTGTCGGGCTTCATCCTGCCGCAGGTCCAGCTTTTCCTGCCGAACCGGATCGTGATGGAGACCCGCTTCCGCAGCGAGATCGTCGGCACCCACCAGACCACGGCCCTGGCGGTGGCCAACGGCGATGCCGACGTGGCGACCAACAACACGACCGATTTCGAGCGCTTCCGCCAGCAGTTTCCGGTCGAAGCCGATCGGTTGCAGGTGATCTGGCGTTCGGAGCCGACGCCGCAGGCGCAGTTCGTGGTGCGCAGCGACTTTCCGGCGGAGCTCCAGAAGAAGCTGCGCCGATTCCTGGTGGGCTACGGCCAGGGCCGGGGGCCGCGCGCCGAGTCCCAGCGCGAGGTGCTGAAGACGCTGCATGCGGCGTTGGGCTACGTCGCCGCGGACAACAAGGCGCTGCTGCCGGCCGCCAGGCTGCAATACGAGCTCGCCAGGCAGAGCGCGCTCAATGCGCAGTGGGTCAACGAGGCCGCGCGCCAGGCCCGGCTGCAGCGCATCGATGCCGCCTACGCGCAACAGGTCGCGGCCCTTCGCGACTCCGGAATTGGCGTCGACAGACCCTAGGCCTGGGGCCGCTCCTGCAGCCAGTCGGGCGGGGCATAGATGTCGGCGAAGCGCAGGCGCCCGATCGAATAATGGATCTCGGTGCCCGGCGGCAGGCCGAGCGCCGGCAGCGCGGCCTGCAGCAGCACCCGCCCCGCGGCGATGTCCGAGACATCGATGTCGACGCGGATGAACGCGACCCGGCGCGGCCCGCCGGGCAATGCGTCGCCGAGCGAATCGCCCCAGCCGAGCACCGAGCCGATGCCCCGGGCTCGCAGGGCCTCGTCGATGCGCTCCTCGCGCTGGTGCCAGCGGTCTTCCACGCCCTCGATCACCGGGATCTTGACCGCCATGAACTCGCGGCGGCGCCCGTAGCCGGCGCTGTCGGATGTGGAATCGGGCGGCAGTCCCATGGGGCGATTCTCCGGCAAGTGGCCGCCGGCTTGCGTCGGAGCGGCCGATCCCGTACGCTGGGTTGCCGACCCGGCGCCGAGGAGACCACCCATGCCAAGCCGATCGAACGGCCACACGGCCGAAATGGAAGCGGTACGAACACTGGCGCTCGTTGGCGCCTCCGCCGCCGGCAAGACCTCGCTGGCCGAGGCCCTGCTGCACAAGGCGGGCGCCATCGGTGCGCGCGGCAGCATCGAGCGCGGCAGCACCGTCAGCGACCACGACCCCCTCGAGCGCCGAATGCAGCATTCGCTCAACGCCTCGTTGATGCACCTCACGCATGCCGGCACGCGGGTACACCTCATCGACACGCCGGGCGGGCCCGATTTCCTGGGCCAGAGCCTGCCGGCGCTGGAAGCGGTCGAAACCGCGGCGGTGGTCATCAACGCCGCCCTCGGCATCGAGCCGATGGCGCTGCGCATGATGGCGTACGCCGCCGAGCGGCATCTTGCGCGGATGGTCGTCGTCCACAAGATCGACGCCCAGGGCGTCGACCTGGCGGGGCTGCTGGCGCAGATCCAGTCCGTCTTCGGGCGCGAATGCCTGCCGCTGAACCTGCCCGCGGCCGGCGGCACGCAGGTGGTCGACTGCTTCTTCAACCGCGAGGGGCAGTCCGACATCGGCAGCGTCGATGCCGCGCACCGGGCCCTGGTCGAACAGGTGGTCGAGGTCGATGCGGCCTTCGTCGAGCGCTATCTGTCCGAGGGCGACGTCGATGCCGCCGAGCTGCACGCGCCGCTCGAACAGGCCTTGCGCGAAGGCCACCTGATCCCGGTCTGCTTCGTGTCGGCGCGCAGCGGCGCCGGCGTGGACGCGCTGCTCGACGTCATCGTCAGGCTGCTGCCCGACCCGACCGAGGCCAACCCGCCGGATTTCCTGCTCGGCGAGGGCGCGGCCGCAAAGCCCATGCAGGCCCGGCCCGACCCCTCGCTGCACGTGCTGGCGCACGTGTTCAAGGTCTCGGTCGACCCGTACGTGGGCAAGCTGGGGATCTTTCGCGTCCACCAGGGCACGGTCACGCGCGACAGCCAGCTCTATGTCGGCGACGGCCGCAAGCCCTTCAAGGTGGGCCATCTGTTCATGCTGCAGGGCAAGGACCACGTCGAGGTGCCGCGGGCGCTGCCGGGCGACATCGTGGCGGTGGCCAAGGTCGAGGAGATCCAGTTCGACGCCGTGCTGCACGACGCCGCCGAGGACGACCACGTGCACCTGGCGCCGCTCGGGTTCCCGATCCCGGTGCATGGCCTGGCGGTCGAGCCCAAGCGCCACGGCGACGAGCAGCGGGCCTGGGAAATCCTCGGCAAGCTGGTCGCCGAGGATCCCTGCCTGCGCGTCGAGCACGTGGTGGCGACCAACGAGACGATCATCTACGGCCTGGGCGAGTTGCATCTGCGCGTGATGCTCGAGCGCCTGCGCGAGGTCTACCGTTTCGAGGTCGAGACCCGGCCGCCGCGCATCGCCTACCGCGAGACCGTGACCGCGCCGGCCGAGGGCCACCACCGGCACAAGAAGCAGACCGGCGGCGCCGGCCAGTTCGGCGAGGTCTTCCTGCGCATCGAGCCGCTGGCGCGCGGCAGCGGCTTCGAGTTCGCCGACGAGGTCAAGGGCGGGGCGATCCCGGGCCAGTTCATCCCGGCGGTCGAGAAGGGCGTGCGCGAGGTGCTGCTCTCGGGCGCGGTTGCCGGCTATCCGGTGGTCGACGTGCGGGTGGTGGTGCACGACGGCAAGCACCACAGCGTCGACAGCAAGGACATCGCTTTCGCGACCGCCGGGCGCAAGGCCTTCATGGCCGCGATTCGCGCGGCGCGGCCGATCGTGCTCGAGCCGATCGTGCTGATCGAGATCGCCGCGCCCGACCATGCGATCGGCGACGTCACCGGCGACCTGTCCTCGCGGCGCGGCCTGGTCACGGGCACCGCGAACGGGGGCGTGGGCACGATCGTGATCCGCGGCCAGGTGCCGATGGCCGAGCTGGCCAGCTACCAGTCGCGACTCAACGCCATGACCAGCGGCCAGGGCCGCTACACGATCGCGCTGTCGCACTACGAGGCCGTGCCGCCGGCGACCCAGCAAACCCTGATGGGCCAGCACCGCGTGCGCGACGACGAATGAGCGTCACCAGGCCAGGGGTTGGTCGGTCGGCAGGAAGTGCTCGAACAGGTCGGCAATGAAGGCCCCGCCGACCGCCTGAGAGGGCGCGGCCGTCAGGTAGAGGCCGCGCCAGCGTGGTGCCCGCAGACCGTGCGGCGCGCCGAACAGCCGCTGCGCCATCAGACGCAAGCCGGGTTGCAGGGCCCGCAGCCGTTCCACGAAGGCGTGTGCGGCCTGGCGCCGGGCCGGCTGCTCGCCATCGCGCAGCAGTGCCATGCGCAGGGCATGCAGGTGCAGGCTCAGTTCGCCGAAAATGCCGTCGAGCCGGGCGCCGGCCTCGACGCCTGCCGCACCGTCTTCCGGCAGACGGTGGCCCAGCACCCGTCCGAGCGCCTCCTGCGGCAGCGCGGCGCGCACCGCTGCATAGCCTTCCAGCTGTTCCAGCCCGGTCACGACCAGGTAGACCGGCAGCTGCAGGCGCAGCAGTTCGGCCACTTCGTCGACCCGCTGGCGCATCCGTGCCGCGAGCGGCTCCACGGTCCGGGCATCGCCGAGCAGCGTGGCGGCGGCGACGCAGACCACGATGCCATTGAGCGGCAGGCGCTCCCGGCGCTCGGCCAGCTCGAGCAGCGCGCGGTACCAGCGGCCGCATTCGCGCCGGTCCCCGGGATCGCCGAGCGCCACCGGGCCGATCTGGATGGCGGTCGTCGAATGCAGGAAGTGCCAGCGCCAGAAGCTGTCGTCGATGTCGGGCGCAGGCGGTGCGGCGCCGGCGCCCGACAGCAAGCCCGACACCTGGGCCGGCGCGTCGCCGATGAACATGAACCAGGGGATCGCGTACAGCGAATGGCGCAGCGCGTGCGGCGCCGGCGCGTGCTGGGCCGCCCGTCGTCCGCTGGCCATCGCCTGCTGCATCCCGATCAGGTCGAGCGGCGCGGGCGCCGACGCCTCGGCATCGAGCGCCTCGATGCGCTTTCGCAAGCGTCGCCGCCGTGCGGCCCGGCCCCTTGCCAGGACCAGCCACCAGAGGGCGAGAAAGGCCAGCAGGCACAGCGCCAGCAGGCTCCAGAAATAGGGCGGAAGGAGGCTGGCGGCGTTCATCGGGCGACGGCTCGCGGGTTTCAGCGCGGCACGGTTTCGAGGAACACGACCTCGGCAACCGCCCGGGCGCCGAATTCGGCATTGGCCAGGGATTCACGCAGCCGCTGGAGGTAGGCCGAGGCCAGCTCGAACGGCGGCCGCTCGGCGGCGCCGCCGAAGGGGACGGGCGACGACAGCGCCGTCACCAGCACGGTTCCGAAGGGCGGTGCGGCCAGCCAGCTCGACGGGATGTCGCGACCGAGTTCGATGGTTTCCCCGGCGCGCAGAAGGGGTTGCACGGGCCCCGCGTTGAGGTGCAACACGGCACCGTCGGCGGTGTAGTAGTCGACCCACAGGTAGCCTTCGCGGCGGGCATTCGTGACCTCGATCAGCACCTGGTCGCCCTCCCGGAGGCGGCCGTTCGGCGCGGTGGGGGTGGCGATCGCCAGGCCCACCGCCATTTCGCGGTTGCGGGCCTGGTAGGGCTTCAGCAGTGCCAGCACCTCGCAGTGCGGCCAGATTCGCAGCTGGAGGTCGAAGCGGGCCGCAGTCACGCCGGGCACGGCCCGCACCTCCCGCTGCACCCGGGCGATGTCGTCGGGTTGCGAGACGAAGCCGTGCACCTGCGCCGCACCGTCCGGCGCCAGCGTGGCGGAGAGGTCCGCGCAGGCGACGGCCTGGAGCTGCCGGTCGACCCGCTGGGCCAGGGTGGGGGGCAGTTCGCCCGGACCCGCCAGCACGAACCAGAGCACGGACGCCAGCGGGATCAGCAGCGCCAAGGCGCCGCCGGCGCGCAGCAGGATGCGCTCGCGCCACTGCGGATCGCGCGGGCCCGGCGGGTCGGGCATGCCGTAGGGTTGGGGCGTGATGCGCTCCTGTGCCGCGCTGTCGAGCCGGGCCGGCCGCAGCGCGAGCTGCTCGCCGTGCAGGGCCTTGAGCTTGCCGAGCTCGCCGCCGTCCCCGGTCTCGAAGTAATACTGGCCCTTGAACCCCAGCGCCAGCGCGTGCCAGTAGACCTCGCGCACCTCGTCGTCGCCGGGCTGCAGCGCCGACAAGTGATGGAAGAACTCGGTCTGTGCGTTGTTCGAATTGAACAACTGCATCTGCAGCGGCACCATGCCGGCCGCCCGGCCGGGGTGCCGCGCCAGGATCTCGTCGAGCCAGGCGACCATCGCGAAGCGCGCCGATTCGACGTCCGCGGCAGATCGGCCGAGCGACCGGGCAGCCCCGCGGGCCTCTTCGAGGAGGTCGAGCGCCCGTTGCCAGGCGGCCTCCCAGCCGGGCTCGGCCCGCTGCGCCGCGACCGAAGCGTCCAGCCCGAGTCCGAACGAGATCAGCCGGGAAAAGCAGTCGATCAGCCGGGCCATGCAGCGCGCTCGACGCCGGGCCGGGCACTCGGGCCTATGGCGACCGGAGCCCTGCGATCGCGCCTGCGTCGTTGGCACATGCCCTTGTCCCCGGTCGTTCTTGGATGCGTAACATTCTTTCACGCGCACCGGCTGGCGCCATATCGCTTGGGTGCTATGTCGTTCGGGGAGCGAAATCCGCCTTGATGCGCGTCTCGTTCGCCGTTATCGTCGGCCTGCCTGAATTCATCCATGACGCTGGGGAAAGCCATGAAAATCCTGATCGCCGACGACCACCGGCTCGTCATCGAGGCGGTCAAGGCCAAGTTGTCGGAGCTCGAGGCCGACATCGACTTCGTCCTGGCCATGAGCGTCGACGAGTTGCTCGCCGGCGCCTCCGACGACATCGACCTGGCCGTGATCGACCTGAACATGCCCGGTGCCGAAGGCCAGGCCCACATCGACGAAATCCGCCGCCGCCATCCCGCCGTGCCGGTGATCGTGCTGTCGGGCTACGAAGACCCCGCGGTCATGCGCAGCGCCCTCGAGCGTGGCGTGCTCGGCTTCATTCCCAAGGCCTACTCGCCGGAGGTGATGCTGTCGGCCGTGCGCCTGGTTCTGGCCGGGGGCGTCTACGTTCCGCCGATGATGCTGTCGTCCCTGCCGCCCGGCGTCGTCGCCGGTATCGCCGGCCCCGAGGGCACCCAGCGCGGCTCGGCGGCGGCCGCCGTGCAGACCCTCGAGCATCTGCGCAACGTGCTGACCGAGCGCCAGGTCGAGGTGCTTCAGCTGCTGTCGCAGGGCAAGCCCAACAAGCTGATCGGCCGGGCCCTGGGCATCAGCGAAGGCACGGTCAAGATCCACCTGGCCGCCATCTTCCGGGCCCTCAACGTGCGCAACCGCACCGAGGCCGTGGTCGCGGCCCAGACGCTGACGGAGGCTTGATCTCCAGCTTTCGGGGGCGAAAGGCCTTCAGGCGGCGTATCTTTTTTCCAATGCGTCCAGCGCCGGCTTGCCCACCAGGCGCTGGCGCTCCGCGAAACTCACGACCAGCGCCGGGTCCTCGTCGATGCGGCGCGTGTCGCGCAGCACCGAGAGCGCCTTCTGCATGCCCGCCACCGCGCCCTGCAGCGCCGCGTTGGCGTACAGCACCAGCCCATAGCCCAGTCCGGCCAGCTCGTCGGCATCGAGGATCGGCGTCTTGCCGCCGATCACCATGTTCAGCAGCTGAGGCCTGACAACGCATTGCGGCAGCGCCCGAATTTCCGCGGCCGTGGTCACTGCCTCGACGAAAAGGAGGTCGGCGCCGGCCTCGCTGAACTTCTGCGCCCGTTCCACCGCGGCCTCGAAGCCCAGCGTCGCGCAGGCGTCCGTGCGGGCCAGGATCAGCAGATCGGGATCGGTGCGGGCATCGACCGCGGCCTTGATCCTGGCCACCGCCTCGGCGGTGCCGATCACCTCCTTGCCCGAGAAGTGGCCGCAGCGCTTGGGCGCGACCTGGTCCTCGAACTGGATGCAGTCGGCGCCCGCGCGCTCCAGCACGCGCACCGTGTGCCGCACGTTGAGCGCGTTGCCGAAGCCGGTGTCGGCGTCGACGATCAGCGGCAGCGCCACCGCGTCGCGAATGCGCGCCGTGTGGTCGGCGATCTCGTGCAGGCCCATGAAGCCCAGGTCCGGCAGGCCGAACCACATGTTGGTGACGCCGGCGCCGGTGACGTAGAGGGCCTCGAAGCCGAGGTCTTCGACCACCCGCGCCGACAGCGCATTGAAGGCGCCGGGCACCAGCACGCCGCGGCGTGATTCGGCCAAGGCGCGCAGGGTCTGTCGTGTGCTTTGCGCCATGTCAGATCACGAAGAGGTCGAGGTAGTCGTTGACCGGCATGGCTTCGAGCGCCCTCGGGTCCAGCGAGACCGCCAGGATCGCGTCCTGCTGCTTCTTCGGGAAGCTGCGCGCGAGGTTGGTGCGGAACTTGGCCTCCAGCAGCGGGATGCCCTCGGCGCGCCGGCGCCGGTGGCCGATCGGGTACTCGACGGCGACCTCGGCGAGCCGGCTGCCGTCGCTGAACTCGACGGTCAGCGCATTCGCGATGCTGCGCTTCTCCGGGTCGTGATAGTCCCGCGTGTATCGCGTGTCCTCCACGCAATGGATCCTGGCGCGCAAGGCGTCGATGCGCGGATCGGCGGCCACGCCGGCCTCGTAGTCCGATGCCTTCAGAGTGCCGAAGATCAGCGGCACCGCCACCATGTACTGGATGCAATGGTCGCGGTCGGCCTCGTTGTGGAGCGGGCCCTGCTTGTCGATGATGCGGATGCAGGCCTCGTGCGTGCGGATGGTGATCTTCTCGATGTCCCCCACCGTCTTGCCGGCCGCCTTCAATTGCCGGTGCAGCACGACCGCCGCCTCCACCGCCGTCTGGCTGTGGAACTCGGCCGGGAAGCTGATCTTGAACAGCACGTTCTCCGACACGTAGCTGCCGTACGGTCGCTGGAACTTGAAGGGCTGACCCTTGAAGAGCGCGTCGTAGAAGCCCCAGGTCCTGGCGGTCAGCGCCGAGGGGTAGCCCATCTCGCCGGTCTGCGCGATCAGCGCCAGGCGAACCGCGCGGCTGGTGGCGTCGCCCGCCGCCCAGCTCTTGCGGCTGCCGGCGTTCGGCGCGTGGCGGTAGGTGCGCAGCGACTGGCCGTCGACCCAGGCCAGCGACACGGCGGCCAGCGTTTCGTCGCGCGAGAGGCCCAGCAGTTGCGACACCACGGCGGTCGAGGCCACCTTGACCAGCAGCACGTGGTCGAGGCCGACCTTGTTGAAGGAGTTCTCCAGCGCGATCACGCCCTGGATCTCGTGCGCCTTGATGATGGCCGTCAGCACGTCGCGCATCCGAAGCGGCTTGCGGCCCGCGGCGACCGCGCTGCGGCTCAACCAGTCGGCCACGGCCAGGATGCCACCCAGGTTGTCGCTCGGGTGGCCCCACTCGGCCGCCAGCCAGGTGTCGTTGAAGTCCAGCCAGCGGATCAGCAGCCCGATGTTGAAGGCGGCCTGAACCGGGTCGAGCTGGAACTGCGTGCCCGGCACCCTGGTGCCGTTCGGCACCGCCGTGCCCTTGACGATCGGGCCGAGCAGCTTGCGCGCCGCGGGGTACTCCAGCGCCTCGAGGCCGCAGCCCAGGGTGTCGATCAGGATGTGGCGGGCGGTGTCGTAGGCCAGCTCGGATCGGACTTCGTAGCCGAGCGCGTAGTCGACGATGTCGACGATGACGGAGTCCCATTCGGGGCGGACGTTGCTGATGTGTGCGGACATGCGGGTGATGAAGAAGTGAGGAACGGAAAAGCGGGAGAGGAGGGGGCGCGCTACCGGCGCTCCGCCATGGGCACGTAGGCAAGATCCTCGGGGCCGGTGTAGTTCGCGCTCGGCCGGATGATCTTGTTGTCGATGCGCTGCTCGATGATGTGGGCGGCCCAGCCCGAGGTGCGCGCGATCACGAACAGCGGCGTGAACATGGCGGTCGGCACGCCCATCATGTGGTAGCTCACGGCGCTGAACCAGTCGAGGTTGGGAAACATCTTCTTGGCCTCCCACATCACGGCTTCGAGACGCTCCGCGATGTCGAACATCTTGGTCGAGCCCGCCGCGAGCGACAGCGACTTCGCGACGCCCTTGATGACCTCGTTGCGCGGATCGCTCACCGTGTAGACCGGGTGGCCGAAACCGATTACCACCTCCCTGGCTTCGACGCGCCGGCGGATGTCGGCCTCGGCGTCGTCGGGCGAGTCGTAGCGCTTCTGGATCTCGAAGGCCACCTCGTTGGCGCCGCCATGCTTGGGGCCGCGCAGCGCGCCGATCGCGCCGGTGATGGCCGAGTACATGTCGGCGCCCGTGCCGGCCACGACACGCGCCGCGAAGGTGCTGGCGTTGAACTCGTGCTCGGCGTAGAGGTTGAGCGAGGTGTGCATGGCGCGCTCCCACTCGGGCGTGGGCCGGCGCCCGTGCAGCAGGTGCAGGAAATGCGCGCCGATGGAGTCGTCGTCGGTTTCCACTTCGATGCGCTTGCCTTGCGTCGACCAGTGGTACCAGTACAGCAGCATCGACCCGAGCGAGGCCATCAGGCGGTCCGCGATGTCGCGCGCGCCGGGCAGGTTGTGGTCGTCCTTCTCGGGCAGCATGCAGCCCAGCGTGGAGACGCCGGTGCGCATCACGTCCATCGGGTGCGCGCTCGCGGGCAGCTGCTCCAGCGCTTCCCGCAGGCTCGCGGGCAGGCCGCGCAGGGCCTTGAGCCTGGCCTTGTAGGCCCGCAGTTCGGCCGCGGTCGGCAACTTGCCGTGCACCAGCAGGTGCGCGATCTCCTCGAACTCGCAGACCTCGGCGATGTCCAGGATGTCGTAGCCACGGTAGTGCAGATCGTTGCCGGTGCGTCCGACGGTGCACAGCGCCGTGTTGCCGGCGGTGACGCCCGACAGGGCGACGGATTTCTTCGGCTTGAAGCCGGCGGGGGATGCGAGCTCGTTTGTCATGATTCGCAATTTACGCATTTCAATCTCCATAATGAAGTCCTGAAATAGCGAAGAGTTGCGAATGAAAAACCTCGGTTTTGCAAACATTGCGAATATTTGGAGAGCGGCCTGATGCGCAAGACCTTCATGGGCGTGCGCCTGCGCAAGCTCCGGGCCGAGCGCGGCCTGAGCCAGGTGGCGCTGGCCCATGCGCTGGGCCTGTCGCCCAGCTACCTCAACCAGATCGAGCAGAACCAGCGGCCGCTGACCGTCGCCGTGCTGCTCAGGATCAGCCGCGCGCTCGGCGTCGACGTGCAGCAGTTCTCCGAGGACGAAGAGGCGCGGCTGGTGGCCGACCTGCGCGATGCGCTCGCCGACAATCCGGGTGGCGAGACGGTGTCGCTGCCCGAGTTGCGCGAGGTCGCCTCGCAGATGCCCGCCGTGGGCCGCGCGCTGCTGGCGTTGCATCGCCGTCACCAGGAGGCGATGGAGCGGCTGGAGACGATGGCGGCCGAGCTGGGCGACGGGCGCGGCGACCTTGTGGGCGCGCGTCCGATGCCCTTCGAGCGGGTGCGCGACTTCTTCTTTTCCCACCAGAACTACTTCGATCCGCTCGACGTCGCCGCCGAGGCACTGGCGTCGGAGGCCCGGGGCCACGGCGGGCCGCTGGGCGAATGGCTGCTGCAGCGGCTCCTGAAGCGCCACGGCGTGCGCGTCGTGCCCGCGGACGATGGCGCGGCCGACAGCCAGCGCCGCTACGATCCCGCCCACCGCGTGCTGCGCCTGTCCGCGAGCCTGGAGGCGGGCCAGCAGGCCTTCCAGCTGGCCACCCAGCTCGCGCTGCTCGAACAGGCGGACCTGATCGAGTCGCTGGTCGAGGGCGCGGACTTCGGGGACCTGCCGGCGCATGCGCTGGCGCGCATCGGCCTGGCCAACTACTTCGCCGGGGCCTTGCTGCTGCCCTACGGCATCTTCCTGAACGCCGCCGAGACGCTGCGCTACGACATCGACCAGCTCGCGCGCCGCTTCGGCGTCGGCTTCGAGACCATCTGCCACCGGCTCAGCACGCTGCAGCGGCCCCAGGCGCCCGGCGTGCCCTTCTTCTTCATCCGCGTGGACCGGGCCGGCAACATCTCCAAGCGCCAGTCGGCGACGCACTTCCATTTCTCGAAGACCGGCGGCACCTGCCCGCTGTGGAACGTCTACGAGGCCTTCGCCCAGCCGGGGCGCATCCTGCCGCAGCTCGCGCGCATGCCGGACGGCCGCGCCTACCTCTGGATCGCGCGCACCGTGTCGCATGGGCAGCGCGGCTTCGGCTCGCCCAGCAAGACCTTCTCGATCGGCCTCGGCTGCGACATCCGCTACGCGCCGCGGCTGGTCTATTCGAAGGGCCTCGACCTGAAGGATCCCGAGGTGCCGACGCCGATCGGGATGGGTTGCAAGGTCTGCGAGCGCGTGGCCTGCCCGCAGCGGGCCTTTCCGTTCGTCGGCCGGCCGCTGGACGTGAACGAGAACGAGAGCCGCTTCACGCCGTACGCGGTGGCGGACGCCAAGCCGGCGGCTTGAGAGCCCCCGGCCTGAGTTCGCCGCGCAGGATCCGCGCCGCCGCCACCATGTTCGACAGCGCCGCCTCGGTCTCCGGCCAGCCCCGGGTCTTGAGCCCGCAGTCGGGGTTGATCCATAGATTCGCCGCCGGCACCACCGCGGCCGCCTTGCGCATCAGCCGCACCATCTCGTCGGTGCTCGGGATGCGCGGCGAGTGGATGTCGTAGACACCCGGGCCGATCTCGTTCGGATACCTGAAGTCGCCGAAGCCGCGCAAGAGCTCCATGTCGGAGCGGCTGGTCTCGATGGTGATCACGTCGGCGTCCATCGCCGCGATCTCCGGCAGGATGTCGTTGAATTCCGAATAGCACATGTGGGTGTGGATCTGGGTCCGGTCGGCCACGCCCGAGGCGCTGATGCGGAAGGATCGGGTGGCGCCTTCGAGGTAGTTCTTCCAGCCCGCGCGCCGCAGCGGCAGGCCTTCGCGGATCGCCGGCTCGTCGATCTGGATGATGCCGATGCCGGCCTGCTCGAGGTCCACCACCTCGTCGCGGATCGCCCAGGCGATCTGCTCGGTCGTGACGCTGCGCGGCTGGTCGTCGCGCACGAAGGACCACTGCAGGATGGTGATGGGCCCGGTGAGCATGCCCTTCATCGGCAGCTTCGTCAGGCTCTGCGCGTAGGCGGTCCATTCGACCGTCATCGGCGCCGGCCGCGCCACGTCGCCGAAGATCACCGGCGGCTTGACGCAGCGCGAGCCGTACGACTGCACCCAGCCGTTGGCCGTGAAGGCGAAGCCGTCCAATTGTTCGCCGAAGTATTCGACCATGTCGTTGCGCTCGGCCTCGCCGTGCACCAGGACGTCGATGCCGAGCGCTTCCTGCTTGCGAACGGCGAGCGCGATCTCGGCCTGCATCTTTTCGCGGTAGGACGCGGCATCGAGTTCGCCGCGCTTGAAGGCGGCACGCGCCGCACGGATCGCGCCGGTCTGCGGGAACGATCCGATGGTGGTGGTGGGCAAGGGCGGCAGCGCGAAGCGCGCGCGTTGCTCGGCCTGGCGCTGCGGGAAGCCGGACAGGCGGCGATCGTCGCTGGCGACGCTGCGCGCCAGGCGCAACGCGACGTCGGCACGGTGCACGCGCGGGCTCGCGCGGCGCGCGGCCACGGCCTTGCGGGCCGCGACCAGCTCGGCCTCGACGGCGCTTTCCTCGCCGTCCAGCGCCGCACGCAGCACCCGCAGTTCATCGAGCTTCTCGACCGCGAACGCCAGCCAGGACTTGATCTCGGCATCGAGCCGGGTCTCCGCCGCGAGGCTGAACGGCACGTGCAGCAGCGAGCACGAGGGCGCGATCCAGAGTTCGCCCCGATGCTTGTCGACCACCGGCTGGAGCCGGGCGAGCGCCGCATCCGGATCGGTGCGCCAGATGTTGCGGCCATCCACGATGCCGACCGACAGCACCTTGTGCGCGGGCAGCCAGTCGGCCACGCCCGTGAGCTCGCCGGGCGCGCGCACGGCGTCCACGTGCAGGCCGGCCACCGGAAGCTGGCAGGCCAGGCGGAGGTTCTCCGCCAGCGGCGAGAAGTAGGTGGCGAGCAGCAGCTTGGGCGCGCTGCGCGCGAGCTGCCAGTAGCTGCGCTCGAAGGCGTTGCGCCAGGCGTCGGGCAGGTCGAGGCCGAGGACGGGCTCGTCGATCTGCACCCATTCCACGCCGAGCGACTTGAGGCGGGCGAGCACCTGCTCGTAGACCGGCAGCAGCGCGTCCAGCAGCGTGAAGCGGTCGAAGCCGGCCTGCTTCTCCTTGCCCAGCCACAGGAAGCTCAGCGGCCCGAGCAGCACCGCCTTGACCTTGTGCCCGAGCTTCTGCGCCTGCGCGACCTCGTCGAACAGGCGCACCGACGAAAGGCCGAAGCGGGTATGGGCCGAGAACTCGGGCACCAGGTAGTGGTAGTTGGTGTCGAACCACTTGGTCATTTCCAGCGCGAAGGTGGCGTGGCCGCCGTGCGCGCAGCCTTCGTGGCCGGCCTCGTCGGCGACGCCGCGCGCCATCGTGAAGTAGCGCGCCAGTTCGGGCGCATCGCCCGCGAACTCGAAGCGCGGCGGCTCGCAGCCCAGCAGCTGGATGTGGTTGGCGACGTGGTCGTAGAAGGCGAAGTCGCCCACCGTCACGAAGTCGAGGCCGGCATCGCGCTGGGCCTGCCAGTGGCGCGCGCGCAGGTCGGCGCCGAGGGTTTCGAGGGCGGCGGCGTCGATCTCGCCGCGCCAGTGCCGTTCGAGGGCGAACTTGAGCTCGCGGTGGGCGCCCATGCGCGGGAAGCCGAGGATGTGGGTACGTGTCATGCGGCGATGTTCCCAAGGATGCCGATATGATTCAAACGAAACCTTTTGCTCTTCAACTTGAACGAAATTCATGATCTCGTCCGTCCTCGAAATCCGCCACTTCCGCACGCTGGCCGCGCTGCGCGACACCGGGAGCCTGGTGCGGGCGGCGCAGCTGCTGAACCTCACGCAGTCGGCGCTGTCGCACCAGATCAAGTTGCTGGAGGATCATTTCGGCCTGGCGCTGTTCGAGCGCAAGTCGGTCCCGCCGCAGTTCAGCGTCGCGGGCATGCGCCTGCTCGAGCTGGCCGACAAGGCGTTGCCGCTGATCGGCGAGGCCGAGCGCGACCTGGCGCGGCTGTCGAGCGGGCGCACCGGCCAGCTGCGCATCGTGGTGGAATGCCACACCTGCTTCGACTGGCTGATGCCCGCGATGGACGCCTTTCGCCAGCGCTGGCCCGAAATCGAGCTCGACATCGTGTCGGGCTTCCATCCCGATCCGATCGCGCTGGTGCTGCAGGACCGGGCCGAAGTCGCGATCGTCTCCGAGCAGGACCCGGCCGAGAGCGTCGACTACCACCCGCTGTTCCGCTTCGAGATCATGGCGCTCCTGGCCAACGACCATCCGCTCGCCGCAAAGACGCATCTCACCGCGCGGCACTTCGCCGACCAGACGCTGATCACCTACCCGGTGCCCGACGACATGCTGGACCTCGTGCGGCAGGTGCTGCAGCCGGCCGGCGTCGAGCCGGCCCATCGGCGCACCACCGAGCTCACGGTGGCGATGCTGCAGCTGGTGGCGAGCGGGCGCGGCATCGCGACGCTGCCGCTGTGGGCCGTGCAGGGCTACCTCGACCGCGGCTACGTCACGGCCCGGCCCGTGGGCAGGAAGGGGCTGACCGGCGAACTGCACATGGCCTGCACCGCCGCGACCTCGAAACAGGCCTGGCTGGGCGATTTCGTGCAGATCACGCGCGAGACCTGCTTCAAGAGCCTGCCGGGGATCGAGCTGCTCTAGCTTGCGGCATCAGGCGTCGATCGGGACCGACCGCAAGGCCAGGCGCACGCTTTCGATGAACCAGCTGGCGGGTGCGTCCAGCCGGCTGTCCTTGCGGATGACGATGCCGAGCGGCACCGACAAGGGCGAGGCGTCCAGCAGGATCTCCTGGCTGATCGCTCCGAGCCACGGGATCGAGAGCATGGCGCGCGGCAGCGGCACGATGGAGTCTCCCTGCGTGGACAGGATCATCGAGGCCATCGAGGACGGGCACTCGATCACATGGCGCAGCGCCGGCACCTCGTGCCGCGCGAGCCATTGGCGGACCGCTTCGCTGATGCCGCCGCGCGAGCCGTCCAGCAGCCAGGTGGCGTCGCCCAGGCTGTCCAGCCGCCGCCGCACGGGCGGGAAGCGGCCGGGCCGGCCGGCGATCGCGATGGCCAGCCGGCCCAATGGCTCGAACGACAGATCGGTGCCCAGCACCTCGGGGTTCAGCGCGGTGATCGCCAGGTCGACCGTGCCGTCGCGCAGCATCGGCAGGGTCTGGGAAAGAAAGGCATCGCGGATGCTGAGCGTCGCGTCGGGAAAGCGGCCACGGAACCGTTCCAGCGTTTCGGGCAGGCACAACGCGGACACGGCAGGCGTCACGGCCGCCGTGACGCGCGGCGTCCCTTGGCCGAGAAAGCTCCGGATGGCGGCGCGAGCGTCTTCCATCTCGGTCAGGATCAGCTTGGCATGGCGCAGCAGCTCCGCGCCCACCGGGGTCAGGCGCACGCCTTGCGGACTGCGCAGCAGCAGCGTGGCCTGCAGGTCGAGTTCGAACTCGTGCAGCGCCTTGGTCAGCGCGGTTTGCGAGAGCGCGAGCGATTTCGCGGCAGCGCGGATGCTGCCGTGCTCGGCGACGGCGACGAGCGCGCGCAGCTGGTGCTTTTTCATGCGAAGAATCGGGTCCGGGAAGCGGGAACGGGGTGATGCGTGAAAACCAAAGGTGTTCACGATGAAATCTTATCCCTACCACCCCAGGGCTGGCCTTGCCTACGATCCGCGACCACCGAAACGCATGGTGCGTCGTCGGAACAGGAGACAAAGTGCCCTCTCGAACACATTCCACATACGCCGCATCGGCGCTTCCGGATGCCCCCGTCCAGGACCTCGCAAGCGAAGACAGGATCTACGCCAAGGTCACGCGCCGTCTCGTGGGCTTTCTCTTTCTCTGCTATGTGTTCGCCTTCCTCGATCGCATCAACGTCGGCTTCGCCAAGATCGGCATGCAGGCCGACCTCGGCTTCAGCGAAGCGGTTTTCGGGCTGGGCGCCGGCATCTTCTTCCTGAGCTACTTCCTGCTCGAGGTACCGAGCAACATGATGCTGGCGCGCTTCGGCGCCCGGCGCTGGATCGCGCGGATCATGGTGTCGTGGGGGCTGCTGTCCGTGGCGACGCTGTTCGTCCAGACGCCGACCCAGTTCTACGTGCTGCGCTTCCTGCTCGGTGCGGCGGAAGCCGGCTTCTTCCCCGGCGTCATGCTCTACCTGACCTACTGGTACCCGGCGCAGCGCCGCAGCCGCGTGATCACCTTGTTCATGGCGGCGATTCCGGTGGCGAGCATCCTGGGCGGACCGCTGTCGGGCTGGATCCTGCGCACTTTCGCCGACTCGCAGGGACTCGCCGCCTGGCAATGGCTCTACCTGATCGAAGGCATTCCGGCGGTGCTGCTCGGCGTGGTCACGCTGTGGTACCTGGACGACTCGATCGCCGATGCCAAGTGGCTGAGCCCGGCCGAGAAGCGGCTGCTGCAGCAGCGCGTGCAGAGCGACCAGAAGCACGCGGTCGCGCACAAGATCATCGACGCGCTGAAATCGCCCCTCGTGTGGCTGCTGGCGGTGATCAATTTCGCCTTCCTGGCCGGCATCACGCTGGCGTTCTGGATGCCATCGATGCTGCGCGGTGCCGGGGTCAAGGACACGGTCCAAATCGGCTGGATGGTGGCCGTGCCCTATGTCTTCGCGATCGTCGCGATGCTGGCGCTCGGCCGCACTTCCGACCGGACCCGCGAGCGTCGCTGGCACACGGCCCTGCCCGGGCTGGTGTGTGCCGCGGGCATCGCGCTCATGCCCTGGGCGCTGCACGACCCGATGCTGCTGATGCTGGCGAGCGTCGCGGCGATCGGCGGCAACGTGGTGGCCAACGCGCTCTACTGGAACCTGCCGACCGCGATCCTGTCGGGCGCGGCGGCCGCTTTCGGCATCGCGTTCATCAACGCCTTCGGCCAGATCGCCGGCTTCGCCAGCCCCGCCTTGTTCGGCTGGTTGTTCTCGCTGACCGGCAGCGCCGCGGCGGGCCTGGGCATCCTGGCCGCCTGCATCGCGCTGGGCAGCGTCGGCGCCTTGCTGATCCCGGCCCGATCGGTCGCCCGTTGAGGCCGGGAGCCGAATCGTGAATCAATCCGACTATGTGCAGCACGACGGACTGGCGCTGGCCGAGCGCGCACGGCGCGGCGATGTGAGTCCCGTCGAACTGCTCGAGAGCGCCGTGGCCCAGATGTGTCGCGTCCAGCCCCGGATCCACGCAGTCTGCTGGGAGGAACTGGAAGCGGCGCGTGCGGCGGCCCGTGCGATGGAGACCGAGCTTCCGCCGGGCGCCTTTGCCGGCGTGCCGATGCTGCTCAAGGACGTTGCCTTGAGCGCGAAGGGCTTCTGCCTGACCCACGGCTCGCGGCTTTTCGCGGGCGTGCGGAGCGCCCAGGACAGCGAACTGGCGACCAGGCTTCGCGACGCCGGCTTCAATTTCTTCGGTCGCAGCACGACACCCGAGTTCGGCGCCAACTGCACGACCGAGGCGCTGGTCTACGGCGCACCCACGCGCAACCCCTGGCAGCTCGACCACTCTGCGGGCGGTTCGTCGGGCGGGGCCGCGGCGGCGGTGGCCGCCGGCATCCTTCCCGTGGCGCACGCCTCCGATGGCGGCGGCTCGATCCGCATTCCGGCGTCCTGCTGCGGCCTGTTCGGCCTCAAGCCGACGCGGATGCGCAATCCGCTGGGGCCCGTGGCCGGGGAAGGGTGGGGCGGCCTGGGTGTCGACCACGTGATCTCGCGCTCGGTTCGCGACAGTGCGGCGGTGCTCGATGCGACGCATGGGCCGGACGTCGGGGCCCCCTATGCGGCGCCGGCCTTTGCCGGCAGCTACCTGGCGCTGTTGGCACAGCCGGCGCCCCGCCTGCGTGTCGGGTTGATCACCGACTCGCCGTCGGGCGTGGCGGTCCATCCCGATTGCCTGGAGGCGGTGGCCGACGCGGCGAGGCTGTGCGAGCAACTCGGGCATGGCATCGAGCCGGCCCGGCTGCCGGAACTGGACTTCGAGGCCTTCGGCCACGCGATGCGCCTGATCGTCGCTGCCGGCACGGCCCAGGCGGTGCAGGCCGGCAGCGCCCTGCGCGGCGTCGCTCCCAGCTACGACAACCTCGAGCCTTCCATCTTCACCGCGGTGGACTTCGCCTTGCGGCATTCGGCCGTGGACTACGCCGATGCCATCGGCCGGATGCATCAGGCCGGACGCCAGCTCGGCGCCTTCATGGGCGGCTACGACGTCCTGCTCACCCCGACCCTGACGACGCCGCCGGCGCGCATCGGCCGCTATGCGGCCGACCGCGACTACGTGAGCCATCGCACCGACACCTTGCGCTACACCGCCTTCCTGCCCTATTTCAATGCCAGTGGGCAGCCCGCCATGTCGGTGCCGCTGTTCTGGAACCGCGAGGGCCTGCCGGTGGGCATCCAGTTCGTCGCCGCGGCGGGGCGGGAGGATCTGCTGTTCCAACTGGCCGCGCAACTGGAGCGGGCGCGGCCCTGGTTCCATCGCTTGAGTCCGCTGGCCTCGGGGTGACCCTATGATCCGGGCGCCAGCCGGCGAACCCGCATCTTGAAACCCCACCCCCTGTCTTGAACCCCATGGGCTTTGACCTTTCCCACTTCGACGCCGCGATCGTCGACCTCGACGGCACGATGGTCGACACCCTCGGCGACTTCGTCGTCGCCCTCAACCTCATGCTGGACGACCTGGCCTTGCCTCGGGTCGACGCGCCGGCCGTCGAAACCATGGTGGGCAAGGGCTCGGAGCACCTGATCCAGTCGGTGCTGCGCCATGTCGGCGGCGGCGCGGCGCTGTACGACCGCGCCTGGCTGCGCTATCAGCATCACTACCTCGCGATCAACGGCCAGCATGCCAGCGTCTATGCCGGTGTCGCCGAAGGGCTGTCGGCGCTGCGGGACCGGGGCCTGCGCCTGGCCTGCCTGACCAACAAGCCGACCGCCTTCGCGCGGCCGCTGCTGGCCGCCAAGGGCCTCGACGGCTACTTCGAGCAGGTGTTCGGCGGCGATGCCTTCGAACGCAAGAAGCCCGACCCGCTGCCCCTGCGCAAGACCTGCGAGGCGCTGGGCACGCTGCCGGCGCGCACCCTGATGGTCGGCGACTCCAGCAACGACGCCCAGGCCGCGCGCGCCGCCGGCTGCCCGGTGGTGCTGGTCAGCTACGGCTACAACCACGGCGAGCCGGTGCGCGGCGTGGATGCCGACGGCTTCGTCGACTCGCTGGCGGAGCTTGGCGTTCAGCCCTTCCCTAGCAGCGCGTCCTTGAGCTTGTAGTCGGCCGGCGACGGCCCGATCCAGATGCGCAGCAGCGCGTTGAAGAACGCCTGCTCCTTGATCGGATCGCCCTGCGGCACGCCCCTGACCGTGATCAGGCTTCCGCTGCCCGGAATCCAGTCGACCGTGAAGCTGTCGCCCGCCTTCAGCTGCTTCTGGTCCGCGAACATCTGGCCCATGCGCAGCAGGCCGGGGATCAGCTGCGACATTTCGCCCTTGGGCGAGTTGTCCTCGATGCCGCGCGTGAACAGCTTGCCGAGTTCGTTGGCGTCGATGTCGCGCAGCATGGTGATCGTCACGCGCTTGGGGCCCGGCGCGGCCAGCACTTCTTCGGCGGTGTCGGCCTTCTTGCCCAGGTAGAGGCCCGCGGTGTAGGCCTTGAAGACCGCCTTGTAGCGCACGCCGGCGCCGTTGAGCTGCAGCTTGCTGCCGCGCAGGTCGATCGTGTCGTCGAGCTTGACGCCCGCGACGTCGACCTGGGCGGCCGATGCCGCGGCAGCAGCGAAGGCAAGGATGGACAGCGCGACGACGCGCCGCAAGGCGAAGGAAGGCATCTGGGTCTCCGTGGCAGCCAAGAATTTTTAAAGTGCCCGAATGTATCTTTTTGAATGCCTCTTGTCGCTGGGCTAAACTCCCGATTCCATGTTCATTCATCACGTCACTCAGACAGGTCAAGGCAGCCGGGGAGCCTGGCCTTGGCGCACGCCATCGTCGTTGCCTGTTTGATTGCACGGCGCACGCCGTGCGCCCGCGGCCTTCAGTCGACCTGAACCGGCCAACCCTGAATGACCCCGCCAGCGACCCTGAAGCGTCCGCTGGCCGACGGAGACCCCACCCGTGATCACTGAACTCGAATTCAAAAGCCTCAGCGCGCAGGGCTACAACCGCATTCCGCTGATGGTCGAGGCCTTTGCCGACCTCGAAACCCCCCTGTCCCTCTATCTCAAGCTGGCCTACACCAAGGACAGCGGGAAGCACAGCTTCCTGCTCGAATCGGTGGTCGGCGGCGAGCGCTTCGGCCGCTACAGCTTCATCGGCCTGCCCGCGCGCACGCTGCTGCGGGCCAGCGGCTTCGGTGCCGACGCGCTGACCGAGGTCGTCACGGACGGCAAGGTCGTGGAAAAAGCCCATGGCAATCCGCTCGATTTCGTTGCGGCCTACCAACAGCGCTTCAAGGTCGCTCTGCGTCCGGGCCTGCCGCGCTTCTGCGGTGGGCTGGCCGGCTACTTCGGCTACGACACGGTGCGCCACATCGAGAAGAAACTCGAGAAGACCTGCCCGCCCGACACCCTGGGCTGCCCCGACATCCTGCTGCTGCAGTGCGAAGAACTGGCGGTGATCGACAACCTCTCGGGCAAGCTCTACCTGATCGTCTATGCCGACCCGGGCCAGCCCGAGGCCTATGCCAACGCCAAGCGGCGCCTGCGCGAACTGCGCGACCAGCTCAAGTACTCGGTCAGCGCGCCGCAAGTCAAACCGAGCCAGGCCCACCCCGCGCAGCGCAGCTTCGCCAAGGCCGACTACCTGGCCGCGGTCGAGCGCGCCAAGGAACTGATCGCGGCCGGGGACTTCATGCAGGTGCAGGTCGGACAGCGCATCAGCAAGCGCTACACCGAGTCGCCGCTGTCGCTCTACCGGGCGCTGCGCTCGCTCAATCCCTCGCCCTACATGTACTACTACCACCTGGGTGATTTCCACGTGGTCGGCGCCTCGCCCGAGATCCTGGTGCGGCAGGAGCACACCGGCGAGGGCGAGCAGAAGATCACCATCCGCCCGCTCGCCGGCACCCGGCCGCGCGGCGCCTCGCCCGAACTCGACCGCGCGGCCGAGGTCGAGCTCATCAACGACCCCAAGGAACGCGCCGAGCACGTGATGCTGATCGACCTGGCGCGCAACGACATCGGGCGCATCGCCAAGACCGGCACGGTCAAGGTCACGGAGGCCTTCGCGGTCGAGCGCTACAGCCACGTGATGCACATCGTGAGCAACGTCGAGGGCACGCTCAAGGACGGCATGACCGCGATCGACGTGCTGCGCGCCACCTTCCCGGCCGGCACGCTCACGGGCGCGCCCAAGGTGCATGCGATGGAGCTGATCGACCAGCTCGAGCCGACCAAGCGCGGGCTCTACGGCGGCGCCTGCGGCTACATCAGCTACGCCGGCGACATGGACGTCGCGATCGCGATCCGCACCGGCATCGTGAAGGACCAGATGCTGCACGTGCAGGCCGCGGCCGGCGTGGTCGCCGATTCGGTGCCGGAGCTGGAATGGAAAGAGACCGAGGCCAAGGCGCGGGCGCTGCTGCGCGCGGCGGAACTGGTCGAGGAGGGGTTGGAATGAGCGCCGCGCAGGGCCGCCCCAAGCAAGCTCGCGCCCCCTCGGGGGGCAGCGCAGCACACGAAGTGGCAAGCGTGGGGGCACTATGAGCACCGAAGAAAACAACAACGACTTCTCGCACGAGATCATCGGCGCCGCGGTCGAGGTCCAGCGCGTGCTCGGCATCGGCCTGGCCGAATCCGCCTATGCCGCCGCGCTGGCGATCGAACTGGCCGAGCGCGAGATCGGCTTCGTGCGCGACGTGCCGGTTTCGGCCAGCTACAAGGGCCGCGCGCTCGGCGAGGTCTGCCGCGCCGCCTTCGTGGTCGAGCAGTCGGTGGTGGTCGAGGTGAAGGCGGTCGACGCGCTGACCGACCTGCATCGCGCGCAGGCCCAGGCCGCGGTGCGCCTGTCGGGGCTGCGCCTGGGCTTGCTGATCAACTTCAACGTCTTTCCCGTGGTCAAGGGCGTGCACCGGATCGGAGTCAAGCCATGAAGCTCCTGATGATCGACAACTACGACAGCTTCACCTACAACCTGGTGCAGTATTTCGGCGAGCTCGGCGCCGAGGTCGAGGTGCACCGCAACGACGAGATCACGCTCGAGGGCCTGCAGGAGCGCATCGGCAGCGGCATCGGCCGGCTGGTGATCTCGCCGGGCCCGTGCTCGCCGGCCGAGGCCGGCGTCTCGGTGGCGGCGATCCAGGCCTTTGCGGGAAAGCTGCCGATCCTCGGCGTCTGCCTCGGGCACCAGGCGATCGGCGCCGCCTTCGGCGGCAGGATCATCCGCGCCCAGCAATTGATGCACGGCAAGACCAGCGAGATCACGACCACGCGCGAGGGCGTCTTCGCGGGCCTGCCCGAGAAGTTCAGCGTCAACCGCTACCACTCGCTGGCGATCGAGCGCGATTCCTGCCCGGAGGCGCTGGCGCTCACCGCCTGGACCGACGACGGCGAGATCATGGGCGTGCGGCACACCGGCTTCGCGCATGCCGTTCGCATCGAAGGCGTGCAGTTCCATCCCGAATCGATCCTGACGGAGCACGGCCACGCGATGCTCCGCAACTTCCTGGAGTGAGCACCATGAGCAGCCTGTCTTCACCGTCCATGATCGACTTGCGCAGCGACACCGTGACCCAGCCGACCGACGCCATGCGCGCGGCCATGCTGGCGGCGCCGCTGGGCGACGACGTGTTCGCCGACGACCCCAGCGTCAACGCGCTGCAGCGGCAGATCGCCGAACTGCTGGGTTTCGAGGCGGCGCTGTTCGTGCCCACCGGCACGCAGAGCAACCTCTGCGCGATCCTCTCGCATTGCCAGCGCGGCGACGAGTACATCGTCGGCCAGCAGGCGCACTGCTACCGCTGGGAAGGCGGCGGCGCGGCGGTGTTCGGCAGCGTGCAGCCACAGCCCCTGAACCACCAGCCGGACGGCACGCTCGCGCTCGACGAGGTCGAGGCCGCGATCAAGCCCGACGACGCGCACTTCGCGCGCACCCGGCTGCTGGCGCTCGAGAACACGCTGGGCGGCAAGCTGCTGCCCTTCGGCTACGTGGAGGAGGCCACGCAACTCGCGCAACGCAAGGGCCTGGCGCGCCACCTCGATGGCGCCCGGCTCTTCAACGCCGCGACCGCCCAGGCGACGGCGCTCGGCACCGACGTCCGTGCCGAAGCGCGCCGCATCGCGGGTTGCTTCGACAGCGTCTCGGTCTGCTTCAGCAAGGGGCTTGGCGCGCCCGTGGGTTCAGCGCTGTGCGGCTCGCGCGAGTTCATCGCACGCGCCCACCGCATCCGCAAGATGGCCGGCGGCGGCATGCGCCAGGCCGGCTTGCTGGCCGCGGCGGCCTCCTACGCGCTCGAGCATCACGTCGACCGCCTGGCCGACGACCATGCGCTGGCGCGCAGGCTGGCGGACGGCCTCGCAGGCATCCCCGAGCTGCAAGTCGAGGCGCCGCAGACCAACCTGCTGTTCGTCGACCTGGCCGGCGCGGCGCGATCGCGCTCCGGCGAACTGCTGGCGCACCTGAAGGCGCACGGCGTCCTCGCCACCGGCCTCTACCGGCTGCGCTTCGCCACCCACCTCGATGTCGACGCCGGCGGCATCGATCGCGCCATCGGCGCCATCCGGGGCTTCTTCCATGCCTGACGCCCATTCGCTGGCGCTGTTCGTCGCCGCCGGACTGCTGCTGAACCTCACGCCGGGCCCCGACGTGCTCTACATCGTGAGCCATTCGCTGCGCTCGGGCGTGCGCGCCGGCATCCTCGCCGGCTTCGGCATCACCGCCGGCTGCTTCGTCCACATCGTCGCCGCGGCGCTGGGCCTGAGCGCGCTGATGGCCGCCTCCAGCACCGCCTTCACCGTGCTCAAGTGGGTCGGTGCGGCCTACTTGCTGTGGGTCGGCGTGCGAATGCTGTGCTCCCGGCCTTCCACGACCGCGCCGACGCCGGTCGCGGCCGGCGCGGCCGACGCGAAGAGCGTGTTCCTCGGCGGCTTCTGGACCAACGCGCTGAATCCGAAGGTGGCGCTGTTCTTCCTGGCCTTCGTGCCGCAGTTCATCGCACCGGGCACCGACCACAAGGCGCTGTCCTTCTTCCTGCTCGGCGTGCTGTTCAACTTCAACGCGATCTTCGTCAACGTGGCCTGGGCGCTCGCGGCCGGCTGGACCGCGCGCCGCGTCGGCGTGGTGCAGCGCGGCATGCACTGGCTGCAGCGCGGCGCCGGCGTGCTGTTCATCGGCTTCGGCCTCCGCCTCGCGCTGTCCGACCACCCGGTTGCAACGACCCCCTGAATCGAAGGAGACACCCCATGCCCATCACCCCCCAGGAAGCCCTGCAGCGCACCATCGAGCACCGCGAGGTGTTCCACGACGAGATGCTGCACATCGTGCGCCTCATCATGAGCGGCGAGTGCTCGCCCGTGATGATGGCGGCGCTGATCACCGGCCTGCGCGTCAAGAAGGAAACCATCGGCGAGATCACCGCGGCCGCGCAGGTGATGCGCGAGGTCTCGACCAAGGTGCCGGTGGTCGACACCACGAACCTGGTCGATATCGTCGGCACCGGCGGCGACGGCTCGCACACCTTCAACATCTCGACCTGTTCCATGTTCGTCGCCGCGGCCGCCGGCGCCAAGGTGAGCAAGCACGGCGGGCGCAGCGTCAGCAGCAAGTCCGGCAGCGCCGACGTGCTCGAGTCGCTGGGCGTCAACATCAACCTGACGCCGGATCGGATCGCCAGGTGCATCGCCGACGTCGGCATCGGCTTCATGTTCGCGCCGAACCACCACCCGGCGATGAAGAACGTCGCGCCGGTGCGCAAGGAACTCGGCATCAAGACCATCTTCAACATCCTGGGCCCGCTGACCAATCCGGCCGGTGCGCCGAACATCCTGATGGGCGTGTTCCACGCCGACCTGGTCGGCATCCAGGTGCGCGCGTTGCAGCGCCTGGGCGCCGAGCACGCGCTGGTGGTCTACGGCCGCGACGGCATGGACGAGATCTCGCTCGGCGCCGCCACCATGGTCGGCGAGCTCAAGGACGGCGAGGTGCGCGAGTACGAGCTGCACCCGGAGGATTTCGGCTTCTCGATGTCGAGCAACCGAAGCCTGCGCGTGGAGACGCCCGAACAGTCGAAAGCGATGTTGCTCGACGTGCTCGACAACCAGCCCGGCCCGGCGCGCGACATCGTGGTGCTGAACGCCGGCGCCGCGCTCTATGCCGCGAACGTCAGCGCATCGATCGCCGCCGGCGTGGAGCGGGCACGCGCCGCGCTCGACTCCGGCGCCGCCAAGGCCAAGCTGGCCGAATTCGCCGCTGCCACCGCAGCGGCTTGAGGAAGAACCATGTCGAACACCCTCGAGAAGATCGTCGCCGTCAAGCGCGAGGAAATCGCCGCGGCGAAGAAGAAAAGCCCGCTCGAAGCGGTCCGCTTCGATGCCGAGAGCCGCGTGCTGACGCGCGATTTCGTGGGCGCCCTGCGCGCCAAGATCGCGGCCGGCGCGGCCGCCGTCATCGCCGAGGTCAAGAAGGCCAGTCCGAGCAAGGGCGTGCTGCGCGCCGACTTCATTCCGGCCGACATCGCGCAGAGCTACGCCGAGGGCGACGGCCAGGTCAGCGCCGCCTGCCTCTCGGTGCTGACCGACCGCCAGTTCTTCCAGGGCGGCGTCGACTACCTGAAGCAGGCGCGCGCCTCGTGCGAGCTGCCGGTGCTGCGCAAGGACTTCATCGTCGACCCCTACCAGGTCTACGAGTCGCGCGCGATGGGCGCCGACGCGATCCTGCTGATCGTCTCCTGCCTCGACGACGCCCAGATGCGCGATTACGAAGCCATCGCCGCCGGGCTCGGCATGGCGGTGCTGGTCGAGGCGCACGACGGCGCCGAGCTCGACCGCGCCCTGAAGCTGCGCACGCCGCTCATCGGCGTCAACAACCGCAACCTGCGCACCTTCGAGGTGTCGGTGCAGACCACGCTCGACCTGCTCCCGAAGGTGCCCGCCGATCGCCTGCTGGTGACCGAGTCGGGCATCGCGACGCGCGAGGAGGTCGCGAAGCTGCGCGCGGCGGGTGTGCACGCCTTCCTGGTCGGCGAGACCTTCATGCGGGCCGCCGAGCCGGGCGAGGCGCTCGCCGAATTGTTTCGATGAGCGCCGTGCCGGGCCGCCCCCAGCAAGCTCGCGCCCCCTCGGGGGGCAGCGAGGACACGAAGTGCCGAGCGTGGGGGCTTCTATGAGCGCCGCTGGTCAACTGGCGACGGCGGACCCGGCCGACTGGCCGGTCGCCGCGGGCTGGCGGCCGCTGGTCGACGAGTTCTTCGCCAGCCCGGTCGGTGTGAAGCTGCTCGGCTATCTGCGCGAGCGGCTCGACGCCGGCGCCGTGATCTTCCCGCCGCAGCCGCTGCGCGCCCTCGAGCTGACGCCGCCCGAGGAGATCCGTATCGTCATCCTGGGCCAGGACCCGTACCACGGCCGCGGCCAGGCCGAGGGCCTCGCGTTCTCGGTGGCGCCGGGCGTGCCGCTGCCGCCCTCGCTGCGCAACATCTTCAAGGAGCTGGAACGCGACCTCGGCACGCGGCCGCCAACGTTCCCGACCCCTGGCGGAAGCCTCGCGAAATGGGCCACGAACGGCGTGCTGCTGCTCAACACCTGCCTCACGGTGGAAGAGGGCCAGGCCGCCAGCCATTCGGGGCGCGGCTGGGAGGTGCTGACCGACGCGGTGATCCGTCACGTGGCGAGCCGGCCGCAGCCGGTGCTCTTCATGCTCTGGGGCGCGCATGCGCAGAGCAAGCGGGCGCTGATCGATACGAATCGTCACAAAGTGCTGGTCGCCAATCATCCGTCACCGTTGTCGGCCCTCAGGCCGCCCCTGCCATTCATCGGCTGCGGTCATTTCGGCCAGGCGCGCGCCTGGCGGGAAGCAGGATCGTCGGCATCCCGCCAGGAAGACGCCTGATTTCGTGCGAGAATCGAGGGCTCTCGGAACGCGGGCGGCGTGGGCGGGCTGTCATCGACGTGGCTCCCCAAAACCGTGCTATATTCCGAGGTTCGCCGGAGAGGTGGCCGAGTGGTTAATGGCAGCAGACTGTAAATCTGCCCTCTTACGAGTACGCTGGTTCGAATCCAGCCCTCTCCACCAGCGATGAATGGATTTTTGCAGAGCGCTTGACTGTGACCGTTGCGGTGCTTCCCGAGCTGGGGTGGTGCCACGATGCGGGAGTAGTTCAATGGTAGAACCCTAGCCTTCCAAGCTAATGACGCGGGTTCGATTCCCGTCTCCCGCTCCAGAGGTCCAGGTCGGCGCAATGCGCAGAGTTTTTGGCAGGTTTTTTGATATCGCCCATTTGGCTCAGTGGTAGAGCACTCCCTTGGTAAGGGAGAGGTCGCGGGTCCGATTCCCGCAATGGGCACCAGTTTTGGGGTTGCAGCCGGCCGGTTGCAACCCCATGTCAGTGTGTTGATCTAGTTATTTTTCGGAGTCGAGAAAATGGCAAAAGGAAAATTCACCCGCACGAAGCCGCACGTCAACGTGGGCACGATCGGTCACGTGGACCATGGCAAGACGACGCTGACGGCGGCGATCGCCACCGTGCTGTCGGCCAAGTTCGGCGGCGAAGCGAAGGCCTACGAC